>NZ_JBVIBK010000007.1:0-251116 GCF_055573455.1 Streptomyces sp. NPDC030183
ATGTCGCAATCCACACCAGGCCAGAAGGCCCTCACCCGTTTCAAGATCCTTCAGCCGAGACTTGCGTCACGAACCTCCGTGGACAGAACACCTAGGGCCCTCCGGGGGCCCTCCGGGCCCTGAGGGGGCGGGCGGCCGGGCGAGTTGCCGCGGGGACGACGCGACCCCCGCGGCCCTGACGGGCGCGGGGGTCGCGTCGGTGCGTGCGGGTGCTCAGTCCTTGATCTCGCAGATCGCCGCGCCCGAGGTGATGGAGGCGCCGACCTCCGCGCTCAGGCCCTTGATCGTGCCGGAGCGGTGGGCGTTGAGGGGCTGCTCCATCTTCATGGCCTCCAGGACCACGACGAGGTCGCCCTCCTTGACCTCCTGGCCCTCCTCGACGGCGACCTTCACGATCGTGCCCTGCATCGGGGAGGCGAGGGTGTCACCCGACGCCGCCGGGCCCGACTTCTTGGCCGCGCGGCGCTTGGGCTTGGCGCCCGCGGCCAGGCCGGTGCGGGCCAGGGTCATGCCCAGGGCGGTGGGGAGGGATACCTCCAGGCGCTTGCCGCCGACCTCGACGACGATCGTCTCGCGGTCCGACTCGTCCTCGGGCTCGGCGGTGTCCGCGGGAGCCGCGAACGGCTTGATCTCGTTGACGAACTCCGTCTCGATCCAGCGGGTGTGGACCGTGAACGGGTCGGTGGAACCGGTGAGTTCGGGAGCGAACGCCGGGTCCTTCACGACCACGCGGTGGAACGGGATGGCCGTGGCCATGCCCTCGACCTGGAACTCCTCCAGGGCGCGCGCGGCACGCTGAAGGGCCTGCTGCCGGGTGGCGCCGGTGACGATCAGCTTGGCCAGGAGGGAGTCCCAGGCCGGGCCGATGACACTGCCGGACTCCACGCCCGCGTCCAGGCGGACACCGGGACCGGACGGCGGGGTGAACGTGGTGACCGTGCCGGGGGCCGGGAGGAAGTTGCGGCCCGGGTCCTCGCCGTTGATGCGGAACTCGAACGAGTGGCCGCGCATCGGCGGGTCGTCGTAGCCCAGCTCCTCGCCGTCGGCGATCCGGAACATCTCACGGACCAGGTCGATGCCGGTGACCTCCTCGGTGACCGGGTGCTCCACCTGGAGGCGGGTGTTGACCTCCAGGAAGGAGATCGTGCCGTCCATGCCGACGAGGAACTCCACCGTGCCGGCGCCGACGTAGCCGGCCTCCTTCAGGATGGCCTTCGACGCGCGGTACAGCTCCGCGTTCTGCTCGGGCGACAGGAACGGCGCCGGGGCCTCCTCGACCAGCTTCTGGTGGCGGCGCTGGAGCGAGCAGTCGCGGGTGGAGACGACGACCACGTTGCCGTGCTTGTCCGCCAGGCACTGGGTCTCGACGTGCCGCGGCTTGTCCAGGTAGCGCTCCACGAAGCACTCGCCGCGACCGAACGCCGCGACCGCCTCACGGACGGCCGAGTCGTACAGCTCGGGCACCTCTTCGAGGGTGCGGGCCACCTTCAGACCGCGGCCGCCGCCGCCGAACGCCGCCTTGATGGCGATGGGCAGGCCGTGCTCCTCGGCGAACGCCACGACCTCGTCGGCGCCCGACACCGGGTCGGGGGTGCCCGCGACGAGCGGGGCGCCCGCGCGCTGGGCGATGTGACGGGCCGCCACCTTGTCACCCAGGTCGCGGATCGCCTGCGGCGGCGGGCCGATCCAGATCAGGCCCGCGTCCAGCACCGCCTGGGCGAACTCCGCGTTCTCCGAGAGGAAGCCGTAGCCCGGGTGGATCGCGTCCGCCCCGGAGTCCTTGGCCGCCTGGAGCACCTTGGCGATGTCCAGGTAGCTGGTGGCGGGGGTGTCACCGCCCAGGGCGAACGCCTCGTCCGCGGCACGCACGTGCAGTGCGTCCCGGTCCGGTTCCGCGTACACGGCCACGCTCGCGATCCCGGCGTCCCGGCACGCCCGGGCGACGCGGACAGCGATTTCGCCTCGGTTGGCGATCAACACCTTGCGCACGATGGCTCCCTCTCCTTGAAACAAGCCGAGTTTAGGGACTGCCGACACGGCGTTTCGACCCGTCCTCAATGGTGACCTTGCCCACACGGAGCGTGAATCGAGGCTCGCTCGACCGGCGAAATCCCTTGTCGTACCGCATCACGCAGGACTCCACCCGAAAACCCTAGCCCTCCACTGTGGTCAAGGTCTCTGTGCGGCCGCGCTGCGGCCGGTTGGGTTTCTTTGTGGAGTCCCTACTAATGGCCCAACGATTCTTTGCTCTCGTGAGAACCCTTGTCCCCGGGTTTACCCGTTAGTAGCGTTCGCGATGTCTCGAACACTTACGTGGGGTGACGGCGCCCCGGCGGGAACGGCGCGGGCAGGGAAAGTGGGTGGGTGGCGGTGATCCGCAGACCGGTGGCGGTGGTCACGGCGATCGTGCTGTTCGCGGAGGGGCTGGGGATCGCCCTGCTCCAGTGGTTCCTCGGCACCGTCGTCGACCGGCAGAAGATGTCCCTCGCCGGGCTGGACCCCGACGCGATGTCCGTCTCGTCCAAGGCCGGGGGTGTCGTCTTCGGGCTCTACTTCGCGTTCTGCGGGTTCGTCGCGCTGCTCGTCGCGGTACGGGACCGGCCCGCGGCCGGGCTCGGGCGTGTCGTGCTCATCAGCGCGGCCGTGGTGCACGGGCTGCTCGGCGCGCTCACCGTGGGGCTGGTCGGGTGGGGCGCCTTCGTCTTCATGATGGTGGTGCTGGCGCTCGTGGTGCTCACCCTGATGACGTACGACCGGAAGGCCGACGCCGGAGGCCGGGGCCCGGGGCCGGGCGCCGCCGAGGACGGCACGCCGGCCGCGCCCGTCGCGCCGCCGGCCGCCGGCGCCTCCTGAGCCGCCGTCACCGCGCTCGGGGCGTCCACAGGTCCGTGATGGCCACGTCCAGTTGGGCCAGCAGACGGCGGACCAGCGGGAGGCTGATGCCGATGACGTTGCCGTGGTCGCCGTCGATGCCGTCGATGAACGGGGCCGAGCGGCCGTCGAGCGTGAACGCGCCCGCGACGTAGAGGGGTTCGCCCGAGGCCACGTACGCCGCGATCTCCTCGTCGGAGGGGTCGCCGAAGTGGACCACGGTGGAGGCGGTGGCGGAGGTGTAGCGGCCGGTGGCGGTGTCGTAGACGCAGTGGCCGGTCTGGAGGGTGCCGGCGCGGCCCCGCATCGCCTTCCAGCGGGCTGTGGCCTCCTCGGCGTCGGCGGGCTTGCCGAGGGCCTCGCCGTCCAGGTCGAGCACCGAGTCGCAGCCGATGACGAGGGCGCCCTTGACCTCGGGCTTCGCCGCCACGACGGATGCCTTGGCCTCGGCGAGGGCGAGGGCCAGTTCGGCGGGGGTGGGAGCGGTGACGGCGTCCTCGTCCACTCCGCTGACGATCACCTCGGGGTCCAGGCCGGCCTGCCGGAGCAGGTTGAGGCGGGCGGGGGACTGGGAGGCGAGCACCAGGCGACGCCGGGAGTGCAAGTCGGTCATGCGGTCAGCGTAGCGGCGGGCGCGGGGCGGCCGAGGCCGCCGTTGACCGGCGTTCAGCGGATGCCCAGGACCAGCATGGCCAGGACCATGGCCAGCGCCATGAGGATGCTGAGCCGGCGGAGCATCTCCTGGGTGTCTCGGAGTTCCTTCGGCGGCTCGTTCTCAGGGTCGGACCACAGCATGCTCCGATGGTGCGGGGCGCTGTGGTCCGGACGCCTGAGTACGCGTACTCAACTAGAAGCCGGTGGTTCCGCTCAGCCGGGCCAGTAGGTGCGGCTCCACGAGGTGGGGCCCGGGGCCGGCAGGCGGTGCGCGGCGATGCGGGACGGGTCGGACCAGGAGTCCCGGGGGGCGGGCGCGCCGGACGGCTGCGTGGCCGCCGCCGCGGCGCGCGCTTGGACCACCGCCAGGGCGGCGGCCAGCTCCTCGGGGGTCGGATTGCCCCGTACGACCTTGATCACGATGGCTCCCGTCAGGTCTAGAGGGGGATGTTGCCGTGCTTCTTCGGAGGCAGGGACTCGCGCTTGGTGCGCAGCTGGCGCAGGCCCCGGACGATGTGGCGGCGGGTGTCCGAGGGCATGATCACGGCGTCCACATAGCCGCGTTCGGCCGCCGTGTAGGGGTTGAGGAGGGTGTCCTCGTACTCCTGGATCAAGCGGGCGCGCACCTCCTCGCGCTCCTCGTCGGAGGCGGCGGCGATGGTGCGGCGGTGCAGGATGTTGACCGCGCCCTGGGCGCCCATGACGGCGATCTGGGCGGTCGGCCAGGCCAGGTTGAGGTCGGCGCCGAGGTGCTTGGAGCCCATGACGTCGTAGGCGCCGCCGAACGCCTTGCGGGTGATGACCGTGATCAGCGGGACCGTGGCCTCGGCGTAGGCGTAGATCAGCTTGGCGCCCCGGCGGATGATGCCCTCGTGCTCCTGGCCGACGCCCGGGAGGAAGCCGGGCACGTCGACGAAGGTCAGGACCGGGACGTTGAAGGCGTCGCAGGTGCGGACGAAGCGGGCCGCCTTCTCGGAGGCGTCGATGTCCAGACAGCCCGCGAACTGCATGGGCTGGTTGGCGACGATGCCCACCGGATGGCCCTCGACCCGGCCGAAGCCGGTGAGGATGTTCGGCGCGAACAGGGCCTGCGTCTCGAAGAACTCGCCGTCGTCCAGGACGTGCTCGACCACCGCGTGCATGTCGTACGGCTGGTTCGCGCTGTCGGGGACGAGCGTGTCCAGCTCGCGGTCCTCGTCGGTGACGGACAGGTCGGCCTGTTCCGGGAAGGCCGGGGGCTCGCTGAGGTTGTTCGACGGGAGGTAGGACAGGAGCTGCTTGACGTACTCGATCGCGTCCTTCTCGTCGCCCGCCATGTGGTGGGCCACGCCCGAGGTCGCGTTGTGCGTACGGGCGCCGCCCAGTTCCTCGAAGCCGACGTCCTCGCCGGTGACCGTCTTGATGACGTCCGGGCCGGTGATGAACATGTGCGAGGTCTGGTCGACCATGACCGTGAAGTCGGTGATCGCGGGCGAGTACACCGCGCCACCCGCGCACGGGCCGACGACCAGGGAGATCTGCGGGATCACCCCGCTCGCGTGGGTGTTGCGGCGGAAGATCTCGCCGTACATGCCGAGGGCCATGACGCCCTCCTGGATACGGGCGCCGCCGGAGTCGTTGATACCGATCACGGGGCAGCCGGTCTTCAGGGCGAAGTCCATCGCCTTCATGATCTTCTGGCCGAAGACCTCGCCGAGGGAACCGCCGAGAACGGTGAAGTCCTGCGAGAACACGGCGACGGGGCGGCCGTCGACCGTGCCGTACCCGGTGACGACACCGTCGCCGTACGGGCGGTTCTTCTCCATGCCGAAGTCGGTGGAACGGTGGCGGGCGAACTCGTCGAACTCCACGAAGGAGTCGTCGTCGAGGAGCAGTTCGATCCGCTCACGGGCCGTCAGTTTGCCCTTGGCGTGCTGCTTCTCCACCGCGCGCTCGGAGCCGGCATGCGTCGCCTCGTGGATGCGGCGCTGCAGATCCGCGAGCTTCCCCGCGGTCGTGTGAATGTCGATGTGTGCTGGCTCTTCCGGCTCGGACATCGGGGTGCGGCTCCCTGCCTGCTCAGTGGGACGGGGGACGTGAGGACTTCGGGGTGCGTGCCCGCTCGGGACGAGGGCTCGCGCTGTCTCGTTACGTGCTCATGCGTGCTCAGAAGTAGCGGTGGTTACTCATCCGTAGCGTAGTGCTGCGCCTACCGTTCGGCAGTGCGGCGTTTACCACACCTAGGGTGGGTTGCATGACGCCGCGAGATGCTTCAGACGACAGCCGCTGGTCCGACCTCGACCGTCCGCCGCTCAACGGGGCCGCGTTGCGCCGGGCGCTCGTACGGGGCGGCGGGCACGGGGGCCTGTACCGCGATGTGGAGGTCGTGCAGCGCACCGGCTCCACCAACCACGACCTGGTGGGTCTCGCGGCCCGGGGGGACGCCGACGAGGGAGCGGTCCTCGTCGCCGAGGAGCAGACCGCCGGCCGCGGCCGTCTCGACCGGCAGTGGACGGCCCCGCCCCGCTCGGGGCTCTTCTTCTCCGTCCTCCTCAAGCCCACCGACGTCCCCGTCCACCAGTGGGGCTGGCTGCCGCTGCTCGCCGGGGTCGCCGTCGCCACGGGCCTGTCCCGGGCCGCCGGCGTCGATACATCACTCAAATGGCCCAACGATGTGCTGGTGACCGTCGGCGGTGAGGAACGCAAGGTCGGCGGCATCCTCGCGGAGCGCGCGGGCGACGGGGTCGTCATCGGGATCGGCGTCAACGTCAGCCTGCGCGAGGACGAGTTGCCCGTGCCCACCGCCGGGTCCCTGGCCCTCGCCGGCGCCGTGACCACCGACCGCGATCCGCTGCTGCGCGCCGTTCTGCGCTCCCTGGAGGACTGGTACGGCCGCTGGCGTGGGGCCGCGGGCGACCCCGCGGTGAGCGGGCTGCAGGAGACGTACGCGGCCGGGTGCGCGACCCTCGGGCGCACGGTGCGGGCCGAGCTGCCGGGCGACCGGTCGATCGTCGGGGAGGCCGTGGCCGTCGACGGCGACGGGCGGTTGGTGCTGGCCACCGGAGAAGGGGTACGGGAGCCGGTGGGGGCCGGGGACATCGTGCATCTGCGTGCCATGTGAGAAAGAGGAGACAGCAGGGGGCGGTGGGGTGTGTGGGGCGCCTGTTGTCCGGGCACCCGGTGACGGCGTCCAGTCCATCCCGCCGCCGGACGGCGGGCCGCTGGGCGGGGTGCGGGTGGAGCACCCGGGGGTTCCGCTCCCGGGGGCGGCGCCCACGCCGGGGCCGTACGGTCAAGGAGGGCACCCCCGGCGGCCGCACCTGACGGAGTGAGCTGGCGCACACCTGCCGTAGAGTTGAGGCCGGTCGAGTACGTGACCGCGGGAGATCGGAAGGGCAGCTGGCGTGAGCGTCGAGGACACCGGCACGGACGCGCAGGGCCGCGTGGACCCGCCGGACCCCCAGGGCGCGGACGGCGGCGAGGAGGACCCGCTCGCGCTGCGGCTCGAAGGGCTCATCCTCGGTGCCGAGCGCCGTTACACCCCCTTCCAGGCGGCCCGGAGCGCGGGCGTGTCCATGGAACTGGCGTCCCGGTTCTGGCGTGCCATGGGCTTCGCGGACATCGGCCAGGCCAAGGCGCTCACCGAGGCGGACGTCCTCGCCCTGCGGCGGCTCGCCGGTCTCGTCGAGGCGGGGCTGCTCAGCGAGGCCATGGCCGTGCAGGTGGCACGTTCCACCGGGCAGACCACCGCGCGGCTCGCCGAGTGGCAGATCGACTCCTTCCTGGAGGGGCTGACGGAACCGCCGGAGCCGGGCATGACCCGCACCGAGGTGACGTACCCCCTGGTCGAACTGCTCCTGCCGGAGCTGGAGGAGTTCCTCGTCTACGTCTGGCGCCGCCAGCTCGCCGCCGCCACCGGGCGGGTCGTGCAGGCCGCGGACGACGAGGAGATGGTCGACCGGCGGCTCGCGGTCTGCTTCGCCGACCTGGTCGGCTTCACCCGGCTCACGCGCCGGATGGAGGAGGAGGAGCTCGGCGAGCTCGTCGAGGCGTTCGAGACCACGGCGGCGGACCTCGTGGCCGCGAACGGTGGCCGGCTGATCAAGACCCTGGGCGACGAGGTCCTCTACGCCGCGGATGACGCGGGGGTCGCCGCCGAGATCGCGCTGCGCCTGATCGAGACCATGGCGAACGACGAGACCATGCCCGAGCTGCGCGTCGGCATGGCCTTCGGGACGGTCACGACCCGGATGGGGGACGTGTTCGGCTCCACGGTGAACCTCGCGAGCCGGCTGACCTCCATAGCCCCCAAGGACGCGGTCCTGGTGGACGCCGCGTTCGCCGAGGAACTCATCCGCACCGGTGAGGCGCCCGCGTCCGAGGCGGAGGCCGCCGAAGCCGCGGCCGCCGCCGAGAAGGAGGGCGAGGAACCGCCTACCTACCGCTTCGCCCTCCAGCCCATGTGGCAACGCCCCGTCCGCGGTCTGGGCGTGGTCCAGCCGTGGCTGCTGACCCGCCGACCGGGCAAGCCGTAGACCGCGCTGCTCGCCGAGGGCCGCTCGCCGAGGGCTGAGGGCTCCGGGCCTGTGGCTGCCCTGCCGACCGCCCTCACCTGCCGGTCGGCGTGTCACCGACACACAGGCCGACGATCGGGACGCACAGACCCGGTCCCTGCGGCCGGGACGGCTGGGTCGGCTGGGCCGGCTCGGACGGACTGTCGGGGGCGGGCGGGGAGTCGGGGGCGGCCGGTTGCCGGGGGGCGGGCGACTGTTGGGTGGGCGTGGTCGGGGCGGGCCGGGCGGCCTCGGGGGCCGCGGGGCTCTCCGGGAGGGTGGCGTCGGCTGTAGGGGCGCGGTCGGCGCCGGGGCCGTCGGGGAGTTCCACGCCGATCGAGGGGACGGACGAGGCCGCCGACGGTGTGGGCACGGCGGTGGCGGAACCCGGTGACGGCGGTGGGGACGGCGTGGGGCTCGTGTCGCCCATGGGCGCGTCGGCGGTCGGCTCGGCCGACGGTACGCCGCCCACCTGGGCCCCGGCGCCGGTCGAATCATCCGTGAGGTCGTCCGCCGCCCTGGGCGCGGTCCCGGCGGCCGTGCCGCCACCGGCGACCGGATCCGAGGCCAGCCGCAGCAGGCTCAGGGCGCCCGCCGCCAACGCCATCCCGCCGACCGCGAACAACACCTTCCGAGGCCGCGGCCGCCGGTGCCGCCCCCTGGGCCGAGCGACGAGCGAAACGGGGGCGACCTGGTCCGGAGCCACGACGCTCACCGCCGAGACGGGGGGCGCGACCGCAGTCGGGGCGGGAGTGGCGCCAGTGGTGGCCGCCTGGGGCGTCGCGGACGTCTGGGGCGCAGTAAATGGGCGAGGCGCAGCGGATGGGCGGGGCGTCGCGGTCGGCCGGGACGCCCGGGGGCTCGCCGGCGCCGTAGGGGCTCCCGTCGGGGCCCATCGCGTCGAGCCGCCCCCGATCGCCTCCGGCGGTGCGGGCCGGTGGCTCGGTGGCTTGGACGTGCCCAGGGCGTCCGGCGAACCGTTCGGCTGGGGGCTCGGCTGCTTCGGCGTGCTCTGGCTGTCGGGCGAGCCGCTCGGCTGGGGGCTCGGTGGTGTCGACGTGGCCCTGGTGTTGGGCGTAGCGGTTGGCTGGGGGGTGGGCTGTCGCGGGGATGGCGGCCGGGGTGGTTGTCGGGGCGCAGCCGACGGCGCGCTCGGTGGCGTCCCCGTCGTGGGCGTCGTCGTCGGCCTGGTCGCCGTGTGTGTCGTCATGGTCCGTCCTCCCTCCGCGCCCCTGTCCCCCGGTGCGCCTGGCGGAGCGCAGGCTATGCGGAGAGAACAGCGACGGGGCCGACGAAGGGCTCGATGTCACTCGAACGGGGAAACGGGCCGACGCGTTGTCGCGCCGTGTTGCCGAACGCGTCGCCGCAGGGGTTCCACGGCGTGTTACGGGGTTTTGCGAGGCCGGGCGGGCTGCGATGATCGAGGGTGACGGTAGTTAACCCGCGTTAACCGGAGGGTGTGTCATGGGTGTCGGGGTCGATGTCGCAGAGGGGCCGGGCGGCGAGCGGCGGTACGGCGAGTTCGTGGTCGTGCGGCGGCACGCCTACGTCGCCGAACTCGCCCTCGACCGGCCGAAGGCCATGAACGCCGTGTCCACCGACATGGCCCGCTCCATCGCCGCCGCGTGCGACGCGCTGGCCGCCGACCGGGACGTACGGGTGGTCGTGGTCACCTCGACGCACGAGCGGGCGTTCTGTGTGGGGGCCGACCTGAAGGAGCGGAACTCGTTCAGCGACGCGGAGCTGGTGCGGCAGCGGCCCGTGGCGCGGGCGGCGTACACCGGTGTGCTGGAGCTTCCGATGCCGACCGTCGCGGCCGTGCACGGCTTCGCGCTGGGTGGCGGGTTCGAGCTGGCGCTGTCCTGCGATGTCATCGTGGCCGACCGCACCGCGGTGGTGGGCCTGCCGGAGGTGTCCGTGGGGGTGATCCCCGGCGGCGGCGGTACGCAGTTGCTGCCGCGCCGTGTCGGGGCCGCGCGGGCCGCCGAGCTGATCTTCACCGCGCGGCGGCTGGAGGCCGTGGAGGCGCGGGAGTTGGGTCTCGTGGACGAACTGGTGGCCGAGGGGCAGGACCGTACGGAGGCGTTGGCGCTGGCCGCGCGGATGGCCGCCAACTCACCCGTGGGGCTGCGGGCCGCGAAGCGGGCCCTGCGGCTCGGGCACGGCCTCGATCTGCGGGCCGGTCTGGACGTCGAGGACGCGGCGTGGCGTTCCGTGGCCTTCTCGGGCGACCGCGCGGAGGGTGTGGCCGCGTTCAACGAGAAGCGGAAGCCGGACTGGCCGGGGGAGTGAGCCAAGGGCTTTGCGGGGCCGTACCCCTGTTCGCCCCACCAACGTCCCAAATCGGAGCAAAGCTCCCTAGCCTGGAGTGGTGGGCGAGGACAGACGGCTGAGGGCCGTGGTGGCGCTTGCGCGGGGCATGGCCGCCGCGCACACGCCCCGTGAGTCGTGGCGGGCGGCGGCGGACGGGGCGTGCCGGGCCCTGTCCGGCAGTTTCGCCGCGCTGTCCGTGTGGGAGCGGGAGCGCGGGCTGCTGCGGGTGCTCGTGAACGTGGGCATCCGGGCGGCGGACGAGGAGGAGTTCCCGGAGGACGAGACGTACCCCGTGCACCAGTTCCCGGAGATCGCGGAGTTCCTGCACGAGCGGTGGCTGGAGGGCGGTGAGCCCAACGCCTGGGTGGAGACGGCGGCCGGGCCCGTCGCGGACCGGCGCCGGGGCGGCTACTGCCATCAGCGGGTGGCGGCGCTGCGCCGGCGCGGCCGGGGCTGCTGCGTGGTGGCGCCCATCGTGCTGAACGGCAGGGCGTGGGGCGAGCTGTATGTGGCCCGGCCCGCCGGGGAGCCCGTCTTCCACGGCGACGACGCCGCCTTCGCGACGGTCCTCGCCTCGGTCGTGGCGGCGGGGATCGCGCAGTCGGAACGGTTGGAGGAGGCCCGGCGGCTCGCCTTCACCGACCCCCTCACCGGCCTCGGCAACCGGCGCGCGGTCGACCTGCGGCTGGACGAGGCGATGGAGGCGCACCGGCGCGACGGCACCGTGATCAGCCTGGTGGTCTGCGACCTCAACGGCCTGAAGAAGGTCAACGACTCCTACGGGCACGCCGTGGGCGACCAGGTGCTGGAACGGTTCGGCTCGGTGCTCTCGCGCTGCGCGGCGGAGCTGCCCCACGTCCTGGCCGCGCGGCTCGGCGGGGACGAGTTCTGTCTGCTCGCGGTGGGCCCGTCCGCGGACGAGGTGGTGCGGGTCGCCGGTGATCTGTGCGCGCGGGCGCGGGATCTGGAGCCGGGTGACGGGGTCGCGTGCGGGGTCGCCTCCACGGGGGACCCGATCGGGCCGCTGCGCTCGGCGCGGCGGCTGTTCCGGCTCGCGGACGCCGCGCAGTACCGGGCCAAGGCCGCCGGTTCGATCGAGCCGGTCGTCGCGGGCCGGGAGGGCGACGGTGCCGAGGACCCGGTCGTCAGTCTCGCCGACCGGCCGCCCGCCCCCGTCGATCCGGCACACCCCGGGGACCGGCGCCGCATTCGAGGGCGCCGGTCCTAGGGCGGGCCGCGCGGTGTTCGAGGTCGCGCGCGGCCCTCGGACGCCTACGGCCCGGGAGTGGTCGCGTCGCCGGGGCCGTAGGGGCCCCACGGCCGACAGGGGGGAGTGGTGGCCGTGGGGACAGGGTCGTCCGAGGCGTCGGCCCCTCGTGTGCGCGCACCGGGAGGGTGCGCACTGGGAGGCGTCGACGCATCAGGTGTCACGACCGTAACCCTCCGCCACACCAGGCACCTCTGTTACCTGCGAGTTTCTGATCGTTCTTTGATCGAATTCTAAGAAATTTCTGATCATTCCCGGATCTACGCGAATTGCTTCGTCCGTGAATGTCGCGGATCGTGTGGCGGGACGGCGGACGAGTAAGGAGCCCCCCTGGCGACCGGTCGTGACATTCGGCGATTCAGTCCCTACGATCCTGAATATGGATATGCACTCTGTGGACACGGTGGTGCTCGGGACGTCCGGAGTCACCGCCGCCGACGTCCTCGCCGTCGCGCGCGCCGGCGCCCGGGTCGAGCTCTCCGAGGAGGCGCTGACGGCCCTCGCCGCGGCTCGCGAGATCGTGGACGCGCTGGCGGCCAAACCGGACCCCGTCTACGGGGTCTCCACCGGCTTCGGTGCCCTCGCGACCCGGCACATCAGCCAGGAGCTGCGCACCCAGCTCCAGCGCAACATCGTCCGGTCGCACGCGGCCGGCATGGGCCCCAGGGTGGAGCGCGAGGTCGTCCGCGCCCTGATGTTCCTGCGGCTGAAGACGGTCTGCTCCGGTCGTACCGGCGTGCGCCCCGAGGTCGCGCGCACCATGGCCGACCTCCTCAACGCCGGGATCACCCCCGTCGTGCACGAGTACGGCTCCCTCGGTTGCTCCGGCGACCTCGCGCCGCTGTCGCACTGCGCCCTCACCCTCATGGGCGAGGGCGACGCCGAGGGCCCCGACGGCGTCGTCCGGCCGGCCGCCGAGCTGCTCGCCGCGCACGGCATCACCCCCGTCGAGCTGCGCGAGAAGGAGGGGCTCGCCCTCCTCAACGGCACCGACGGCATGCTGGGCATGCTCGTCATGGCGCTCGCCGACCTGGAGACGCTCTACACCTCGGCCGACGTCACCGCCGCGATCTCCCTGGAGGCGCTGCTCGGCACCGACAAGGTCCTCGCCCCCGAGCTGCACGCCATCCGCCCGCACCCCGGACAGGGCGCCTCCGCCGCCAACATGCTGGCCGTGCTGAAGGGTTCGCAGCTCACCGGACACCACCAGGACGACGCGCCGCGGGTGCAGGACGCGTACTCGGTGCGCTGCGCCCCGCAGGTCGCCGGGGCCGGGAGGGACACCCTCGCGCACGCCCGGCTCGTCGCCGAACGGGAGTTGGCGTCGGCCGTCGACAACCCCGTCGTCCTGCCGGACGGGCGGGTCGAGTCCAACGGCAACTTCCACGGCGCCCCGGTCGCGTACGTGCTGGACTTCCTCGCCATCGCGGTCGCGGACCTGGCCTCGATCGCCGAGCGGCGCACCGACCGGCTGCTCGACAAGAACCGCTCGCACGGGCTGCCGCCGTTCCTCGCCGACGACGCCGGTGTCGACTCCGGGCTCATGATCGCCCAGTACACGCAGGCGGCGCTGGTCAGCGAGCTGAAGCGGCTCGCCGTCCCGGCCTCGGCGGACTCGATCCCGTCCTCCGCGATGCAGGAGGACCACGTCTCCATGGGGTGGTCGGCCGCCCGCAAGCTGCGCACCGCCGTCGGCAACCTCACCCGGGTGCTCGCCGTCGAGCTCTACGCCGGCACGCGCGCCGTGGAGCTGCGCGAGGGGCTCACGCCCGCGCCGGCCACCAGGGCGGTCATCGAGGCCGTACGGAAGTTCGGGGTCGAAGGCCGCGGGCCGGATCGTTTCCTCGCCCCCGACCTGGCGCTCGCCGACACGTTCGTCCGGGAGGGGCGGCTGGTCGCGGCGGCCGAGTCGGTGACCGGCCCGCTGGCCTGACCCTAGCCCTCACGGGGCAGACCCGACCGGAACGCGCAGGGGGGCACCGCCGACGTGGCGGTGCCCCCCTGTGTTACGCGTGTCAGCGGCGCGCCTGTCAGTACGCCTCCAGGCGCCCCTGTCGGACCGAGTACGCCACGAAGCCGGCGCCGAGGCCCAGGAAGAGGGTGCCGCCGACAATGTACGGCGTGGTGTTGGGGCTTCCGGTGTCGGCGAGTTGGGCGGTGCGGCCCGTCGACTCGCCGTCCTCGGCCGCGCCGGAGGCCGCGGTCCCGTCGGAGTCGGTGGTGGCGGCCGCCCGCTGCCGTATGTCCGGGGACTCCTGGGTCGCGTTGGCCGACGGCACGAACCACAGGGCAGCCAGAAGGGTCCCCGCGGCGGTGGCGGTCAGCAGCGATCGGCGGGCGGTGGGCGACGCGCGACGTGCGACGGACACGGAATATCGATCCCCTTGTGACGCTGGCGAATTGGCCGTGGACAGCGATGCTAATGAAAGTCGCGGGTCGCGGGAAAGTCGCGGGGTGTGTGAGCCGTACGCTCCGAGGCATGACTACAGACGAGACATCACGGTTTGTCCGCCTTCGCGTGGAATTGGTGGTGGAGGTCGAGAACGTCGAGGCCGTCACCGGCGCCGCGTTGCGACGGATCGCCGACGATCCCGATATGCCGGGCGATGAGCGGGTACACGCCGAGAGCGCGGTGACGGAGGACACAGCGGAGGCGCTCGCGTATCTGATCGACCCGTTCGACCTGGTCGGTGAGGTGCCGGGGGTCGAACTCGCCCAGGCCTCCTGGAGCAGTGAGGGCATCGACTACGACCCCGATTCGCCGGAATGGGGCCTCGACGAGGATGATGACGGCGAGGACGACGAGGAAGTCGGACGCGGCTGAGGCGCCTTGGGTCATGACCCCGGGCGGCAACCGCCGCCCGGGGTTCTCTCGTCTCAGGGGGCGCACTGGTCACTCGCGCACCACCGCCCGGGTCTCCGGCGACCCGGGATCAGGTGGAGTGGCGTATCCCACAGATCGGCGCCAAGCGGAACGGCTCGGTGCCGTAGCGGTGTTTTAGTGCTTACGGGGATTCTCGGTTCTTGGGGATTTCGGCAACGATGGAGAAGCGTGTGATGACGAACAGTAAGCGGCGCAGGGGCCTGACGGTCGCGTCCGCACTGCTCGGCGGGGTGCTGGTGCTCTCTGCGTGCAGCGGAGGCGACGGCGACAACGCGTCCGGGGGCGACGGCGGGGACTCCTCGCAGTCCAAGGTCGACGAGGCGGCGGCCAAGAAGAACTCCGAGGCCGACATCAAGATCACCCCGAAGGACGGCTCGAACAACGCCTCCATCAACAACTCCGCCAAGGTCACCGTGAGCAAGGGCACGCTCACCAAGGTGACGATGACCACCGCGGAGGGCGCCGCCGTCCAGGGTGAGATATCCGCGGACAAGAAGAGCTGGGCGCCCAGCGTCCAGCTGGAGCGGTCCACCAGCTACAAGATCACCGCCACCGCCGAGGACTCCGAGGGCCGCGAGGCCCACGAGAACGCGGCGTTCACCACCGTCTCGCCCGCCAACAGCTTCATCGGCAACTTCACGCCGGAGGACGGCTCCACGGTCGGCGTCGGTATGCCGGTCTCGATCAACTTCGACAAGCCGATCACCGACAAGGCCGCCGTCCAGAAGGGGATCACCGTCTCCACCAGCTCCGGCCAGGAGGTCGTCGGGCACTGGTTCAACGCGAACCGCATCGACTTCCGGCCCGAGGAGTACTGGAAGGAGGGCTCCACCGTCACGCTGAAGCTCGCGCTCGACGGTGTCGAGGGCGCCGACGGCGTCTACGGCGTCCAGCAGAAGACGGTCTCCTTCAAGATCGGCCGCAACCAGGTCTCGATCGTCGACGCCAAGACCAAGCAGATGAAGGTCACGCAGGACGGCAAGGTCGTCAAGACCATCCCGATCTCCGCCGGTTCGCCCGAGAACAAGACGTACGAGGGCCAGATGGTGATCTCCGAGAAGTTCAAGGAGACCCGGATGAACGGCGCGACGGTCGGCTTCACCGACGACGACGGCAAGGGCGAGTACGACATCAAGGACGTACCCCACGCCATGCGTCTGACGACCTCCGGCACCTTCATCCACGGCAACTACTGGGGCGCCGACTCCGTCTTCGGCAACGTCAACACCAGCCACGGCTGCGTCGGTCTGAACGACACCAAGGGCGCCAACGACCCCGACACCGAGGGCGCCTGGTTCTACGACAACTCGATCGTCGGTGACGTGGTCGTCGTGCAGAACACCGGCGACAAGACCGTCTCCCCGGACAACGGTCTCAACGGCTGGAACATGAGCTGGGCCGACTGGAAGGCGGGCTCGGCGGCCTGACCCCTCCCCCTCCTGATGCCGATGCCGCCCCCAGGGGCGGCATCGGTGTTCTCCGGGGCGTGAGGCCGTGCATGGTGCGGGATGCCCTCGGCGTGGGGCGCGTGGGAGCGGAGACCGGGGCGCGTGCGGGTTGCGGGTGGCCCCGGTTTCGCCGCTTTGCGCCAGTCGCGCGGTATGTGACGCGAGTTGACACCCGGTCATACTGCGTAGACCGGGGGGAATTGACGCGTATGTGTGCGGAAGGGTCCCCTGGTCGGACGAAGGGGGAGTCGTGCGCAGACGAAAGAGCAGGGTGGGGGCGGCCGTGATCGCCATGGCGTCCGCCGTGACGCTGACGGCATCCACGACCGGCCCGGCGGCCGGCCTCGACGCCGGTCCGGCGGCCGGGGCCGGTGGTGCGGTGGCCGGGCTCAGGGCCGGCGGCGGCGCGGCGGCGGAGGGCAGGTACCGCCTCACCCTCGTCACCGGTGACCGGGTCCTCGTGGACGCCGCCGGCCGGGTCCTCGGGCTGGAGCGGGCCAAGGGCCGCGAGGGCGTCCCCGTCCAGGTCCGGGTGGCCGACGGCCACACCTATGTCCTCCCGGCCGACGCCGCCCGGCTGATCTCCACCGGCAGGGTCGACAGACGGCTGTTCGACGTCACCGAGCTGAGCGGATCGGCCACCCGCAGATCCCACCGGCAGGGCCTGAAACTGATCGTGGGGTACGACGGCACCGCCCCCGGCGCCCGTGCCGACGTACGGGACGCGGGCGGCACCACGGTCCGGCGCACCCTGACGACACTGAACGCCGACGCGGTCCTCACCCCCAAGGACGACGCCGCCGCGCTGTGGAAGGCGGTCACCGACGCCGACGGCACCACCGCCGGCGGGGTCGCGCACCTGTGGCTGGACGGCGTCCGCGAGGTCAGCCTCGACAAGTCCGTCCCGCAGATCGGCGCTCCGAAGGCATGGAAGGCCGGCTACGACGGCAAGGGCGTCACCATCGCCGTCCTCGACACCGGCATCGACACCACCCACCCCGACCTCAGGGGCCGGGTCACCGCCGAGAAGAACTTCTCCACGTCGCCCGAGACCACCGACAAGTACGGCCACGGCACCCATGTCGCCTCCATCGCCGCCGGCACCGGCAGGCGGTCCAAGGGCGCGTACCAGGGCGTCGCGCCGGGCGCGAAGCTGCTCAACGCCAAGGTGCTCGACGACGAGGGGTACGGCGACGACTCCGGCATCATCGCCGGCATGGAGTGGGCCGCCGCACAGGGCGCCGACATCGTCAACCTCAGCCTCGGCGGCCCCGACACCCCCGAGACCGACCCGATGGAGGCGGAGATCGACAAGCTCTCCGCCCGGAAGGGCATCCTCTTCGCGGTCGCCGCCGGCAACGAGGGCGAGGGCGGCGAGCGGACGGTCGGCTCACCGGGCAGCGCGGCCGCCGCCCTCACCGTCGGCGCCGTCGACGGCAAGGACCGGCTCGCGTCGTTCTCCAGCCGGGGCCCCACCGTCGACGGGCGGACCAAGCCCGACGTGACCGCGCCCGGCGTCGCCGTCACCGCCGCCTCGGCCAAGGGCAGCGTCATCGAGAGGGAGGTCGGCGAGAAGCCTCGCGGCTACCTGACCATCTCCGGTACGTCGATGGCGACCCCGCATGTCGCGGGCGCAGCCGCCCTGCTCAAGCAGCGGCACCCGCGATGGACGTACGCCGAGATCAAGGCCGCCCTCGTCGCCTCCGCCAAGGGCGGCGCGTACACCCCGTTCCAGCAGGGGTCGGGCCGTGTCCGTGTCGACCGGGCCGTTCGGCAGACGATCCTCGCCGACCCCCTGTCGGTGGACTTCGGGGTCCAGCAGTGGCCGCACACCGACGACAAACCCGTGTCGAGGAAGATCACCTACCGGAACGTCGGCACGAAGGACGTCACCCTCGCGCTCTCGGTGACCGGCACCGGCCCCGGCGGCAAGGCGGCCCCCGCCGGGTTCTTCAAGGCCGGCGCCAAGAAGACCACCGTCCCGGCGGGCGGCACGGCCAAGGTCACGCTCACCGTGAACACCAGGCTCGGCGGGAAGCTCGACGGCGCCTACACGGCGTACGTCACGGCCACGGGCGGCGGCCAGAGCGTACGGACCGCCGCGGCCGTGGAGCGCGAGGCGGAGTCGTACGACCTCACCCTCAGGATGATCGACCGGGACGGCGCACCGGCCGTGCACCACATGCTCGACCTGACCGGCATCGCGGGTCTCGCCGAGGACACCTGGTTCACGCCGTACGACAAGGACGGCACGGTCGAGCTGCGGGTGCCCGCGGGGACGTACGCCCTCAACGCCGGGATCGTCGTGGACCCCGAGGACCACGCGAAGGGGGCCGCCTGGCTGGCCCGGCCGACGCTCACCGTCGACCGGGACACCTCCCTCACCCTGGACGCCCGCAAAACCAGACCGGTGGACATCACCGTGCCCGACACCACCGCCGCCCCGGTCCTCGCGGCACCGGACTACACCCTCCGGGTCGGCCCGTACGGCTACACCTTCGGCTGGCTGCTCGACACCTACGAGGGGTTCCGCACCGCGCACCTCGGGCCGCCCGTCACCGGCGGACGGCTCACCCAGACCTGGGCCGGCCAGTGGACCAAGGGCGACGCCGCCCAGTACTCCACCGCCGACGGAAGCAAGGTGACCCGGCTCGCCACCGGCTACGCCAGGCACTGGAAGAAGGCCGAGCTGGCCACCGTCGAGGCCCGCCTCGGCTCCTCCACCCCGGGCAAGAAGGGCGCGGTCAGCGCCTGGGCCTGGCTCCCCGGCAGCCCCGGCTCGCCCGCCCTCGCCGTCCCGCGGCCGCTGCCCGGCACCCGCACGCTGTATGTGTCCACCACCGGCCGGGTGAAGTGGAGCTTCGACTTCGAGCAGTACGGCGCGGAGGACGACCAGGGCTTCCCGCTGCTGGACGCGTACTACACGACCGGCGACAGCCGCCCCGCCAAGGCGGGCCGGACCTACACCCTCACCTTCAACGTCGGTGTCTTCGGCCCGAGGATCACCCGGTTCTTCGGCATCCGACGCGACGGGAACCAGCTGTACGGGCTGCTGCCGATGGTCGCCGACGGCGCCGGGCACGCCGGGGCGTCCTTCTACGAGAAGGTCACCACGAACCTCTACCGCGACGGGAAGAAGATCGCCTCGGGCGACGACGCGCTGGACGGCTCCGCCCGGTTCACGGTCCCCTCGGCGCCCGCCACCTACCGGCTGACCAGCAGCGTCATCCGTGACCCGGCCCTGGCCAGGGCCTCCTCACGGATCGACGCGAGCTGGACCTTCCGGTCCGCGAGGACCACGGGCGACAGGCGGCTGCCCGTCTCCACGGTCCGGTTCGGCGGCGCGTACCTGGGCCTCGAGAGCACGGCCCCGGCCGGCACGAGGATCGGCGTCCCCGTCACCGTCCAGGGCGCGGCCGCCGGCGGGAACCTCGCGTCGCTCACGGTGTACGTCTCGTACGACGGCGGGAAGTGGACCGAGGCCGCCGTGAAGAACGGCAAGGTCAGCCTCGTGACGCCGGAGGCGGGAAAGAGCGTGTCGCTGCGCGCCGAGGTGACCGACAGGAAGGGGAACCGGTCGACGGTGAGCGTCCACGACGCGTACTTCGGGAGGTGAGACCCGCCGGGGACGGCGCCGCCACCGTTCCGCCGCCGGGCGCCGCTACGGTGCAGCCGTACGGGCGCGGGTGGCGTCCGTGCCCCAACTGGCCAGCAGGCGCAGGGCCTCGGCGGACGGGGAGCCCGGCTCGGCGTGGTAGGTGACCAGCATCTGCTCGTGGTCGTCGGGCAGCCGGAACGACTCGAAGGAGAGGGTCAGGGCGCCGACCAGCGGGTGACGCATCCGCTTCACGCCGTGGCTCTTCTCCTTCACGTCGTGCGCGGCCCACAGCCGCCGGAACTCCTCGCTCTTCACCGACAGCTCGCCCACCAGCGCCGACAGCCGCGGATCGTCCGGGTGGCAGCCGGCGTCCATCCGCAGATAGCCGACGATGTCGGAGGCCTTCTGCTCCCACTCGACGTACAGGTCCCGGTAGTCGGGCCGCAGGAACACCAGCCGCGCCCAGTTCCGCTCCTGCGGGGGCAGCTCCGACCAGTCGCCGAACACCGCCGCCGCCATCCGGTTCCAGATCAGGATGTCCGAGCGCCGCCCCGTGATGTACGCGGGGACGCCGTCCAGGGAGTCGACCAGTTGCCGCAAGGCGCCCCTGACCTGCTGCGGACGGGCCGACGGCTTCTTCTTGTGGGCCTTCGGCTTCGCGAGGTGCGTCAGATGGTTGTGCTCGGCGTCGCTCAGCCGCAGGGCACGGGCGATGGCGTCGAGCACCTCCGCCGACACATTGCGTCCGTTGCCCTGCTCCAGCCGCGTGTAGTACGCCACCGACACGCCCGCCAGCTGGGCCAGCTCCTCCCGCCGCAGGCCGGGCACCCGCCGGTGCCTGCCGAACTCCGGCAGCCCGACGTCCTCCGGCTTCAGCCGGGCCCGTCGCGTCCGCAGGAACTCGCTGAGCTCGGCACGCCGGTCGAGGGGGGCTCCGTTCGGGGCGCCGTGCGGCTGCCGGTCCTGTGCGGCTTCGGGCTGTACGTCCATACGTCAAGTATTCCTGGTCGTAGGTACAGGAGCCTGACCCCGCCAGTGGTAGGACCAGCGGACGTACGCAGAACCGTGGCCTGGGTGAAGGCCGTGACGTCGGGCAGGCTGACCATCGTGCCCGACCGGAAGGCAGGCCGGGCACGGATACGACGGCTAGGAGAACCCCCGGCATGACCACCACTGTCGCCGCCTACGCGGCCCCCTCCGCCAAGGCTCCGCTGGAGCGCACGACCATCGAGCGCCGCGAGGTCGGTGAGTTCGACGTCCTGATCGACATCAAGTTCGCCGGTATCTGCCACTCCGACATCCACCAGGCCCGGGAGGGCTGGGGCGAGGCGATCTTCCCGATGGTGCCGGGCCATGAGATCGCCGGTGTCGTCGAGGCCGTCGGCTCCGGCGTCACCAAGTTCGCCGTCGGCGACCGCGTGGGCGTCGGCTGCATGGTCGACTCCTGCCGCGAGTGCGAGAACTGCGAGGCCGGGCTGGAGCAGTACTGCCTCAAGGGCAACGTCGGCACGTACAACGCGCTCGACAAGAACGGTGAGCCGACCTACGGCGGCTACTCGGAGAAGATCGTCGTCGACGAGGCGTTCACCGTACGCATCCCCGAGGGCATCTCCCTCGACGAGGCCGCGCCGCTGCTGTGCGCCGGCATCACCACGTACTCCCCGCTCAAGCACTGGAACGCCGGCCCCGGCAAGAAGGTCGCCGTCGTCGGTCTGGGCGGCCTCGGCCACATGGGCGTCAAGCTCGCGCACGCGCTCGGCGCCGAGGTGACCGTCCTGTCCCAGTCGCTGCGCAAGCAGGAGGACGGGCTGAAGCTGGGCGCCGACCACTACTACGCGACCAGCGACCCGGCGACGTTCCAGGAGCTGCGGGGTTCGTTCGACCTGATCCTGTCGACGGTCTCGGCGCCGCTGGACCTGGACGCGTATCTGTCGCTCCTCAAGACCGACGGCGCGTTCGTGAACGTCGGCGCGCCCGAGGAGCCGGTCGCCCTCAACCTGTTCTCGGTGATCTCCGGCCGCAAGACCCTCGCCGGGTCCGGCATCGGGGGCATCCGCGAGACCCAGGAGATGCTCGACTTCTGCGCCGAGCACGGCCTGGGCGCAGAGATCGAGCTGATCCGCGCGGACCAGATCAACGAGGCGTACGAGAGGGTGCTGGCGAGCGACGTCCGCTACCGCTTCGTGATCGACACGGCGACGATCTGATCCCGGCGGGTCTTCGGGACCGGGCTGCGGGTCGGGACCGGGCTGCGGGTCGGGGTACCCCTCACACCCCGACCCGGCCCACCCGTTCCGCGCCGTCGCGCAGCAGATCCGCGTGGCTGATCGCGAAGTCCCCGTTGCGCAGGGGACCGGAGAAGTGCCGGCCCACGACCGTGTCCGGCAGATAGCCCCGCAGAGCGTGCCGCATGGCCGGGTCGTGATCGACGGGCGAGCCCCAGCCGGCCGGGGCCTCGTCCGTGCCGAGGATCACCCAGTGGTCCGTGTCCACCAGCGCGTCCGGGTCGGGCACGGCCCCCGTGTGGCAGTCGAGCGCGGGCAGGGTGAGCACGTCGGCATCGTGGGGCGGGTACCACATGAGCAGCGGCTTGGCCTGCGCCGCCTGCGCGTTGTCGAAGCAGCACACGGCGATCGCGTGCGAGGGGCAGCGCTCGGCGTAGAACGCGAACAACTCCGGGCTGAGGGCGGGCCGTCGGTGCTCCGGCACCTCGGCGAGCGCCGCGGGGACGGCACGCGGATCACGGGCCAGGACCACCGTGTACACGTCGTGCTCGAACACCTCCACGGCCGGTCCCCGGTCCGCTCCCATCCAGGCGATCGAGTCGTCGACCGCGCCCACGGAGATCGGCCGTACCGCGTCCACCATCCGTTCCAGCACGTCGGAACAACGGCCCACCGACAGGAAGTTGCGCCGGCTCATCTGCCGCGCCGGCAGATGCAGCAGCATGGCGTTGGGGCCCTCGGCGAGGTTCGCCGCGGTGTTCTGGTAGCCGAGGACGTGGATCAGCCCGTGCTCGGGGTGGTGCAGCCGCCCGCAGTACAGGGTGGTGCCGGTGAACTCAGCCGGGGCCAGGGAGACGCACATGCGGGAAAGCTATCGGACACGTGCCGCCGCACCGTCCGTGCCATCTGCACCGTCCAAGCCGTCCGTGCCGTCCGTCCGTCCTGCCGGCGGTACGGGTACCAGCGGATGCGCCCCCGCCGCCGCGGTCGGACGATGGAGGCGGAAGCACCAGCGGAGGCATGCGGTCGCGGCGATCATCACCCGGGGGGTTTCCGAGGTGTGAGTGACATGCCCCTTCAAAAGGTCCGACCGGGCAGCGTGCACCGGCTGCGCCCGGACATCAGCGTGCTCGCCGACAGCCTGGAGGTGCCGGGCATCGGGCACATCCCCGTGAACGCGTTCGTCCTGCTCGGCGCCCAACCCGTGGTCGTGGACACGGGGTTGGGGTTGCCCGACCGGAACTTCGTCGAGGCCCTCGGCACCGTGCTGGACCCGGCCGACGTCCGCTGGATCTGGCTGACCCACCCCGACCGCGATCACACGGGCGGGATCTTCGACCTGCTGGCGGCGGCCCCGGACGCACGTGTCGTGACGACGTTCGTGGGCGCCGGGATCCTGTCCTGCGAGCATCCGCTGCCGCTCGACCGGGCCTACCTCGTGAACCCGGGCGAGACGCTCGACATCGGGGACCGCACCCTCACCGGGTTCCGTCCGCCGCTGTTCGACAACCCCGCCACCGTCGGCTTCTTCGACGACCACTCCGGCGTCTGCTTCAGCTCCGACTGCTTCGGCGCCCCGCTGTCCAGCGCCGATCTCGCCCAGGCCGACGACGTCCGCGACGTCGCCGCCGAGGAGCTGCGCACCGCTCAGCTCCTCTGGGCGACGGTCGACAGTCCCTGGGTGCAGACGGTCGACGTCGAGAAGTACCTGAGAACCTTCGATTCCCTGAAGGACCGCAAGCCCGACCTGGTCCTCTCGACGCACCTCCCCCCGGCGGCGGGCATCACGGGCGCCATGCTCGACACCCTCGCCACCGCCCCGTCCGCCCCGCCCTTCGTCGGCCCGGACCAGGCGGCCCTGGAACAGATGCTGGCGAGCTTCCAGCCGGACGGGGGCGGACCCTGAGGCCGTCTCGGCAGAGGACGAACCGACAACGCATCGAGGAGCTTGGACATGTACGCAGCAGTGCGGCGGTACGAAGGGGTGACTGATCCGGCAGAGGCGGCACGTCTCGTGAACGAGGGGTTCGTGCCGCTCATGCGCCAGGTCCCCGGCTTCATGGCCTACTACTGGGTCGATGCCGGGGACGGAGTGATGGTCTCGACCAGCGTCTTCGAGGACCGGGACGGTGCCGAGGAATCGATCTCCCGGGCCGCGGATTTCGTGCGGGACAACCTCGCGTCCCTGCTTCCCAGCCCTCCGGACGTCATGGCCGGCGAGGTGGTGGCTTCCGCGTGACATTCCCGTCGGGGCCGGCGCCGACCGACGCCCGCCCGTGCTGCCCGGTCCTCTCGGCTCAGCCGTCGGCCCTGGCCACGCCGATCGGGCACGACACCCCGGTGCCGCCGATGCCGCAGTAACCCGCCGGGTTCTTGTCGAGGTACTGCTGGTGGTAGCCCTCGGCCGGGTAGAACGTCCGGCCCTCCGCCGGGAGGATCTCCGTGGTGATCGTGCCGTAGCCGGAGTCGGTGAGGACCTTCTGGTACGCCTCGCGGGACGCGGCCGCCGCCTTCTCCTGGGCCGGGGTGTGCGTGTAGACGGCGGAGCGGTACTGGGTTCCCACGTCGTTGCCCTGGCGGTAGCCCTGGGTCGGGTCGTGGGACTCCCAGAAGACCTGGAGGAGGCGCTCGTAGGAGATGAGGGACGGGTCGTGGACGACGCGGACGACCTCGGTGTGGCCGGTCAGGCCGGAGCACACCTCTTCGTAGGTGGGGTTCTCGGTGAAGCCGCCCTGGTAGCCGACGAGCGTGGTCCACACGCCCGCGGGGAGCTGCCAGAACTTGCGCTCCGCTCCCCAGAAGCAGCCGAGGCCGAAGTCGGCGGTCTCCAGGTGCTCGGGGTAGGGGCCGAGGAGCGGGGTGCCGAGCACGGTGTGCCGGTCGGGCACGGTGTACGGCAGCTCGGCGCGGCCACGCAGAGCCTGCTCGGGGGTGGGCAGCTGGGGCGTGCGGCCGAAGAGCATCGTGACTCCTTGGGGGACGTGCGGAAACGAGCGGGCGGTACCTGGAGAACGCTCCGGGTACCGCCCGAATTCCAGCCGGCGAACGGGCGCCGTGCCGCTGTCGGCCCGCCCCGGTCCACCCGGCCCCGTCAGGCGGCTGTCTCCGCCGCGACCGCCTGCGCCGAGGCGTTGCGGATGCGGCAGTAGAACGCGGCCATCTCCTCCTCGCTGCCCCGGTAGCGCCACGGCAGCGCGTTGACGTGGCCGTCGACCAGCCGGAACTGTTCGAGGGCCGCGGCGTCGCGGTTCTGGAGGGCGAGGTAGTACGCCAGGAGGTGGCGCAGCTCCGGCAGCCGCGGATGGGTCTGGTCGGCCGCGGCGGCGTCGGCGAGGCCCGCGTCCACCCGGCCGATCATCCTCGGCGTGCGGTCCACCTCGCTGTCGTCCGACTGGTCGTGCTCGAAGTGGGCGATCAGCGGCAGTACCGTGAGCAGGCTGCCCAGCGGCGCGTTCGCCGCCGCCCGCTCGGCGAAGTCCGTCGCCAGCTTCTCCGAGCCCCGCCACTTCGCGCACCAGTACTGGAGCGCCATGTAGTGCGCCTCGTAGTGGTGCGGGGCGCGGGCGGTGATCTCCGTCCACAGCCGGTCCATCTCGGCGTGCGGGTAGCCGAGCCCCAGGGCGACGGTGATCTCCGTGACGTACGGCGTCGGGTCGTCGGGGTCGAGCGCGGCGGCGCGCGCGATCTCCTCGCGGGAACGTTCCAGCATCCGGTGGAAGCCGGCGAACTGCTCACCGGTCGTGTACCGGGCGCGCTTGGCACCCCGCATCTTCCCGCCGAGGATGACGGTGCTGCGGGCGCGGACGACGGCCGCGTCCGGGTCGTCGGGCCGGTCGGCCTCCCACGCGAGCAGCCACTCGTCGTCGTCGGCGGCGATCCCGCCGAGCAGACCCGTCGCCCAGGAGCGGCGGTCCCAGTCCCGGCCGATGTCCTGCAGCAGCTTGGCGGCGGCCTTCCAGTCGCCGCCGCGCACGGCGGCGAGCGCCGCGTCCACGCCCGCCGGCAGCGGACCGGCGTACTGGGTGTTCTGCCGTTCCGCGGGGAGCAGGCCCAGCGCCTCGGCGGTTTCCGGATCGGCGTCGCCGCTGGGGCGGAAGAACTCCTTGAGGAACACGCCGGCCAGCCACAGACCGATCAGGACGGTGGGCACGGCCAGGACGGCCAGTATCCACAGCAGTACGGTCATCGCGGGGCGTCCGTTTCTCGCGCGGCGGGGCCTTGGGGAGCGTTGGGCAGCAGCGCGCGCAGCGGCCGGGTGTCCGGGTGGTCGGCGACCGCCGCCCCGATCGCGGCGCCGAGGTCGGCCTCGGAGCCGTCCGGTGCGGGCGGCAGGTGAACCACGGCCGCGTCGGCCCAGGAGAACTCCCAGCGCAGCAGGGCGTGGGCGCTCAGCTCGGCGAGCAGCATCGTCTGCAGCCCGTCCGCCAGGGTGGGCCGGACGAACTCGCGGAAGGCCCGCCCCTTCGCCTCCGCCGCCTGGTCCGACACCGGAAGCCGCCGCGCCAGCTGCCACAGCTGACCGTCGTCGATCACCTTCAGCAGCCCCCGCAGGGACGGCTGCTCCTTGGTGTACATGGCGAGCGCCCGGTGCAGGGCGGTGTCCGCGCCGACGAAGTTCGCCGCCATCGAACCGTCGAGCAGTTCCTGCCAGTCGGCGGCGCGGGCGAACCGCTGCACGTCGTCGGTGAGGACCGCGTCCTCCAGGGCCGCCAGCGTCCGCTCCGGGTCCGCGAGCAGCGTCAGCGCGGCGCCCCTCGCCTCGTCGGCACGGCCGTCGGCCGGCAGGGCCTCGATGCTGGCGACACGGTCGGCGATCGGCGGGTGCGAGTCGTACGGCGACGACGGCTCGGTCGGCAGATCGGTGCGCAGGCCCACCAGTTCGAGCTGGCGGGCGGTCAGCATCCGGCCGAAGCCGCCGAAGAACTCGCCGCGCGGCGGCAGCAGCCGGGCCTCGGAGCCGAGCGTGGCGTAGCTGTTCATGTAGAACCCGAACGCGGCGGACAGTGCCGGTATCTCGCGCAGCGCCGAGGCGGTGGCGTCGCGTCCGGCGATCCGGGCGGCCGCGGCGTCGGCGGCGTACTCCGCTCGGCGTGAACCGGCGAGCGTGGCCCGGAAGTACAGGTGGGCGTAGGCGACGTAGATCCGCGCCATCAGCCGGTACGTGAAGCCCGAGTGGCGGGTGTCGATCTCCTTGGTCTTCCTGCCCTTGGCCGCGGCCTTGGCGTTCTTCTTCTCCTGCCGGGCCTGCTCGCGTCCGGCGGTCCTGTCGGCCCGCTCCTCGAAGGAGTCGATGGTGCGCAGCACCTGGGCCCGGCCGCGCGCGGTGATCGCCGCGAGCCGGGTGTCGGAGTTGGAGTAGTGGCCCAGCTCATGGGCGAGGACCGCGCGCAGCTGCGCCTCGGTCAGGCCCTGCAGCAGCGGCACGCCGAGGTAGAGGCGGCGCGGGCCGGGCAGCAGGCCGAGCAGCCGGGCGTCCTCGCTGACGGCGGCGTTGACGTCGGGTGTCAGCACGATGCGGGACGGGGCGCGGGTGCCGACCCGGTCGGCCAGCTCCCGCACGGTGCGCCACAGCGCGGGTTCGTCGGCCTCCGTCACCGCCAGGCCGGGCCGTTCCTCGCCCTTCGGGGTCCGCAGCATGAACAGCCCGCGGATCAGCGGGAGGGCGAGGAGTACGGAGACCACGTACAGCTTGAGCGCCACACCGGACGGCGCGTGCAGGTAGAGCAGGTAGTCGGCGCCGGCGAGCGCCGCGAGCAGGATGACGCCGAGCAGATAGAAGCCGGCGAGCAACACGAGAGCGCGCACTGCGCGCAGGGTTGCGCCCATCGGGCAGTTTCCCCCCACGGTGTGATCGCGAACGATCACAAAATCAATTAAATCGGTCGGCCTGGGACGTGTCCATGACCAAGAGGTGAGGGGGCGGAGTATTTCTCACGGGATGTGGGGGTGGCAAGGCCTTACTGGACGGGCCGCCAGGGTGGGGCCGGGCGGCGTCCGCGGGGGCCGGGCGGCGTCCGGGGGCTGCCGGGCCCGGCCCCGGTCGTCAGTGCAGCAGTGTCGCCGGGCTGCCGCCGTTCGCCTCGTAGCCCGCGACCGCCAGGGCCCGGTATATCGCGTAGTCCGAGGCCGGGTCGGAGGCGAGCGTCCAGGGGAGGGCGCCGACATGGCCGTCGACGTGCACGAGCTGGTTCATGGCCTCGGCCCAGCGCTCGGCGCGGACCAGGAAGAAGATCAGCAGATGGCGGACATGGGCCAGCATCGGGTCGTCGGGCCGGGCCGAGTGCACCGCGTACAGGGCGCCGTGCATCGCCTTGGTGACGACCTCGCTCTCGTAGAAGCCCTGCACCACGATCACCTCGGGCAGGTGCTCGAACACGGCGAACAGCGGCATCGCCGCCAGCAGCGACCCCTGCGGCGCGCGGGCCGCGGCCGCCTCGGCGAACGCGTACGCCTGCTCGCGCGAGCCGTGCCACTTCTCGCACCAGTAGTGCAGTGCCGCGAGATGCGCGCCCATGTGCGCCGGCGCGCGGTCCAGGATCCTCAGCCAGAGCTGCTCGAACTCCTCGCGCGGGTAGCCGAGTCCCCGCGCGACCGACAGCTCGATGATGTACGGAATCGGGTCGCCCGGGGCGAGCAGCGCCGCGTCGCCGCACGCCGATCTCGCCTCCTCCATGATGATCCGGAACTCGTCCGTGCCCGGCGTCGCCGTCCGCCACGCCTGCTGCACCAGGAACTCCGCGTGCACCGCGGCGCCGCCCGCGTCCTTGGGGGCCTCGGTCCGCCACACGCGCAGCCACTGCCCGCCCGGCGAGTCGCTGACCCCGCCCGGCCGGTGGGCCAGCTCCAGCGAGGCCGCGCCCGCGAACGCCTGCACCCGCTGCCAGCGCACCTCGCCGTCCGCCTCGGTCCCGGCCAGCAGCTGCTGCGCCGCCCGGTAGTCCTGGGTGCGCTGCACCACGTCCAGCACGTCCAGCAGATCCTGGTCGGGGCCGGGCATCCGGACGTCCAGCAGCTCCTGCCGGACGAACCCGTAGTTCGCCGGATCCGCCGCGTCGGGGTGCCCCGCGTGCACCTGCTGAATACCGGCCCGCCTGCGCGCCACGATCGGCCACACCACCATGCCGATCATGAGCAGCGCCATCAGCCCCCAGAGAATCTCCATACGGCCAAGGGTTCCAGACACCACTGACAAATGGCGAACGAGGCCAGGGCGGGGCGGCGGGCCGCCCGCGGGGGCCCCAGGGCGCCGACCGGAGGCACGGCGCGCCCCTTGTCCACCGGAAGACATACCCTCGGGGTCATGAGCGACAGCTACACGCACTTCGAGACCCTCGCGATCCACGCCGGCAACACCGCGGATCCCCTCACCGGCGCGGTCGTCCCGCCGATCTACCAGGTCTCGACCTACAAGCAGGACGGCGTAGGCGGCCTGCGCGGCGGCTACGAGTACAGCCGCAGCGCCAACCCCACCCGCACCGCGCTGGAGGAGAACCTCGCCGCCCTGGAGGGCGGCAGCCGCGGCCTCGCCTTCGCGTCCGGACTGGCCGCCGAGGACTGCCTGCTGCGTACGCTCCTCAGCCCCGGTGACCACGTGGTCATCCCCAACGACGCGTACGGCGGCACGTTCCGCCTCTTCGCGAAGGTCGTCTCCCGGTGGGGCGTGGACTGGTCGGTGGCCGACACCAGCGACCCGTCGGCCGTGCGGGCCGCCATCACCCCGAAGACCAAGGCGGTCTGGGTGGAGACCCCCTCCAACCCGCTGCTCGGCATCACCGACATCCCGGCCGTCGCGCAGATCGCGCGCGAGGCCGGCGCGAAGCTCGTCGTCGACAACACCTTCGCGACCCCCTACCTCCAGCAGCCGCTGGCGCTCGGCGCGGACGTCGTCGTGCACTCGCTCACCAAGTACATGGGCGGCCACTCCGACGTCGTCGGCGGCGCCCTGATCGTGAGCGACCAGACCCTCGGGGACGAGCTGGCGTACCACCAGAACGCGATGGGCGCGGTCGCCGGGCCCTTCGACTCCTGGCTGGTGCTGCGCGGCACCAAGACCCTCGCCGTCCGCATGGACCGCCACAGCGAGAACGCCACGAAGATCGCCGACATGCTCACCCGGCACCCGCGCGTGTCCCGCGTCCTCTACCCGGGCCTCCCGGAGCACCCGGGCCACGAGGTCGCCGCCAAGCAGATGAAGGCGTTCGGCGGCATGGTGTCGTTCCAGGTCGAGGGCGGCGAGGAGGCGGCCGTCGCGGTCTGCGACCGCGCCAAGGTGTTCACGCTGGGGGAGTCCCTGGGCGGCGTCGAGTCCCTCATCGAGCACCCGGGCCGGATGACGCACGCCTCGGCGGCGGGCTCCGCCCTGGAGGTCCCCGCCGACCTCGTCCGCCTCTCCGTGGGCATCGAGAACGTCGACGACCTCCTCGAAGACCTCCAGAAGGCCCTCGGCTAGTCGCTTCCCGCCCGCCCGTCGACCGTGCTCACCAGCCGGTCACGGGTGGGGTCGTCGTGGACGGCGGCTCCACCCACGGGTGGGTCGTCGCCGCCCAGACCCCGAACGCGACCACGGCGGCCAGCAGCACCACCCACATCATGTGCCGGGCCGTCGTCCTGCGCCGCAGCATCCGGCCGCCCCGACGCACCGCCTCCGCGCACAGCTCGGGCGGCACCTGCGGCGGCCGGCGGTCCAGGATCCGCCGCACGGCGGCCTCCCGTTCGCGCAGGTTCATGACGGTGCCACCTCCGCGACCGGGGGGACGGACTTCTCGCGCGGCGGATGCAGGACGCTCGCCATCGCCCGCAGGTACACCGCCCGTACGCGTTCGGCGGGCAGCCCGAGCAGCGCCGCCGTCTGCTCCTCCGCGACCCCCTCGTACAGCCTGAGGACGAGGACCAGCCGCTCCTGCGGGCCGAGCGCGCGCAGCACACCACCGGACGGGGGACGGAAGAGGCCGTAGTGGTACCAGGCGCCGCGCTCGAAGCGGAGGGCCAGCTCACGACGGGTCCGGTCGTAGGGGTCCTCGCCGCGCAGGCCGTCCCAGACGGCGTACGTGTGGGCGAGGGCACGGGTGAGCAGCCGCCGCGCGCGCGGGTTGTCGTCCGGCGGCTCCGCCGTGAGCAGGGTGGCGGTCTGCAGCAACCGGCCCGCCGCGCCCGCGACGAACGCCTCGAACTCACGGTCCCTGCGGGAGGTCCGGGTCACACGCCGTTCGCGCACCACGCCCCCTGAGGCCGATCCGAGTCGACGGGCCCGGCCGCGCACGACGAGGGCCCGGTCTCATATGAGGCCAGGAGCGGGCACCCGGTCAAGACTCGGGCAGCACACACGGCAGACGTACCGGAGACCGACGGCCCGCGCCCGGCACGGCAGAACCGCGGCACGCGCGCGTACGGGACGCCCGCGGCACGCGCGTACGCGTGGACCGGCGGGGCCGGACGCTCAGGACGGCGACGGTGCCTCGGGCGCGGCGGCCATACGGGCCGAGAGCGCGGTGTTGAAGCGGGTGAGGAGCGAGCAGAACGCCTCGCGCTCCTCGGGGGCCCAGTCATGGGTCAGCTCGGCCATCAACTGGCGCCTGGAGGAACGTACCTCCTCAAGCCGGGAGAGCCCGCGCGGGGAGAGCTGGAGGACCACCGCGCGGCCGTCCTCCGGGTGCGAGGTGCGCTTGACGAGACCGGTGTCCACGAGCGGCGCCACCTGCCGCGTGACCGTCGACGAGTCGATCCCCATGCTCGCCGCGAGCGCTTTGACGCCCATCGGCCCCTCGTTGTCGAGGCGGTTGAGCAGCAGGTAGGCGGCGCGGTCCATGGAGTTGCGCACCTGCCCGACACCGCCGAGCCGGGTCTGTTCGGCACGGCGCGCGAAGACCGCGACCTCGTGCTGCAACGTGTCGAGAAGACCGGTGTCACCGACGGTCGTCATGTCCATCGACATTTCAGGTGTTGTGGGCATGGCCAAAGGCTCAATTCATGCGTGGGGCGCTGGTGGTGGGGGACAGAGTACGCGGACCGGGCGCGGGGTGTACCGGCGCTGCTGAAACCCGTCCCGCGCCTTGGTCACACCCGCGTTCGGCCCCTGTGAACTGCGAGACTGATGTCATGAGCTACAGCACGGCTGACTCCTTGCCGGGGGTGACGCTCGACGACGTGCGAGGCGCCCAGAAGATGCTGACGGGCATTTCACGTGTCACCGCGATGGAGGGCAGCAGGCACCTGACGCAGCTCGTCGGCGCTCCGGTGCACTTCAAGTGCGAGAACCTCCAGCGGACGGGTTCGTTCAAGCTGCGCGGCGCGTATGTGCGCATCGCGGGCCTGCTGCCGGAGCAACGCGCCGCCGGAGTGGTCGCCGCGAGCGCCGGCAACCACGCCCAGGGCGTCGCGCTCGCCTCCTCCCTGCTCGGTGTGCGCTCCACGGTCTTCATGCCGAAGGGCGCCCCACTGCCGAAGATCAGCGCGACCGAGGAGTACGGCGCGGAGGTACGCCTGCACGGCACGGTGGTCGACGAGACCCTGGCCGCGGCCCAGGAGCACGCGGCCGAGACGGGCGCGGTGTTCATCCACCCCTTCGACCACCCCGACGTCATCGCGGGCCAGGGCACGGTGGGCCTGGAGATCCTGGACCAGTGCCCCGAGGTGCGCACGATCGTCGTCGGCATCGGCGGCGGGGGTCTCGCCGCGGGCATCGCCGTCGCGGTGAAGTCGGTACGGCCGGACGTGCGGATCATCGGTGTGCAGGCGGAGGGCGCGGCCGCCTACCCGCCCTCGCTGGCGGCCGGGACGCCGGTGGCCGTGGCGAACCCGGCGACGATGGCCGACGGCATCAAGGTCGGCCGGCCCGGCGACGTGCCGTTCGAGATCGTCGCCGACCTGGTGGACGAGGTCCGCACCGTCTCCGAGTACAACCTGTCCAGCGCCCTGCTGCTCTGCCTGGAGCGCGCCAAGCTGGTCGTGGAACCGGCCGGCGCCAGCCCGGTCGCGGCCCTGCTGCGCGAGCCGGGCTCCTTCGACGGGCCGGTCGTCGCGGTGCTCTCCGGCGGCAACGTCGACCCGCTGCTGATGCAGCGCATCCTGCGCCACGGGATGGCCGCCGGCGGCCGCTACCTCCAGGTCCGCCTCCGGCTGACCGACCGGCCCGGCGCCCTCGCCACCCTCCTCGGGGTGCTGTCGGCGGCGGACGCCAACGTCCTCGACGTGAGCCACGTCCGGACCGACCCGCGGCTCGGTCTCACGGAGGTGGAGGTCGAACTGCACCTGGAGACGCGGGGCCCCGCTCACTGCGCCGAGCTCGGCCACGCCCTGCGCGAGGCGGGCTACACCGTCATCGACTGACGGCCGCGCCGGGCGAAAGACGCGGCGAGAGCCGAGGTCACGCGCTTCTCCGCCACTCGTTCGGGGAAGTCCATTGAGAGACGCGATACATCGCGTTATGGTGTGTGTCGCGTCGCTGAAGCGGCGAAAGTCGTGTCCGCCCCGGCGCGGAACGAAACGCACAAACCTAGGCTTTGCGAAGGAACCCCGACGACGTGGAGAAATCACATGCCAGGCGCCATTCATGCCGAAGGCCTGGTCAAGACCTTCGGTGACGTAAGGGCTCTGGACGGTGTCGACCTCGATGTACCCGAGGGCACCGTCCTGGGCCTGCTCGGGCCGAACGGCGCGGGCAAGACCACCACCGTCCGCTGCCTCACCACTCTGCTGCGCCCCGACCGGGGCACCGCGACGGTCGCGGGCATCGACGTCCTCAAGCATCCCGACGCCGTCCGCCGCTCCGTCGGTCTCTCCGGCCAGTTCGCCGCGGTCGACGAGTATCTGACGGGCCGTGAGAACCTGCAGATGGTTGGCCAGCTCTACCAGATGCGGGCCAAGGCGGCGAAGGCCCGAGCGAGCGAACTGCTGGAGCAGTTCAACCTCGCCGACGCCGCCGACCGCACCGCCAAGACCTACTCCGGCGGTATGCGCCGACGGCTCGACCTCGCGGCCGCGCTCGTCGTCTCGCCTCCGGTGATGTTCATGGACGAGCCCACCACCGGCCTCGACCCGCGCAACCGGCAGCAACTGTGGGACGTCATCAAGCAGTTGGTCTCCGGCGGCACGACCCTGCTGCTCACCACCCAGTATCTGGAGGAGGCCGACCACCTCGCGCACGACATCGCCGTCGTCGACCACGGCCGGGTCATCGCCCGCGGTACCTCCGACCAGCTCAAGGCCCGCACCGGCGGGGAGCGCGTCGAGGTCGTCGTGCACGAGCGCGAGCACATCGCGACCGCCGTCGAGGTGCTGAACGGCTTCGGCAAGGGCGAGACGACCGTCGAGCAGCACACCCGGCAGCTCACCGTGCCCGTCACCGGCGGCGCCAAGCTGCTGGCCGAGGTCATCCGCGAGCTGGACACCCGCGGCATCGAGATCGACGACATCGGACTGCGCCGCCCGACCCTGGACGACGTGTTCCTCTCCCTGACGGGTCACACCGCCGAGGTGAGGGACGAGGCCGAGACGAACGGCGAGGCGGCCGACGCCAAGGGGCGCGGGCGCAGGAAGGAGGGCGCGAAGTGAGCACCGCCACCGACGCCGTGCGGACCCTCCCGCCCGGCAACGCGATCACCCGGTCCGTCCGGGACTCCCTGGTCGTGGCCAAGCGGAATCTGATCCGCATGTCCCGGATCCCCGAGATGATCATCTTCGGGCTGATCCAGCCCATCATGTTCGTGGTGCTGTTCAGCTATGTCTTCGGCGGCTCGATGACCATCGGCGGCACCACGGACCCGGACGTCTACAAGAACTTCCTGATGGCCGGCATCTTCGCGCAGACGGTCACCTTCGCCACCGCGGGCGCGGGCGCCGGTATCGCCGACGACATGCACAAGGGCCTGATCGACCGTTTCCGTTCCCTGCCCATGGCCCGCGGCGCGGTCCTCACCGGTCGCACCATGGCCGACCTCGTGCAGACGGCGCTGACCCTGCTCGTTCTGGGGGTCGTCGCGCTCGTGGTGGGCTGGCGCCCCGGCTTCGCGGAACCCACCAACCTCGGCAAGGTCATGGCCGGCTTCGGCCTGCTGCTGCTCCTCGGCTACGCCTTCACCTGGATCGGCGCACTGATCGGCCTGAGCGTCCGCACCCCCGAGGCGGCCACATCGGGGGGCCTGATCTGGCTCTTCCCGGTGACCTTCATCTCCAACGCGTTCGTGGACTCCTCCCAGATGGCGTCCTGGTTGCAGCCGATCGCCGAGTGGAACCCGTTCAGCGCCACCGTCCAGGCATGCCGCACGCTCTTCGGCGACCCGGGTGTCTCCCCGTCCGACGCATGGCCGATGGCCCACCCCGTGTGGGCGTCGATCATCTACTCGGTCCTGATCATCGCGGTCTTCCGTACGCTCGCGGTCCGCAAGTACCGCCGAGCCGCGGGCTGATCACGGTGGGCCGGGCGCCGCGGCGGGCCGGGAGGTCAGTTGATGATCTCGGCGCGGTCGTCCTCGCGGATCGCGGCGAGCCGGTCACGCCACATCTGGAGGGCCTCGGGGGTCAGTCGCGTCCAGTCGGTGACCTCGCCGACGATGCGGAGTGGCTCCCTGCTGCGATAGGAGCGGGTGGGATTGCCGGGGAACTTCTTGTCGGTGACGTTCGGATCGTCCTCGAAGCTTCCGGTGGGTTCGACGACATACACCCGCGGCTCTCCCTCGCCGGCGGCGAGTTCGGCGGCGAGACCGGCCCCGTCGCGCAGTGCGGTGAAGTAGATGTGGTTCATCACGATCTCGGGCCGGTAATTGGAACGGAAACCGGCGGTGAGGTGATCTCCGACGTTCAGGTCGGCCTTCGTACCGTGGTAGAAGGGCCCCTCGTCCAACGCCTCAGTCATCGGCCCAGGTTAACAACCGGGGGAGGAGGCGCCGGCGGCCCGAGAAGGCCCTCGACGGACAGGACGAGCCCCCGGCGCCGGAGGGCGCCGGGGGCTCGTGGGAAAGCCGCTCGTGGGAAGGTGCCGCTCAGCTCTGGTAGGGCTCGGCCTTGAGGATGCGGACGGAGGCGAGCTTGCCGTTCGGCAGCTCGTACTGGGCGTCCTCGCCGACCTTCTTGCCGATCACGCCCGAGCCGAGCGGGGACTGCGGAGAGTAGGTCTCGATGTCCGAGCTGGCGTACTCGCGGGAGGCGAGCAGGAACGTCAGGGTGTCGTCCTCGTCGCCGTCGAAGGCGATCGTCACGACCATGCCGGGCGCCACCGCGCCGTCCGCCGACGCGGGGGCCTCGCCGACCTTGGCGTTCTCCAGGAGCTGGGTCAGCTGGCGCACACGGAGCTCCTGCTTGCCCTGCTCTTCCTTGGCCGCGTGGTACCCGCCGTTCTCGCGCAGGTCGCCCTCCTCGCGCGCGGCCGCGATCTTGGCGGCGATCTCCGTGCGCGCAGGACCAGACAGGTACTCCAGCTCGGCCTTGAGCTGGTTGTACGCCTCCTGGGTCAGCCAGGTGACGTTCTCGCTGGTCTGGGTCACAGGTGCTCCTCGTAGGTACTGGGAATACAAAGCATCGCCCTACCCAGAAGGATGTTCCTTCATGAGTGGGCGAAACCACGAGCCTAACAATTGAGTGGCCCTAGGGGGAGGACATAAACCACAAGCATTACGTCACCGCAGGTCAGCGGAGTGTTTCGGGCGTCACACCCTGGTGGTTCGGCCGGTCAGCCGGCGTGGCAGCCGAGCAGTTCCGCCGTGGTGCCGCGGGAGGTGGTCTGGAGCGTGACGATCTCGTCGATGTCGGTGGTGCCGGCGCCGAAGCGGAAGTCGGCGCGGCCGACCTCGGCACCGTCCTCCGTCTGCGAGCGGACCGTGCAGTAGCCCTCGACGCCGGCGTCCTTGTCGCCCCTGAGGTGCACCTTCACCGACTTCGCGGAGGTCTCGAACGTGTAGATCTCGACGCTGATCCTGTTCCCGGCGACATAGTGGTACGCGAACCAGCCGACGAGGACGAGCAGGGCGGCGCCCAGGACGGCGCCGATGACCTTGAGCTTGCGGTCGGCGCGCGCGTCCGCGGAGCGGCCGTAGCGGCCCTCGGGCAGCTGAGTGCTCGCCGTACTCATGATCGTCCTCTCGGAGTGGGCCGGAACGCCGTCCCGCACGGGGAGCGTCCAAGGTCTGGACCGGGAATAACCCGCCCCCCGATTCGGTCACTATAGAAGCCTCCCGCCCAGCGCCCACGGCCGCCCCGACGGGGGTGTCCGCGCGGGACGGCAGTATTGGCTCACCGGATCGCGCCGGGCCGGGTCGTCGAAGGAACCGAAGTACGGGCCGGGCGCCGACTTACGAGGGAATGAGTCTTGACTGACCAGCTGCGACTGATGGCCGTGCACGCACACCCCGACGACGAGTCGAGCAAGGGTGCGGCCACCATGGCGAAGTATGTGTCCGAGGGGGTGGACGTGCTGGTCGTGACCTGCACGGGCGGGGAGCGCGGCTCCATCCTCAATCCGAAGCTCCAGGGCGACAAGTACATCGAGGAGAACATCCACGAGGTACGCAGGAAGGAGATGGACGAGGCCCGCGAGATCCTCGGTGTCGAGCAGGAGTGGCTCGGCTTCATCGACTCGGGTCTCCCGGAGGGCGACCCCCTGCCTCCCCTTCCCGAGGGCTGCTTCGCCCTGGAGGACGTCGACAAGGCGGCCGGTGAGCTGGTCAGGAAGATCCGGGCGTTCCGTCCGCAGGTGATCACCACCTACGACGAGAACGGCGGCTACCCGCACCCGGACCACATCATGACCCACAAGATCTCGATGGTGGCGTTCGAGGGCGCGGCGGACACCGAGAAGTACCCGGAGGAGGAGTACGGCCCGGCGTACCAGCCGCAGAAGCTGTACTACAACCAGGGCTTCAACCGGCCCCGCACCGAGGCCCTGCACAACGCCCTCGTGTCGCGCGGCCTGGAGTCCCCGTACGGGGACTGGCTCAAGCGGTGGGACGAGTCCGAGCACAGGGACCGCACCCTGACCACGCACATCCCGTGCGCCGAGTTCTTCGAGATCCGTGACAAGGCCCTCATCGCCCACGCCACGCAGATCGACCCCGACGGCGGCTGGTTCCGGGTCCCGATGGAGATCCAGAAGGAGGTCTGGCCCACCGAGGAGTACGAGCTGGCGAAGTCCCTCGTGGACACCTCGCTCCCGGAGGATGACCTCTTTGCGGGCATCCGCTAGCCCTGGGGGACAATGCCAGACATGAGCTTCAGCCTGGCAGTCACCACGCACGTCCTCCCCCTCGCCAAGGAGCTGGACAAGGACAAGGTCACCCCCGGCGTCCTCGGCTTCATCGTCTTCGCGGTGATGGCCCTGGCCGTCTGGGGCCTGATGAAGTCCATGAACAAGCACATGGGCAAGGTCGACTTCGAGGAGACGCCGGACCCGGCCGCCTCCGGCGAGGGGGCCGGCACGTCCCCGGCGTCCGGCACGACCTCCCCGGCGAAGGGCTGAGGCCCCCGCCCGAGGCCGCGGCATGATTCCGTGACACCGCTGCCGGTGCCATGGAGCCATGCCGCACCGCACGCGTGCCCGACTCGTCCCATGCCGTGGCGTACGCCTTGCCGGCGAGTCGCATGCCGTGGCGTACGCCTGCCGGCCAGTCGCATGCCGTGCGGCACGTCTGCCCGGTTCGTCGCATGTCGTGCGGCAGGTCTGGTCGGCTCGTCGCCGACTCGGCGCATGCCGCGCGGCACGCGTGCCCGGGTCATCGCAGGCCGCACGCGTCTGCCCGGGTCATCCCGTTCGCACCCGCACGTCTCGCCCGGCTCATCGCGATCCGCGCCGCGCGTCCGCCCGGCTCATCGCGATCCGCGCCGCGCGTCCGCCCGGCTCATCGCGATCCGCGCCGCGCGTCCGCTCGACTCATCCCTGGTTGGCCGTCACCGCGACCCCCATCACCTCGCGGGCGTGCCGGTTCGGGACCATGCCGAGGGTCCAGGCGCGCCAGCCGGCCTCCAGGTTCACTCCGCGTTCGAGGAGGAGCTCATATGCCTCGACGTACTCGGTGAGCTTCTCGTCGCGCAGCGGGTGGGGGGTGCGGGCGAGCTGGGCGAGTTCCTCCTGTGCCACGGCCGTGCCGATCTCGATGCCGCCCGGGGCGCCGTAGGGCAGCATCGTGCAGCGCAGGAAGCGGGCCCAGTCCTCGCCGCGGCGGTCGCCGTAGGACGCGAAGAGGCGTGCGGCCTCGTCGCAGAGGGCGAGGGCCTGCGGGATGCGGGTGTTGCCCGCGTCCACGACCGCCAGTTCCAGACAGGTCCATGCCTCGCCGTGGGCCACGTCGATGCGCTGGAAGTCGGCCCGGGCGTCGACCAGCAGCTGCCGGGCGAAGCCCGAGTTGCGCAGGGACCCCGTCTGGACGGCCCGCTGGTCGCGGGTGACCCGCGCCGAGTGGTGCCGGGCGCACGCCAGGCCGTACACGTCGCGCATCCGCGAGAACATCGTCCGTGACCGCTCCAGCTCCCTGACCGCCTGATCGAGGTTGCCCGTCTCCTCCAGGGACTGGCCCAGGTAGTAGCCGGTCCACGCCTCGCCGCGGGCGTCCTCGTTGTCGCGGTGGTGGGTGAGGGCCTGCCGGAGGCCGTCGACGGCGGCGGAGGGGTCGCCGGCGACCAGGCGGGCCCGGGCGAGCTGCGTCATGCTCCATGCCTGGCCGCGCGGGTCGCGGGTACGGCCGAACAGGTCCAGCGCGGTGCGCAGCTCGCCCTCCGCGCGCGGGACGTCGCCCATGCGCAGCAGCAGCTGGCCGAGCTGGTAGTGGGCCCAGCCCTCCCCGTGCAGGGACTCCTGCTGGCGGTGGATGACGAGGGCCCGGGTCAGCAGGTCCAGTGAGTCGGCGAGCCGGGAGCGGTCGCGTTCCACCGCCGCCAGCGCGTGCATCGTCCAGGCGCGGTCGGCCGCCAGCTGGGGGACCGCCTGCATGTCCAGGGCCTCGTGGAGCTTGGCCGCCGCCTCGGTCAGATTGCCCTGGTGGTGCAGGGTGATGCCGAGGGAGCACAGGGCCCGGGCGGCGCCGGCGTCGTGGTTGGTCTCCATGTACAGGTCGACCACCGACGCCAGTGTCGTACGGGCCTTGTCCAGCTCGCCCAGCTGGCGGGCGGCGATACCCGTACGCCACTGCACCGAGCGGGTCAGCAGGCCCTGGTCCACCGACTGGGCCAGCTCGCTCAGCTCACCGAGGCGGTAGAGGTCGCCGCGCAGCAGGCAGTAGTCGCACAGGGCACCCAGCAGGCTCAGGACGGCCGCCTGGTTCACGCCCTCCGCGTGCCGCAGGGTGGAGGTGATGAAGCTCGTCTCGTCGTCCAGCCAGCGCAGTGCCTCGTCCAACGACACGAAGCCGTGCGAGCCGAAGCGGTCCGAGCGGGTCGACATGTTGCCGTCGACCAGGCGGAGCACCGAGTCGGCGAGGTCCGCGTAGGTCACGATCAGCCGCTCCTGCGCGGCCGTGCGCTCGCTCGGCTCCTCCTCGTCGAGCAGCCGGGCCTGGGCGAACGCGCGCACCAGGTCGTGCAGCCGGTAGCGGTTGCCGTGCACATGGTCGATCAGACCGGCGCGGGCCAGCGCGGTGAGATGGCGGGTCGCCTCCGTCTCGTCCGTGGCGAGCAGCGACGCGGCGGCCGCCGCGCCCAGTGAGGCCCGGCCCGCCAGCGCCAGCCTGCGCAGCAGCCGGCGGGACGGCTCCGACTGGTCGGTGTACCGCAGCCACAGCGCGCGTTCGATCGGCTCGACCGGGCCGTACGCGCCCAGGTCCGCGGCGAGCTGCCGCGGGGTGCGCGGGCCCAGGGACGAGCCGGCGACGCGCAGCGCGAGCGGCAGACCGCCGCACAACTGCCGGATGCGGGCGAGGGATTCGGCGTCGTACGAGGGGGAGGAGGTCGTCGAGGGGGAGGAGGCCGTCGGGGGCGAGCCCGTGTGCGGCCCGGCCGACACGGCCGAGGGGTCCTGGGCCGCTGTGCCGAGCAGTTCGCGCGTGCCGTCGCCGTCCAGCGCCTCCACGGGGAGCTGGTGCACCCAGGCGGGGAGGTCGGCGGGCAGGCCGAGCGGGGTACGGGCGGTGACCAGGACGAGGCTGTCGGAGCGCTCGGGGACGAGCGTGCGGACCTGCTCGGGGTCGGAGGCGTCGTCCAGGACGATCGTGACCGGCAGCGCCGTCAGATGCTGGTGGTACAGCTCGCTGAGCCGTTTCACCTGCTGGTCCTGCGAGGTGCGCTCACGGAAGAGCAGCTGGTCGCGGGGCGCGCCGAGCCGGTTCAGCAGGTGCATCAGCGCGTCGCGCGTCGACAGCGGGGTCTCCCCGGGGCTGTCGGCGCGCAGGTCGACGACACAGGCGCCGCGGAAGTGGTCGCGCAGATCGTGGGCGGCGCGGACGGCGAGAGCGGTCCGGCCGGAGCCGGGCACGCCGTGCAGGACGACCACCGTCGGCCGGGTCTCCGTCTCGGCGCGGGCCGCCTGCACCCACTGGCGGATCTTCGCCATCTCCGACCGCCGGCCGGCGAACCGGTCGTCCGTCTCGGGGAGGTGGGCGAACGACTGCTCCAGCACGTTGCGCCGCCGGGCCGCCGCGCTCTTGTCGGCGCCCCGCAGCCGGGGCACCTTCTTCTTCGGGGTGGAAGCGGCCAGGACGCGCTGCTGGTCCAGGAACGGGCGTATCCCGCGCACCTCCAGCGCCGTCAGCCACTGCAGCCGCAGCTGCTCTGGGCCGCCGGGCTGGCCCAGGGCACCCGCGTGGTGGTGCGCGGCGGGCAGATGCGAGGCGGTCACCTTCAGCACCGTGGCGACGGCGCTCGCGACGCCGACGATCAGTCCGGTGCTCACGGCGGTGCCGGCGTCGACGCCGAACGCAAGGTCCGTCACAACGGCGGTACCGGCCGCGACGGCCGCCACCAGCAGGGGAGTTCCGGCGCCCTCGCGCGCGTAGCGCTGGCCGAAGGTCAGCCGGCCGGCCTCGGACTCGTCCAGTGCGCGGGTGTACGCCTCGTACTCCTCGGCCGCGTTCTGCGCCATGGTGTCCAGCGCGGCCCGTGCGCGGCCCAGCAGGACGACCCCGTCGGTACGGCCGCCCGATCTGCGGACCTCCTCCTCGACCGCCCGGACCAACAGCCGTTCGGCCTCCCCCCGGTGGCTGTCCCGCATCACACGTCCCCCTTCGCCGAAACGGCTTTCCCAGGCCAGTGTGGAGCGGATGGGGCGCACTGGCGAGAGGGCGTGGATCAGCCCGGGGTCGCATGCGCGGGCGCATGGGCGGTCGTGCGGCACGTACTGACACACCGTCATGACGAGCTTGAGGGGGATCGGTTGACGCCGGCTCTCCTGCGGGGTTGGAGTGCGGTGCGCGCCGGGCAGTCACCCGGTCCCGTCGTGCGTGTCGCCCGTGGAAGGTGCTCGGTGGCCGCCGAGGGCCCCCGTCAGCCGGTGACCACCGCGCGGCGCCGGGCTCGGGTGAGGGCCAGGCGGCCGAGGGTCATGCCGCCGGCCCCGACGAGCAGGGCGACGATGGCCCCCGCCCGGCCGTTGCCGGTACCGAACCCGCCGCTGGACGTCGCCAGGTGCAGCGCGGCCAGGGCCACTCCGGCCACCCCCACGACCAGGGCGGCGACTGCCGGGCCCCGCACGGCCCCCGCCCCCGCCCTCGCCCCGGCCCCGGTGCCGCCGCCCCTGCCGACCCGGCTGACCCGGCCCTCGGCGCGGGCCAGTGCCCAGCCGCCGATCGCCGTGCTGGTGAGGGCGACCACCGCCGCCACGACGGCCCCGGTCCGGCCGTCCCCGATGGCGCCCCCGGCCACCGCCAGCAGTACCTCTCCCGACCCCGACGCGCTCATGACGTTCCCCTCTCCCTCTCTTCTTCTCTTCCGTTCACGTGGCCCGACACCTCCGTCGGACGTGCCCCCGACGATGCCCTCCCGCCCGGCCCCCGGTCGTCCCGCGGACGCAGGCACTTTCCGCTGCCGCCCACGGTGCCGTCCGTCTGCCGTGGACGTCGTAGCCCGGGCGGAAGTGCTGCGTACGCGGTAGCCGGGGCCTCCTCCTCACGCAGGACTCGGCAGGGCGCGGCGCCCGGCTAGGGTGCGCGCATGAGTGGGGTACGGGCCGGTGGACGGGCCGGTGCGAGGGACTGGGCGATCGCCGTCGGCGTGGCGGCGACGCTCGTGGTCACCGGCGCCTCGGTGGACCACGCGACCGCCGCCGGCCCGGCCCTCGGCTTCGCCCTGCTGGCGTCCGGCGGCCTCGCGCTGGCCGCGCGCCGCCGGGCCCCCGTCCCCGTCCTCGCGGTCACGGGGCTGTGCGCGGCCGGATACCAGGCGGCCGGCTTCGACGTGCCCGCCGTCGCGTTCCTGTTCGCCGTCTACGCCGCCGTACGGGCGGGGCACCGCGTCGTCACCGTCGTCGCGTCCGTGGCGTTGCTGGCCGCCCTGCCGCTGGCGGCCCTGATTTCACTGCACGACCTGGGCGAGTCCTTCGCGCGGGCCAGGGGCGCCCTCGAACTGGCCTGGCTGGTCGCGGCCGGCGCCGCGGGCGAGGCGCTGCGGCAGGCGGAACGGCGGGCCGACGAGGCAGAGCGGACCCGCGAGGAGACCGCCCGGCGCCGCGCCGACGAGGAGCGGCTGCACATCGCCAGGGAGCTGCACGACTCGCTCACCCACCAGATCTCGATCATCAAGGTGCAGGCCGAGGTCGCCGTCCACCTGGCCCGTCGGCGCGGGGAGGAGGTACCGGCGGCCCTGCTGGCGATCCAGGAGGCGGGGCGGGAGGCGAACCGGGAGCTGCGGGCCACGCTGGAGGCCCTGCGCGACGACGACACGCGTCCGCCGCGCGGCCTGGACCACGTGCCGGAGCTGGTGGAGAAGGCCCGTGCGATGGGCCTGGACGCTACGCTGACGGTGGTGGGGGAGCGCGGGGACGTGCCGGCCGCGGTGGGACGGACGGTCTACCGCATCGTGCAGGAGTCCCTCACCAACATCGCCCGGCACGCCTCGGCGACCTCGGCCTCGGTCCGCGTCGAGCACCGCCCGGACGCCGTCGCGCTCCGCGTCGACGACGACGGAATCGCCGCCCCGCACACCCCCGTCGTGCCCGGCGTCGGCCTGCTCGGCATGCGGGAACGGGTCACCGCCCTCGGCGGCCGCCTCCACGCGGAACCCCGCGACCAGGGCGGCTTCACCGTCCGAGCCGACCTCCCCGTCGACGGCGACCACACCACCGAAGGGGCCCCTCGACCACCCGACGACCGCACCGGCGGAGCCGGGCTCGCCCTGACCGACGCCCGTCCCGCAGCTGACGCCCGTCCCGCAGCCGACGCCCGTCCCGCCGGCGACGCCGATCCCGCGGTCGCCGCCCTCCCCGCCGGCGACGCCCACCCCGTGGCCGCCGCCCGCCCCGCCGGCGGCGCCCATCCCGCGGTCGCCGTCCTCCCCGCCGGCGACGCCCATCCCGCGACCGCCACCCTCCCCGCCGGCGACACCCACCCCGCGACCGCCGCCCTCCCCGCCGGCGGCGAAGCCCGTGCCGTCCCCGTCGAGCGCTCATGATCCGTGTTCTGCTCGTCGACGATCAGCCGCTGCTGCGCAGCGGCTTCCGGGCGCTGCTCGATGCCGAGGACGACATCGGCGTCGTGGGCGAGGCCGGTGACGGGGAGGAAGGGCTGGCGCTCGTCAGGGCGCACCTGCCGGACGTCGCGCTCGTCGACATCCGGATGCCGGTCCTCGACGGCATCGAGACGACCCGCCGTATCGCCGCGGACCCGGCCCTCGCCGGGGTGCACGTCGTCATCCTCACCAACTACGGCTTCGACGAGTACGTCCTCGACGCGCTGCGCGCCGGGGCCGCCGGGTTCCTGGTCAAGGACATCGTCCCGGAGGACTTCCTGCACGCCGTACGGGTCGCCGCGCGCGGTGACGCCCTGCTCGCCCCGTCGATCACCCGCAAGCTCATCGACCGGTATGTCACCCAGCCGTCCGGCCCCGTCGTCGGCCGGGGGCTGGAGGAGTTGACCAACCGCGAACGGGAGGCCGTGGCGCTGGTCGCGCACGGTCTGTCCAACGACGAGATCGCGGACCGCATGGTCATCAGCGCGCTGACCGCGAAGACGCACGTCAACCGGGCCATGACCAAGCTCGGCGCCCGCGACCGCGCCCAGCTCGTGGTCCTCGCCTACGAGTCCGGTCTGGTGGCGCCCCGTACCCGCTGAGGCCGGCCGGCCCTTTCTTCGCCGGGGCGCGTGCTGTCCGGCCCCGGCTGGGTACTGCGGAATGATGGACCGCATGCCGAATCGACTCGCCCACGAGACCTCCCCGTACCTCCTCCAGCACGCCGAGAACCCGGTGGACTGGTGGCCCTGGTCGGCCGAGGCGTTCGAAGAGGCGCGCAAGCGGAACGTGCCCGTCCTCCTCAGCGTCGGGTACAGCTCCTGCCACTGGTGCCATGTCATGGCCCACGAGTCCTTCGAGGACGACGAGACCGCCGCCTACCTCAACGCCCACTACGTCAACGTCAAGGTCGACCGCGAGGAGCGGCCCGACGTCGACGCCGTCTACATGGAAGCGGTGCAGGCGGCCACCGGGCACGGCGGCTGGCCCATGACCGTGTTCCTCACCCCGGACGCGGAGCCCTTCTACTTCGGCACGTACTTCCCGCCGGCGCCCCGCCACGGCATGCCCTCCTTCCGCCAGGTGCTGGAAGGGGTGCGGGCGGCCTGGGCGGACCGGCGTGACGAGGTCGCCGAAGTGGCCGGGAAGATCGTCCGTGACCTGTCCGGCCGAGAGCTGAAGTTCGCCGCCGTCGACGTGCCCGGCGAGCAGGACCTCGCCCAGGCGCTGCTCGGCCTCACCCGCGAGTACGACGCCTCCCACGGCGGCTTCGGCGGGGCACCGAAGTTCCCGCCGTCCATGGTGATCGAGTTCCTGCTGCGGCACGCCGCCCGCACCGGCTCCGAGGGCGCCCTGGAGATGGCGCGGGACACCTGTGAGCGCATGGCCCGCGGCGGGATCTACGACCAGCTCGGCGGCGGCTTCGCCCGCTACTCCGTGGACCGCGAGTGGGTCGTGCCGCACTTCGAGAAGATGCTGTACGACAACGCCCTGCTCTGCCGGGTCTACGCCCACCTGTGGCGGGCGACCGGCTCCGAGCTGGCCCGGCGGGTCGCGCTGGAGACCGCCGACTTCATGGTCCGCGAACTGCGCACCGCCGAGGGTGGGTTCGCCTCCGCGCTGGACGCCGACAGCGACGACGGGACCGGCCGGCACGTCGAGGGCGCCTACTACGTGTGGACCCCGGAGCAGCTGACCGAGGTGCTGGGCGAGGAGGACGGGCGGCTCGCCGCCCAGTACTTCGGCGTCACCGAGGAGGGCACCTTCGAGCACGGCGCCTCCGTCCTGCAACTCCCGCAGCAGGAAGGCGTGTTCGACGCCGAGCGGATCGCGTCGGTCAAGGAGCGGCTCCTGCGCGCCCGCGCCGAGCGCCCCGCGCCGGGCCGGGACGACAAGGTCGTCGCCGCCTGGAACGGGCTCGCCGTCGCCGCGCTGGCCGAGACCGGCGCCTACTTCGACCGGCCCGACCTGGTGGACGCCGCCGTCACCGCCGCCGACCTCCTCGTGCGGCTGCACCTGGACGAGAAGGCGCGGCTCGCCCGTACCAGCAAGGACGGGCAGGCCGGAGCCCATGCCGGTGTGCTGGAGGACTACGCGGACGTGGCCGAGGGGTTCCTGGCGCTCGCCTCCGTGACCGGTGAGGGCGTCTGGCTGGAGTTCGCGGGGTTCCTGCTCGACCATGTGCTCGCCCGGTTCGTCGACGAGGAGTCCGGCGCCCTGTTCGACACGGCGGCCGACGCGGAGAAGCTCATCCGGCGGCCCCAGGACCCCACCGACAACGCCGTCCCCTCGGGGTGGAGCGCGGCGGCCGGGGCGCTGCTGGCCTACGCCGCGCACACCCAGTCCGAGCCCCATCGCACTGCCGCCGAGCGGGCGTTGGGCGTGGTGAAGGCGCTCGGGCCGCGGGCGCCGAGGTTCATCGGCTGGGGTCTCGCCACCGCCGAGGCCCTGCTCGACGGGCCCCGTGAGGTCGCGGTCGTCGGCCCGCAGGGCGATCCGCGAACGAAGGAACTGCACCGCACGGCCCTGCTCGGCACGGCGCCCGGCGCGGTCGTCGCCGTGGGGGCGGAGGGCAGCGACGAGTTGCCGCTGCTCGCCGACCGTCCGCTCGTCGGCGGGGAACCGGCGGCGTACGTCTGCCGTAACTTCACCTGTGACGCGCCGACGACGGACACCGACCGTCTTGGTACGGCTCTGCGAACGGCACTGAACGGCTGAAAAGAGTCCCTGACGTGCGGGGACGAGGCCGAACAACTGGCCGGAATTGGGTGAGTGTTCGGACACGTCCGATTGTGGTGTCTGTCGTTCGGAAACACGCTATTTATCGGAAGGGTCCACGGGATTCACAGTTTCCCCCTAGTCTCTGCTCTGGTACGCGGCTGGAGTGACGTTCCGTCAGGGGCGTGAACTCCGGTCGTGGCAGGGGGTTTTGAGATCTGGGGGGATCTTTCTTGCTGACGTCAGTCTTCATTGCCGTCGTCTCGCTGGCCTTGTTCTGGATGGCGGCCTTCACCCTGTGGTGGCAGATGCACGCGTGGCGCACGCCCGAGGTGCTCGCCTCCACCCGTTTCAGCAGACCCGACGGGGACGAACATGTGTCGTTCTCGCTGCTGCTGCCCGCACGCCATGAACAGGCCGTGCTCGACCACACCATCCAACGGCTGCTCGAATCCAGCCACGCCGACTTCGAGATCATCGTGATCGTCGGCCACGACGATCCGGAGACCACCGCCGTCGCCCGGGCCGCCGAGGCCCGGGACCCGCGGGTCCGCGTCGTCGTCGACCACCATGAGAAGAAGAACAAGCCGAAAGCCATGAACACGGCGTTACCGCACTGCCGCGGTGACGTCGTCGGTGTTTTCGACGCCGAGGACCAGGTCCACCCGGAACTGCTCTCCCACGTCGACCACGCCTTCCGCACCACCGGCGCGGACGTCGTCCAGGGCGGGGTGCAGCTGATCAACTTCCACTCCAGCTGGTACAGCCTGCGCAACTGCCTGGAGTACTTCTTCTGGTTCCGCTCCCGGCTGCATCTGCACGCGCAGAAAGGGTTCATCCCGCTCGGCGGCAACACCGTCTTCGTCCGCACCGGAGTGCTGCGCGACGCCGGCGGCTGGGACCCCGACTGCCTCGCCGAGGACTGCGATCTCGGCGTACGCCTCTCCAGCGTCGGCAAGAAGGTCGTCGTCGCCTACGACTCCGACATGGTCACCCGCGAGGAGACCCCCGGCAGCCTGATGTCGCTGATGAAGCAGCGCACCCGCTGGAACCAGGGCTTCCTCCAGGTCTACCGCAAGCGGGACTGGAAGCAACTGCCCGGATTCCGGCAGCGGTTGCTCGCGCGCTACACCCTCATGACGCCGTACCTCCAGGCCGTCTCCGGCGTGATCATCCCGCTGAACGTGGCCATCGCGCTCTTCCTCGACGTGCCCGTCGGCATCGCCTTCATCACCTTCCTGCCGGCCGTCACCGCCCTCGTGACCTTCGTGTTCGAGGTCGTCGGACTGCATGACTTCGGCAAGCAGTACGGCCTGCGCGTCCGGTTCTCCCACTACGTCAAGCTCATCGTGGGCGGCCCCTTCTACCAGGTGCTCCTCGCCCTCGCCGCCGTCCGCGCCGTCTGGCGCGAACAACGCGGCCGCAATGACTGGGAGTTGACCAGCCATGTCGGCGCACACCTCGCGAACGTGACCCGAGAGGACGTTCCTGCGTGACCTCCACACTTCCCGCGGCGACCAAGACGGAAGTCAAGGTCCCCGCGCAGCGGACAGCTGTGCCCACAGCCCGTTCGACCGGTCGAACGACTCCTTCCGTTTCGCCCGGCCGTCTGCGCTCATCGCGCCCCGACCTGCTCCTGTGCGGACTCCTCCTCGTGGGGATCATGATCGTGCAGGGCTGGAACATCGCCGACTACCCGACCCTCAGCGACGACGAGGGCACCTACCTCGCCCAGGCATGGGCGGTGCAGGAGGGCAGAGGACTCGCCCACTACACCTACTGGTACGACCACCCGCCCCTCGGCTGGATCCAGATCGCCGTCCTGACCTGGCTCCCCGCCCAGCTCGCCCCCGAGTCGATGACGGTCGGCTCGATGCGCGCGGTGATGCTGGTGGTCAGCGCCGTCAGCGCGGTCCTCGTCTACGTCCTGGGCCGCCGCCTGTCGCTGCCCCGCTGGGCCGCCGGCCTCGGCATGGCCCTCTTCGGACTCTCCCCGCTGTCCGTCGTCCTCCAGCGGGAGATCTTCCTCGACAACATCGCGGTCATGTGGACGCTGCTCGCGTTCTGCCTCGCCGCCTCCCCGAGCCGTCACCTCTGGCACCACTTCGGCGCGGGCATCGCCGCCGCCGCGGCCGTCCTCACCAAGGAGACGATGCTCCTCGTCCTGCCCGCCGTGCTGCTCACCATGTGGCGGCACAGCCACCGCGACACCCGCAAGTTCGCCCTCACCGGCGCCATCACCGCCTGCACCCTGATCGGCGTCTCGTACCCGCTGTTCGCCCTCCTCAAGGGCGAGCTGTTCCCCGGCGCCGGCCATGTCTCCCTCTGGGACGGCATCGTCTACCAGATGAGCCGCCCCGGCTCCGGCTTCATCCTCACCGAGGGCACCGGCTCGTACGGCGTCCTCCAGTCCTGGCTCTACTACGACCGCGTCCTGCCCCTCGGCGGACTCGCCGGCGCCCTGCTGCTCCTGATCACCTGGCGCTGGTCGGTGACGGCACGCGCCCTCGCCGGACCCGCTCTCGCCGTCGCGATCCTCGCCGGCATGGCCCTGCGCCCCGGCTACCTGCCCGCCATGTACGTCATCCAGGCGCTGCCCTTCCTCGCCCTGGTCCTCGCGGGCGGCGCCGCGAGCGTCACGCACGGGGTGCTCAGGCGGTGGCGGAGCACCACCGAGAGGCGCCCGCTGACCTGGACGCGGTACGTGGTGGCCGTCGCCCTCGCCGCCGCGGCCGCCGTGTACGTCGTCCCCCGCTGGTACGACGGCAACCGCACCGCCATGACCTTCGACGCCAACGCCCCCTACCAGCAGGCCGCGAAGTGGCTCGGCAGCGAGGTCGACGACCCCGGCCGCACCCGGGTCCTCGTCGACGACGCCCTCTGGCTCGACCTCGTCCACGAGGGCTACCAGCCCGGCCTCGGCGTCATCTGGTTCTACAAGGCCGACCTCGACCCCGCGGTCACCAAGACGATGCCCCAGGGCTGGCGCGACCTCGACTACGTGGTCGCCTCCCCGACAGTACGGCGCGACGCGGTCGACCTGCCCAATGTGAAGGCCGCGATGGAGAACTCGACACCGGTCGCCACCTTCGGCACCGGCGAGGACCGCATCGAGATCCGCAGGATCCAGGCCGCGGGAGGCGACCGATGAGCAGCGGTTACGAGTCCATCGTCCCCGAGGAGCTGGGCGATCCGGCGGTACGCGGAGCCGAGGTGCCCGAGCCCGGCGCCGTCACCATCGTCGTCCCCACCTTCAACGAGTCCGCCAACGTACGGGAGCTGCTCCACCGGATCACCGAGACGGTGCCCGCGCGGCTGCCGTGCGAGGTCGTCTTCGTGGACGACTCCACCGACGACACCCCCGACGTCATCAACGAGGCCGCCCAGGACTGCCCGTTCCCGGTGACCGTCCTGCACCGCGACCGGCCCACGGGCGGACTCGGCGGCGCCGTCGTCGAGGGCATGAAGGCCGCCACCTCCGACTGGATCGTCGTCATGGACGGCGACCTCCAGCACCCGCCGTCCCTCGTGCCCGAGCTGGTGGCGACGGGGGAGCGGTCCTCCGCGGGGCTCGTCGTCGCCTCCCGCTACATCAAGGGCGGCAGCCGCGCCGGGCTCGCCGGCAGCTACCGCGTCGCCGTCTCGCGGGGCGCGACCTGGCTCACCAAGTCGCTGTTCCCACGCCGGCTGCACGGCATCAGCGACCCGATGAGCGGCTTCTTCGCGATCCGCCGCAGCGCCGTCACCGCGGAGACCCTCCAGCCCCTCGGCTACAAGATCCTCCTCGAACTGGCCGTGCGCAGCCGCCCCCGCCGGGTCACCGAGGTGCCGTTCGTCTTCCAGGACCGCTTCGCCGGCGAGTCCAAGTCGACGGCGAAGGAGGGCTTGCGGTTCCTGCGCCACCTGGCCGGCCTGCGCACCGCGTCCCCGCTGGCCCGCCTGATCGTCTTCGGTCTGATCGGCGTCACCGGCTTCCTGCCGAACCTGGCCGGCCTGTACGCGCTGACCTCGTCCGGCATGCACTACGTCCCCGCCGAGATCCTCGCCAACCAGCTCGGGGTGGTCTGGAACTTCTTCCTCATCGAGCACCTGTGCTTCCGCGAGCGGCGGGCGCACCGCAAGGGGTGGGACCGCATCGGCCGGTTCGCGGTGCTCGCCAACGCCGACCTGCTGCTGCGGATCCCGCTGATCGCCCTGTTCGTCGACCGGTTCGGCATGGGGGCGCTGCCCGCCACCGCGCTCGCCCTGGTGACGACGTTCGTCCTGCGCTTCGCGGGCACGGAAGCGCTCATCTACCTGCCCCGCAGGAAGTCCCGCCGTGGGGAGCGCGGTGGGGAGCAGAAGGCCGGCGGGGGGCCCGGTTCGGCCGTGAGCACGGAGGCCGAGCAGTGGTCGGGGCCGGCCGAGTCCGCAAGGAGAACACGATGACGAGCCGTCTCAAGAGCCGTACGAGAACCCGAACCGGGCACAGACCCAGACGCAGGACGGCCCTGCTGGCCGTGGGCGCCCTCGCCTCCGGCCTCCTCCTCGTCTCACCCCAGCCGGCGTCCGCCGCCAACCTCGTGCAGAACCCCGGCTTCGAGACGGCGGGCCCACCCGGCGCGGCCGACATGCCGTACTGCTGGGAGAAGTCCGGCTGGGGCGACAACGACTTCACCTTCACCACGGTCGCGGACGCCCACTCCGGCGGCAAGGCCATGAAGGTCGAGCTGACCCGCCGGGTCTCGGGCGACCGCAAGGCCCTGATCACCGAGTCGGCGGCCTGCGCCCCCTCGGTCTCGGTGGGCAAGCAGTACGACCTGGGCCTCTGGTACAAGTCGACGACGCCGGACACGTCCCTCACGCTGTTCCGGCACGACACCACCGCGGGCTGGCAGTACTGGACCGACCTGAAGACGCTGGACATGGCGGGCGCCTGGACGCAGGCGTCGGTCCGCACGCCCGAGGTGCCCGCGGGCACCGACCGCATCACGTGGGGCGTCTCCGTCTACGGCACGGGCTCCGTCACCACCGACGACTACACGATGGACCAGGTGGCCGACCCGGTCCCCGAACCGCAGTGCACGGGCACACCGGCGGAGTGCGCGAACGGCCGCTGGGACGTGCTGCCCACCCAGAACCCCGTGCGCTCCATGCACTCCGTCGTCCTCAACAACGGCAAGGTGCTGCTGATCGCGGGCTCCGGCAACAGCGAGGAGATGTTCGAGGCGGGCACGTTCACCTCGGCGGTCTACGACCCGAAGAAGGGCACGTACAAGCAGATCCCGACGCCCGACGACATGTTCTGCGCGGGCCACGTCCAGCTCGACGACGGCCGGGTCCTGGTGATGAGCGGCAACAAGGCGTACCCGGCGGCCAACGGCTCGCACGGCTACGAGGGTTACAAGGACTCGTACGTCTTCGACCCGGTCACCGAGACGTACGGCAAGACCAACGACATGAACGACGGCCACTGGTACCCTTCGGCGACGATCCTCGGCAACGGCGACGTCATCTCGTTCGGCGGGCTGCGCGAGGACTCCACGGGTTCGGTGACGGCCGAACTCTGGTCGGACGCCGAGCAGAAGTGGCTCGAGCTCTGGAAGGTCAACCAGACCTGGTCGTACTGGGGTCTGTACCCGTCGATGATCCTCATGCAGGACGGCCGCCTCTTCTACTCGGGCAGCCATGTCTTCGGCAACAACATCCCCGGCACGGGTTCGGCGATCTACGACTACGGCGCGAACACGGTGACGTCGGTGTCCGGGCTCCAGCGGAAGGACGAACGCGACCAGTCCGCGAGCGTGCTGCTGCCGCCCGCCCAGGACCAGCGGGTCCTCACGCTCGGCGGCGGCAACATCGAGTCCAACCCGGAGGCGAACCGCCTGACGGACATCATCGACCTCAAGGCCCCGAACCCGGCGTACGTCGCCGGCCCGCCGATCCCGCAGGGCACGGTGGACCTCGGCGCCGGCAAGGTCGCCCAGACGGGCAACCAGGGCAAGATGTACGTCTCCGCGGTTCTCCTGCCCGACGGCAAGGTCCTGGAGACGGGCGGCGGCCTCCACAACCGCGCCAACCCGGTCTTCGAGGCGTCGCTCTACGACCCGGCGACGCACACGTTCGACCCGGTCGCGGCGGACCCCGAGGCCCGCGGCTACCACTCCTCGGCGTTCCTGCTCCCCGACGGCCGCGTCATGGCCACGGGCGACAACCCCGGCAACGGCTCCTGGAACCACAACGTGTCGATCTACACGCCGCCGTACCTCCTGAAGGGCGCCCGCCCGAAGATCACGTCGGTGATCGACAAGGAGTGGGTGTACGGGGACACGCAGCGCATCACGGTGGACCGCCCGATCGCGAAGGCGGAACTGATCCGCCCCGCGGCGGTGACGCACTCCTCCGACCCGAACCAGCGCTATGTGGACCTGCCGCTGTCGGTCGACGGCAACAACGTCGACCTGAACGTGACGAGCAACCCGAACCTGGCCCCGCCGGGCTGGTACATGCTCTTCGCGGTCGACGCCAACGGCGTCCCGTCGGTGGCGGAATGGGTCCACCTGCAAGGCCCGTCGGCGATGGCGGCGGCCTCGGGCGAGGCCCCGTCGGCCCACGTCCACGACTTCGCGGACGACCTGAAGGGCAAGACGACGGGCCCGAAGAAGAAGACGAAGTCGAAGCAGGTGAGCCCCACGCTGGCAGGCTGCGACCGCCACTACGGCTCCGCGAACGTGTGCGTCCCGACGGCCTTCCCGGCGGAGGTCGAGCCGACGACCACGTCCCGCTGCACCTGGCTGAAGGACAACGACTACGGCCGCCTGAAACTGAACGGCAAGGACGACCCACTGCGCCTGGACCGCAACGGGGACGGGCTGGCGTGCGGGAAGGGAGACGTGAGGCGAGGCTGACGCCGAGGGCGGCGGGTGACGCACCGCCCTGAGCGCCACGCGACTGCCGGTCGACGGCCCCGTACCTGACGGCACTTCGTCAGGTACGGGGCCGTCGCCTGCTCCAGGGGCGGGCGGCGCGACGTCACGCAGGGAGGCCGAGCGGGGGGTGGTCGAGCACGCGGGGCTTGTACTCGACCAGTTGGATGCGGCCGTCGAAGGTGCGGTGGTCGATCATTTCGAGGGCGACGTCCGGATAGCCGTCGTAGATGCGTTCTTCGCCCGTGGCCCCGGTGATCACCGGGAACATCACGACCCGGAAGCGGTCCACGAGTCCGGCTCGTAGCAGGGACCGGCACAGGCTGAGGCTGCCGATCGTGCTGAGGAGCCCCGGGTCACCCGACTTCAGGGCGCGGACGGTCTCGACGGCGTCGTCGCGGACGAGCGTGCAGTTGGCCCACGTCAGTGGCTCCTCGAGTGAGGACGAGAACACCACCTTGGACGCTCGCGTGAGCTCGTCGACGGACGCCTCCTCCTCGGGCCTGAACTCGTCCTGGCCCTGCGGGACGGCGCCTGCGGCGAAGCCCGACATCAGGCGGTAGGTGTTCGCCCCCATCAAGTAGGTGGCCTCGGGCTGCTCGCCGAGCCATGCGAGGTACTCCGGGCCCTCGAGACCCCAGAACCCGGGCCATCCCTCTCCCGACGCGTAGCCGTCGAGGGACGTGATGAAGTCGACGAGAAGCTCCGACATGGCAGTGTCCTTTCCTGAGGTGTCACCAGCTTGGACCGGCCGGGAGCCGCAAACTCATCGGAACCAGGAGGCAGGAGAACATCAGCCCTGATATTTGTGCTGGTGTAGTGCGCCTGACCAGCCGTCCCGGTGAACATCCGCAGGGGATCTCCATCCGCAGGATTTGATGATCCAGCAGCGCAAGCGGACGATGAACGCGTAGCGACCTCGAAACCGTGGAGGTATGACTATGCTCAGGCGTTTCATGGCTTCAGCGATGGTGGTCGGCGCCGGGATCGGCGCCGGGCTGTCCGCACCGTCGGTCGCCCAGGCTCAGGACTACGGGCCCAACACCTGCCGACAGGGATATGTCTGGCGGGAAGCGCGTGCCGGCGACGTCGTGTGCGTCACACCGCAGACGCGTACGAACACCGCCCGCGACAACGCTCTGGCCCCCGGCCGGACCCTCCCGAACGGCTACTGCAAGCAGGGCTACGTCTGGCGTGAGGCATGGGGAGCCGACGACCACACCTGCGTGACCCCGCAGACCCGCGCGCAGGCGCGACATGACAACAGCCAGGCCGATGACCGGCGGTTGGCGGTGCGGCTGTGGATCACTTCGCAGAACGGCGCCCTCAAGGTCAACGGCAACCACTTCAACGTGAACAGCCCCGTCCGCCTCGTGTTCTCCGGCGCGGTCAAGAAGTCCGTGACGGTCACGGCCACCAGGCACGCCGGACACGCCGGCGGCAGTTTCGGCTTCGTCACCGGCTTCCCCGCGAAGTGCGCCCCCGGAAACCCGAACTCCCGCGTCCAGGCGATCGATCTGGCCTCGGGCCGAAAGACAGCCGGCGTCCCGTTCGTCTACTGCGTAAGGATCGACTGAACCCCGGCCCAGCCGTTCCTCGAACCGAGCGCGGCGCCCGCCCACCCACTCCGGCGGAGCGAGTGCGGCGGGCGCCGGCCTTCACGGTGAACCGCGGCCGGCCGAGGAGACGTCGCTGGTCAGGGCAACCCATAGACGGCCGGCCGCGGAGTTACGCGGGGGATCAGCCCAGGCGTTCCACCAAGGCCCGGTACTCGTCCCACAGTTCCTTCGGCGTGTGGTCACCGAAGGTGTCGAGGTGGTCGGGGACCAGCGCCGCCTCCTCCCGCCACACCTCCTTGTCGACGGTCAGCAGGAAGTCCAGGTCGGAGGAGGACAGGTCCAGGCCGGCCGTGTCCAGGGCGGACGCCGTCGGCAGGATGCCGATCGGGGTCTCCACACCCTCCGCCTTGCCGTCCAGCCGCTCCACGATCCACTTCAGGACGCGGCTGTTCTCGCCGAAGCCCGGCCAGACGAACTTGCCCTGGTCGTCCTTGCGGAACCAGTTGACGTAGTAGATCTTCGGCAGCTTCGACTGGTCCTTGTCCTTGGCCACGTCGATCCAGTGGGCCATGTAGTCGCCCATGTTGTAGCCGCAGAACGGCAGCATCGCGAACGGGTCGCGGCGCAGCTCGCCGACCTTGCCCTCGGCGGCGGCGGTCTTCTCGGAGGCCACGTTCGCGCCGAGGAAGACGCCGTGGTTCCAGTCGAAGGACTCCGTCACCAGCGGTACGGCCGTGGCGCGGCGCCCGCCGAAGAGGATCGCCGAGATCGGGACACCCTTGGGGTCCTCCCACTCGGGCGCGATGATCGGGCACTGCGACGCCGGCACGGTGAAGCGGGCGTTGGGGTGGGCGGCCGGGGTCTGCGACGCCGGCGTCCACTCGTTGCCCTTCCAGTCCGTGAGGTGCTCCGGGGTCTCCTCCGTCATCCCCTCCCACCAGATGTCGCCGTCGTCGGTCAGCGCGACGTTGGTGAAGACCGAGTTGCCCCAGAGCGTCTTCATCGCGTTGGCGTTGGTGTGCTCGCCGGTGCCGGGGGCGACGCCGAAGAAGCCGGCCTCGGGGTTGATCGCGTAGAGCCGGCCGTCCTCGCCGAAGCGCATCCACGCGATGTCGTCGCCGATCGTCTCGACGGTCCAGCCGGAGATCGTCGGCTCCAGCATCGCGAGGTTCGTCTTGCCGCACGCCGACGGGAACGCCGCCGCCACGTACTTCGACTCACCCTGCGGCGGCGTGAGCTTGAGGATCAGCATGTGCTCGGCCAGCCAGCCCTCGTCGCGGGCCATGACGGAGGCGATGCGCAGGGCGTAGCACTTCTTGCCGAGCAGCGCGTTGCCGCCGTAGCCGGAGCCGTACGACCAGATCTCGCGGCTCTCGGGGAAGTGGGAGATGTACTTGGTGCTGTTGCAGGGCCAGGGGACGTCCTCCTGGCCGGGCTCCAGCGGCGCGCCGAGGGTGTGCACGGCCTTCACGAAGAAGCCCTCGGAGCCCAGCTCGTCCAGGACCGGCTGCCCCATGCGCGTCATCGTGCGCATGGACACGGCGACGTACGCGGAGTCCGTGATCTCGACGCCGATCGCGGAGAGCGGCGAGCCGAGCGGGCCCATGCAGAACGGGACGACGTACATCGTCCGGCCGCGCATCGAGCCGCGGAACAGGCCCTTCTCGCCCTGGAAGATCTCCCGCATCTCTGCGGGGGCCTTCCAGTGGTTGGTCGGACCCGCGTCCTCCTCCTTCTCCGAGCAGATGAACGTGCGGTCCTCGACCCGGGCGACATCGGTCGGGTCGGAGGCCGCGTAGTAGGAGTTCGGGCGCTTGATGGGGTCGAGTTTCCGGAAGGTGCCCTTCTCGACGAGCTCCTCGCACAGGCGCTCGTACTCGGCCTCGGATCCGTCACACCAGACCACGTTGTCCGGCTGGGTCAGTTCGGCGATCTCGTTCACCCACGCGATCAGTTCCCGGTGGGTGGTGGGGACGGCAGACGGGGGAGCCGCGATATCGCGCGCCACGATTGCTCCTAAATGAGGGATTTTTTGGTTGGAGGCCCCGTGGGGGCTGCGACCCGGATGCTTCACGGTTGGATCTTTGGGCGCTCATCCGGTGTCGACCGCACTCATTTGATCATCCGACGAGAGTGCCCATATGTCCAGAGGGCCTCACACGTGAGCACCGTGAGCATCACCACTCATACGTTTCCGTAGCATGAGGTTTCCGTGAGTGATCACCGCTTCACCGCGGGTATCCGGGAATCACCCAGGTATCCCCCCTCGGCCGTCCTCGTGAGACGATGGCCACTTCCGGCGGCGCGAACGGCCCGCACCGTCCCGCAAGTTACGGCTCCGTAGGTACGATGCGAGACATGACTGCGTCCGTCCCCGACGCGCCCACGGAGAGGGCGGCCGACCGCCGCCGTCCGGACGCGCGTTCCTTGCCGCATCAGATCGCCCACCAGATCAGCCACCAGATCTCGGACGAACTCCACGAGATAAAGCCCAAGCTGCGCGGCTGGCTGCACCTCGGTATGTTCCCGGCCGTACTCGTCGCGGGCCTGGTGCTCACCGCGCTCGCGGACTCGACCCGGGGACGCATCGCCTGCGGGATCTACGTGCTCACGGCCTGCCTGCTGTTCGGTGTCAGCGCGCTGTACCACCGGGGCGACTGGAGCCCCCGCATGGACGGCATCCTGCGCCGGCTCGACCACGCGAACATCTTCCTGATCATCGCGGGGACGTACACGCCCCTGACCATGCTGCTGCTGCCCGGGGCCAAGGGCCAGTGGCTGCTGTGGGGCATCTGGGGCGCGGCCCTCGCGGGAATCATCTTCCGGGTCTTCTGGGTCGGCGCCCCGCGCTGGCTCTACACGCCCTGCTACATCGCGATGGGCTGGGCCGCCGTCTTCTTCCTGCCCGACTTCATGCGCACCGGCGGCATCGCCGTCCTGGTCCTCGTGGTGGTCGGCGGGCTCCTCTACAGCGCCGGCGGCGTGATCTACGGCCTCAAGAAGCCGAACCCCTCCCCGCAGTGGTTCGGTTTCCACGAGGTCTTCCACCTGCTGACACTCGCCGCGTTCGTGGTGCACTACGTCGGCATCTCGCTGGTGGCGTACCAGCACGCGTAGCGGATCGGTTGCTCCGCCGCTCCCCGACGGCCACGGCTCTCCGCCGTGGCCGTTCTCCGTGTGCCCGCACATGTCAGGGTGGCGGCGCCGGCCGATGGCCGAGAATGAGCCGTATGAGCCCCGCACGTACCTCTCCCCCCACCGAGGGCCCCCGGCCGGGACTCCGTGAGCGGAAGAAGACCAAGACCCGGACGGCGATCCGCGACGCCGCCTACGCGCTGATCAGGGAGCAGGGCTACGACGCCACCACGATCGAGCAGATCGCCGACCGCGCCGAGGTCTCGCCGTCCACGGTCTCCCGCTACTTCCCCGCCAAGGAGGACATCGTCGTCACCGACGAGTACGACCCGGTCCTGCCGGCGGAACTGGCCGGGCGGCCGGCGGACGAGTCGTGGGCCGACTCGCTGCGGTACGTGACGAGGAAGGCCCTCGGCCCCGGACTGGAGCAGGAGCCGGAGATCACCCGGCTGCGGGCGCACCTGATGGCCACCGTCCCGGCGGTACGCGCCCGCATGGCGGAGCGCATGGCCGTCACCGGCAGACAGATCGCCGAGGCCGTCTCCGCGCGCACCGGCCTCGACCGGAACAGCCTGGAGGTCCGGGTCTTCACCATGTCCCTCGTCGGCGGACTCGCGGAGATCGCCCTCTACTGGGCCGAGAACGACTTCCGCGACGACCCCGCCGACCTCGTCGAGCGGGCCCTGGCCGTCCTGGAACACGGCCTCGCCCCCGGAAAACCCTGAGGTCACCCGCCCTCCGGCATGCCATCCTGGCCAGGTGAACCGTCCCGAGATCCACGTCGAAGTCGCCCCCGAGCTGGCCCTGTTCGTCCCTCCCCACCGCCGCGCGGGCGTGACCGCGCTCGCCACGGACGGGGTCTCCACGCTCGGCCATGTCGTCGAGTCCCTGGGTGTCCCGCTGACGGAGGTCGGCACCCTGGTCGTGGACGGGCACGAGGTTCCGGTGTCGCACGTGCCGACGGCGGGCGCGTCCGTGACCGTACGCCCGGTCGAGCGCCCCCAGCGCGTACCGGGCGCCCCCTTGCGCTTCCTCCTCGACGTCCACCTCGGCACGCTCGCCCGGCGGCTGCGGCTGCTGGGTGTCGACACGGCGTACGAGTCGACCGACATCGGCGACCCGGCGCTCGCCGCACGGTCCGCCGCCGAGCGCCGCGTGATGCTCAGCCGCGACCGGGGGCTGCTGCGCCGACGGGAGCTGTGGGCCGGGGCGTACGTCTACAGCACGCAGCCGGACGAGCAACTGCGCGACGTACTGGACCGCTTCGCGCCGGAGCTACGGCCGTGGACCCGCTGCACCGCCTGCAACGGCCTGCTGAGACCGGCCACGAAGGAGGAGGTGGCCGACCGTCTGGAGCACGGCACGCAGCGGTCGTACGACGTGTTCGCGCAGTGCGGTGACTGCGGCCGGGCGTACTGGAAGGGCGCGCACCACGAGCAGTTGGAGGCGATCGTCCGGGAGGCGTTGCGGACCCGCGCCCAGACGGGCTGAACACGACGCGCCGTGGGCTCCGCGTGGGGTCCGTGTGGGGCCAGTGGCGGGTCAGTGGTGCGGCAGCAACTCCTTGGCCCGGCGGTACTCGTCTTCGGTGAGGTCGCCCTTGGCCCGGATCTCGGACAGCTTGGCGAGTTGCTCCGCCTCGTCGGCGGGGCCGGGCGCGCCGATGGTCTCGCGGACGTACTGGTCCGTCTTCCGCAGCCTGGCCCGGACGTGCTCCTGTTCCCGCCGGCCCATGCCCTTGCCGCGCGCGACGACGTAGACGAAGACGCCCAGGAACGGCAGGACGAGCGCGAAGACCAGCCATCCCGCCTTGGCCCAGCCGCCCATCCCGTCGTCCCGGAAGATGTCGACGACCACGCGGAACAGCAGGAACAACCACATCACCCACAGGAAGATCCACATGATCGTCCAGAAGGCCCCCAGGAGGGGGTAGTCGTAGGCCAGGTTCACGGTGTTCTCCATGATGTCTCCTGTCGCCGGTCCGTGCCGGAGGCCGCGGCGAGCATGCCGAGGACGATCAGGACGAGGACGACGATGCCGAGGATCAGCGCCACGGCGCCCGGCGTGGGGTAGTTCCACAGCACGAGCGCGAGCGCGCCGCCGCCGATGACGACGCCGGTGGTCCACTTGGTGTGGGTGTCCAGCCAGCGGCCGGCGGCGCCGGTGTTCATACCGTTGCGCGCCATGGCCCGCCCGGTGGCCCCGGTCCCGTCGGCCGCCGTCCTCCTGACCCACCGGGCAACGCGGCCGGGGCCGTAGAGGTACGCGGCCAGCGCCGTGATCACCGCGATGACCAGGACCGTGACGGTGCTGTTCCTCAGGAAGCGGATGAAGGTGTCGTAGATGTCGGCCGCGGCGTCCCGCGGCAGGGCGGTCGACGGGACGGAGTCCAGATAGACCGACCGCATCACGGCGAGACCGACGAGCAGCACGATCATCATGACCCCGATGCCGATGGCCGTCGCCATCAGCGCCACGCGGTGCGCGGGCGCGCACCAGACCGCGAGCCCGGCCAGGACCAGGACCAGGACGGGGAGCCAGGTGCCGACCACGTCCAGCAGCCGCATGGCGTCCTGGGCCTCGTTCAGTTTGTCGGTCTTCAGCAGGGTGATCGTCTTGTCGACGTCGGGGATCTTCGAAGCCTGGTCGAAGCCCGCGTCCACCAGTTCCTTCTTGACGTCGTCGATGACGACGCCGAGGTTCAGGTCGATGCTGCCGTCGCCGGCCTGGACGGCGCTGCCGCCCTCGCCGGTGAGGACGTTGACCACGGCGGCGTGGGCCCGCCGGTTGGCGTTGTCCCACACCTCGGCGAACCGGTCACTGGTCACCACCCTGTTCACGACGGAGTGGACGGCCGAGTCGAGCGCGCTCTTCAGCGGGCCGGTCAGGGCGTCGGCGCCCTGGACCACCTGAGGCGGCGCCCCTTCCTTCTGGAGTGTCCGCCCGATGGCCTCGGTGAAGGCTGCCACATCGACGCTGTCGACCACGCGCTTGGTGAGCCGGTCGGTCACGGTGTTCTGGACGGACGACTTCGTCGCGATGGGGGAGACGGTCTGGACGTACCGGTCGGTGTCACTGACCTCGGAGTCCACCCAGGCGGCGACCACGGCGAGCGGCGCCAACAGGAAGGCCAGCAGCAGGAGCAGGGAGGTGGCCGTGTACCGCAGACCCCGGTGGCGGCTGTGGGCCGCCTTGCGCAGCCGTTCGTACTCGTCGCGTTCCGCGGCGCTCAACGGAGGTCCGCCGGCCGGACGGCCGGCGCCTTCGGAGGGCGATGACGAGCCGTCAGTAGAAGCCATGGGTCTCCCCTTGACGGACAGGCACCCAGTGAGTGCGAGGGCAGGGGTACGGGGGCTGTGAGCGGGGTGCGGGCCGACGTGGGATGGGGGCGGGAGTGGGGTGATGGCCGGCCGGGGCGTGGAACGCTGTGTCAGGCCGCTTCCAGGGCCTCGCCGAACTCGCGCAGCATCCGGCCGTGATGACGGTGGGCGAGTTGGTGTCCCACGGTCAGGTCCAGCGCATGGGGGGTGACGGCGCGGTCCGCCGCCCCGCTCGGCGTCGTCGCGTCGGTGTCCGGGGCGCCGCGCGGGGGGCGGGCCTCCTGTGGGGCGACGGTTGACGCGGTCATGGTTGCCATCCGATCCATCACCGGGTCACGAGCCGATCGGTGATGTGTTCCGGCATGTATGTTCCTAACTCATCCACCTTAGCCAGGGTGGTCGGACGACGCATGGCGAGTGCCGTCGGACCGCCGCGAGACCCTCTCCGCCGCAGGTCAGGTCGGCGAAGCGGACCGATATGCGTATCCCGTCGACGGGTGGTGCACTGGATGGGGGCGTTGTTGCCGACGGGGTGCGTACGCGGAGCACGGGAGGTCCGGATGATGCCTTACGCGCCTCGACCCGCGCGGCCCTTCGCTCGGCCGGACGTCCCGGCGGAGCGGGAGTTCGAGGACCGGAAGCGCGCCGTCCGAAGCGGGTGACCCTCAGTCATGGACGGCCTTCAGATCCTCCCGCTCGCCATCACCATGATGGTCGGGCCCCAGATCATCTCGGCCATCATCTTCGTGACGACGCCGAGAGCGGTCCGCGTGTCCCTGGGCTTCCTGACCGGCATCGCCGTCGCGACGACGGCGGGCGTGGCCGTCATGATGGGCATCGCCGCCGCCCTCGACAACGCAGTGGACTTCGGTGACCCCTCCGACAACGGTTCCGTCGGCCACATCATCCAGTACGTGCTGGTCGCGCTCCTGGCCGCCGCCGCGCTGAAGAACTGGCTCAAACGCGAGACCGTGGAACCGCCCAAGTGGCTCGGCACGTTGATGAACGCGGACCCCCGCAAGGCGTTCAAGGTCGCGCTGATGGTCATCCTGGCGATGCCGTCCGACCTCGTGATCATGATGACGGTGGGCGTCAACCTGATCCATGCCGACGCGTCGTTCGTCTCGGCGCTGCCGTTCATAGGCCTGACGATCCTCGTCGCGGCGCTTCCGCTGCTGATACGCCTGCTGTTGGGGCACCACGCCGAAGCGGCCATGCCCAGGATCCGCGACTGGACGAACACCCACAGCTGGCTCGTGAACATCGTCGTGTGCGTGGTCTTCATCATCCTGATCCTCGACTGACCTCGTTGACCCGCGCGCACATGCGCACATGACAGGGAGGCACACCATGGCTCAGACCACACACCCACGCCGGTCCGCGTCCCGGTCCCATCAGCGCTCCGCGTCATGGGCGAGCGGACTGGTGGCGTTCGGGGCGGTCATGCTGATGATCGGCGGCACCCTGGACGTGCTGCGCGGCATCGTGGCCATCGCCGACGACGACATCATCGTCAACACACCCGACTACGTGTTCAAGTTCGACACGACCGGGTGGGGGTGGATCCACCTGCTGCTGGGCGCCCTGGCGGTGATGGTCGGCGTCGGCCTCTTCAACGGCCGGACCTGGGCCCGCGCCGCCGGTGTCCTGCTCGCGGGCCTGCTGCTGATCACCAGCTTCCTGACCCTCCCGTACTACCCGGTCTGGTCGGTGGTCCTGATCGCGCTCTACGGCTTCATCATCTGGGCCCTGTGCACAGCGCAGCCGCGGCATTGACGAAACGGCCCTGGGCCACCGGCGCGACTGCCGCTGCGTCGTGGATCGTCGAAACCCGCCCCGGAGACCGGCTGTTCGACCAGACTTGCCGGTGGTCGTCCTGTCGAGGACGAGAAGGGGAAGGGACGGCGGGCATGGGGAACAGCGCACTTCTGGTGATGGACGTCCAACGGGACATCGTGGCCATCGCCGACGACGGTTCGACATATCTGCCGCGCCTGCGCGGAGCGATCGACGGCGCCCGCGCCGCCGGGATCCCCGTCGTCTACGTGATGATCGCGTTACCGGCGGGGGACCCCGGGGTCAGCCCCCGCAACAAGGTGATGGGCGACATCGTGCGGGCGGGCCTGTTCACCGAGGGCGCCCACGGCACCGGGATCCATGACGACGTGGCGCCGCGGGAGAGCGATGTCGTGGTCACGAAGCGGCGGGGGAGCGCGTTCTCCGGCAGCGACCTCGATCTGGTGCTCCGGGCGCGTGACATCGACAGCCTCGTCCTCACGGGCATCGCCACCAGCGCTGTGGTGCTGTCCACGCTGTGGCGCGCCGTCGACCTGGACTTCGGGGTGACGGTGCTGGCGGACGCCTGCCTCGACACGGACCCCGAGGTCCACCGCTTCCTGACGGAGAGGCTGTTCCCGCAGTGGGCGGAGGTCCTCACGGTGGAGGAGTGGCGCAAGACGATCGCTTCGGCGTAGCGAAGGAGGCGCGCCCGAACCGGACGGCCGGCGACGACTCCGGGACCGGTGCGGTGGTACTTCCGGCGTCTGCTCCCACGCTTGTCCGGTTCCGGCCTGGCCGCGCTCCCTCCCGGCCACCCCGGTCGACGGCGGTGGTGGGATGCTGGTGGCCGGGCCGGGCCTGACGCCTGCGCCCGTGATCCACACACGGAGCGAACATGCGGAACACCTCGGAGCTGCGGCCGGGAGACACCGTCCTGGTGACCGACGGCCCCTTCGCTCGCTTCACGGCCCCCGTCGTCGCCGTCGACCGAGAGCGCGGACGAGTACAGCTGACGGTGCGGATCTTCGGCGACGACACCCGCGTCGAGGTCCCCCTGGACGCGGTGGAGAAGACACCCGGAGTCTGAGGACCGCGGCCCGGCACCCCGCCGCTGCGAACGTGCGGGCGTACGGGGCAAAACGGCTGCCCCGCGAGGGAAATCGCGGGACACTACGGGACATCCGCACCGAACCCCGAAATGAGGTGAGCCGGGGGTGCGTACACCCGTAAGTGACCCCATGAAGATCGGCCCGTACAAGATAGTGGGCCGGCTCGGCTCCGGAGGGATGGGCTGGGTCTACCTCGGCCGCTCACCCGCGGGCCGGGAGGTCGCGGTCAAGGTCGCCCGACCGGAACTCGCCGCGGAACCCGAGTTCCGTGAACGTTTCGCGCGGGAGGTGGCGGCCGCCCGCGTGGTCAGCGGCGCGTACACCGCCGCCGTGGTCGACGCGGACCCGGAGGCCGAACTGCCCTGGCTCGCCACCCTGTACGTGCCCGGTCCCTCCCTCGCGGAGGCGGTCCGCGCGGACGGCCCGCTCCCCGAGGCCCAGGTGCGTTCCCTCGGCGCGGGGCTCGTCGAGGCGCTCCAGGCCATCCATGCCGCCAAGGTCGTCCACCGCGACCTCAAGCCGGCGAACGTCCTGCTGGCGAGCGACGGGCCCCGCGTCATCGACTTCGGTATCTCCCGGGTGGACGGCGCCCCGGGGCTGACCCGGGTCGGTGTCGTCGTCGGCACACCTCCGTTCATGTCGCCGGAACAGATCCGCGGTGCCCAGGTCGGGCCGCCGAGTGACGTCTTCTCGCTGGGCGGGGTGCTGGTCTACGCGCTCACCGGACGTCCCCCGCACGGCAGCGGGGAAGGGGTGCGCGTCGAGGTCGTACGCGGGAAACCCCGGCTCGACGGCGTACCCGAAGGGCTGCGGCCCCTCATCACGCGCTGCCTCGCCAAGCGGCCCGAGCAGCGGCCCCGACTGCCGGAGATCCTGGCCGAGTTGGTCACGGAGCAGCCCACGGTGGCCGCCTGGCCGCCGCCCCAGGTCGCCCGGACCATCGAGGTGCGGTACGAGGAGCTGAAGGAACGCCACCTTCGCCGTACCACCAGCGAGTCCGTGCCCTCCTGTCTGCTGCTGCACGCCCAGGCACTGCTCGATGCCGGGCTGACCGACGCCATGGTCGCCGGGGCGGTGGTCCGTGACGGTGCCTGACTCCTACCCGGGCCGTGACCCCTACCCCGGCCGTGACTCCTCCTCAGGACGCGACCCGTACGGGGGGCGGGACTCCTACGCCGGACGGGACTCGCACCCCGGCCGCGACTCGCACCCCGGGCGCGCCGAGATCTACGACCTCGGGACGCACTGGCGGCAACTCGTGCAGAACTGGGTGGCACGGCGGAATTACCACACCGTGCACGACACCGTGTCCGTCTCCCTGCAATTCGATCTCCGAGAGGCGGGGCGGACCGTCACGGTCAGATTCATGACGACCAAGAAACTCCTCGTCGCCTTCGCCACGGACGGGAATTTCCTGCGACAGGACCAACTCGCCATCGCCGCGGCCGCTTCGAACGCGTGGAATACCGAGCAACTGAACCCCATGCTGTCCGTGTGGGACGTACGCGGGCCGCGCCCATGCCTCGCCGGGGTCTGCGATCTTCCGCTGACCTGTCGTATCACCCAGGCCGACTTCGATGCCTTGGCCAATGACTGGGTGGAACGGGCGCGGCAGATGTTCAGCCGTTGTCATCAGGTGTTCAAGTTGTAGAAGTGAAACGCAAAGCGATCGACAATTGCCGGAAGTCACCCGGTGGAATTCGCCAAACCCTTCCGGCCGCCCTGCCCCCTGCTCCAGTATGGGACGGGTCTTTCAGGGCCGCGGGGGCGTGCCTTTCAGGCCACGGGGGGTTGGTGCGATGGGTGCCGTCAGGCGTTTGTCCTCTCTCGGCGTACTCATGGGGTTGCTGGTCGCCGTGGTGCCGCTGGGGCACGGTTCGGCCGCGGCCGAGGGGCGGTGCGAAGGCCCTCTCGCCCCTTGGCTGGAGTGCTGGGCGGCGCACCTCGAAAAGAGCGGCACACCCCATGTCGTCAGGCTCGGCGAGCAACTGTCCCTGGTCGAGGGCGAGGACCAGCAGCGCATCCTGACGGAGGGCGTCGAGAAGCGCCGGCACCAACTCGTCGTGGAGGTGCCCGAGGACGGCCGGACGGGCGACGGGGGCACGGCCCTGCTGATCCTGGCCGGGGGCCGTATGGTCCATCCCCGCGCGAAGATCGACCGCATACCGCGGTGGGCCGTCGACAAGCTGGACGAGGCGGGCGTCTGCGTCCCGGAGCCCCTGTGCAACGACCTCACCGAGGGCGACAGTCAGGCTCCCCCGCTGGACGGGGAGTATCTGATCGAACAGGGCTACGTCGCGGACCTCTCCGTCCACATCGACGCCGTCACCCCGCTGGATCCGGACTCCCACGCGTCCGGATCCGGCAACGCCGACGACAATGACGGCAAGGGCGACCAGGGCAAGGGCGACCGGCGCGATGACGGCCGCGGGAACGGCGACGCACAGGCCGACGGCGACACCGCGGAGACCGCCGGGGACAGCACCTCCTGGGCCGTGCTCTGGATGGGCCTGCTCCTCGCGTTGCTGCTCCTCGCCTTCGCCGTCGTGATCCGGCGCTCGCGCGGCCCCGTCGCCGTCGGACATCGCACGGGCCCCGGGCGGGCGGCCGCCATGCCGCCCGGGGGCGGCGCGCGCCGCCGCGAACGCCGGGAGCCGCGGCCCGTCGAAGGGCGCGCCGCCGGCCCCGCCGCAGGCGGCGGTGACGAGCGCACCACCCGGCTGCGCGTCGCGCCGACCGCGCGTCACGGACGCCAGGTGAGCGCCCGCCCCTCCCACACCCGTACCGCCGTCGTCCGCACCGAACTGCACCCCCAGGGCTACGTCGAACTCGACCGGGTGCTCTACCGGGCCGTATGGGCCGAGGCCGGGCGGCCGCCGCCCGTGCCCGGCGGGCTCGTCGACGTCGCCGAGGCACCCGAACGCGACTCCGACGTCCTGTACGCCTTCCCGCCCACCGCCGCCCGCCACGCCAAGGGCACCCCCCGCTAGGCCGAGCCGCCAGCCCCACCCGCACCCGCACCCGCAACCCCACCCGCAGGCGCACGCGCACCGAGCACCGAGCACCGAGCACGAAGACGGAAACACCAGGGGGAAGAACGATGCACAGCGAATACCCGCCCACCATGCCGGCGGAGTACGCCGACATCGAGTTCGAGAACAACGCCCAGCGCATGCCGCTCGTGCTGTGCCTCGACACCTCCAGCTCCATGGCGGGCGCGCCGATCCAGGCGCTGAACAACGCGCTCGCCGAGTGGACCCGCGAACTCCACGACGACGTCAGCCTCAGCTACAGCGTGGAGGTCGCCGTCGTCACCTTCGGCGGCCAGGGCGTCGGCGCCTGGCGCGGGCCCCAACTGCTCGACCCTCGCACCCGGATGAGCCCCTTCATCCCCGCGCACGCCTTCCAGGCACCGCAGCTGACGGCCGCCGGGGTCACCCTGATGACCGAGGCGCTGGAGCTGTCGATGCACATCGTCGCGGCCCGCAAGGCGGAGTTGAGGGCGTCCGGGCTGCAGTACTACCGGCCGCAGATCTGCCTCGTCACGGACGGACTGCCGACCGACCCGACCGGTCACCTCACCGACTCCTGGCACCGGCTGATACCCGTCCTCGCCGAGGAGCAGCGCTCCCGCCGGTTCCGGCTGTACGCCATCGGCGTGGGCGGCATCACGGACCGGGGGGAGCAGGTGCTGCAGGCGTTCGCGCCCAAGTTCAACGCGCGGTTGCAGGGGTTCCCGTTCCGGGAGCTGCTCCAGATGATGTCCGCCAGCGCCAACGCCGAGCAGAAGGGGGCGGGGGACGAGGTGTTCGAGAAGATCTTCAGCCAGTTCAAGACCCAGCGCCCGGCCTGGGAGGCGTGAGGTGGGCGTCCCGTCGTGGCGCGTCCACGGGCTCAGCGTCGAGGGGTACCGGCACCGCCGTCAGGGCCTGCCCTGCCAGGACGCCTGCGGCTATGTCACCACCCCCGCCGTCGCCGTCCTCGCGGTCGCCGACGGCGCCGGCAGCCGGCCGCGCTCGGAGGAGGGCTCGCGGCTGGCGGTGAAGCTCGCCGCCGAGCACTTCGCGCGGCGGGCCGGCGCCTCCGTGGAGGTGCAGCCCGGGGAGGCCGTGCACGAGCTGCTGCGGGACGCGTTGCGGGACGTCAGCGACGACTTCCTGGACCGGACGGGCAGTGACGCGCCCGACTTCGCCACCACCCTGACCGTGGTCGTGCTGGCGCCCGGCTGGCTCGGGCATCTGACCGTCGGGGACGGGTTCGTCGTCGTACGGGCGGGGACCGAGGACGGGGAACGGCAGTTCCATCTGCTGCCGCAGGCGGCAGCGGTCAGCGAGTACAGCAACGAGACGGTGTTCCTGACCTCACCGGACGCGGCCCGCTGGACGCACACCGACTGCGTCTCGGACGACGGCGTCGACGGGGTGCTGCTCTCCACGGACGGCCTCGCCCAGGCCATGCTCACCCGGTCGGCGGGCGGCGCCCCGTCCCCGAACACCTCCTTCGCCGACGCCGTCTTCCGCTCCCTCGACACCGCGTCCGACGACGCCGACGGCAACCTCGCCGCCCTTCTGCGCTCCGACCGCCTCACCGCCCTGAACGCCGACGACAAGACCCTGCTGCGAGCCGTCCGCACGAGCCGCGGATGACGGCGCCGACGCCGGTCCGCCCCAGAGAGCACCCGGAGGTACGGCCATGAGCGGCCGCACGGTCTTCCTCGACGGCAAGGCGGTCAGGCTCGCCGAGCAGCCCCTCAAGGGGGGCGGGCAGGCGGCCGTGTTTCCCGTGGAGGGCGACGCCGGGATCGTCGTCAAGATCTACCGCGACCCGCCCGGACCCGACCAGGAACGGCGGCTGGCCCGCATGCTCACCATGTCCCCGCTGGCCGCCCGCCCGACCGACGCCAACCAGCCGCCCGAGCTGGCCTGGCCGACGGCGATGGCGCGCGGCACGAACGGCGAGTTCCTCGGGTACGCGATGCGCCGCTTCGGCGAACCCCAGCACGTGCAGCTCGTGGGTCTGTTCACCCGCGTCCAGCGGCTGAAGCTCTTCCCGGACCGGGCCGACTGGCGGTTCCTGCTCGGCGTCGCCTGGAACCTCGCCTTCATGACGGCCCGGATGCACCACGACAACCTCGTCATCGGCGACTTCTCCAGCAGCAACGTCGTCGTCGACGGCAACGGCTTCGTCACCTTCCTCGACTGCGACTCCATCGCCTTCACCGACCCGGCCACCGGCGAGCTGTTCCCCTGCCTGATGCACACCACCGACTACTCGGCCCCCGAACGGCAGGCCGGCGGCCCCGCCACCCGGCAGAGCGACGACTTCGCCCTGGCCGTCCTCGTCTACCAGCTGCTCACCGCGGGCAACCACCCCTTCGGCGGGGTCCCGCACGAGAGCACCTCCGAGTCGACGGTCAAGGACAACATCGCCGCGAGCATCTCCTACGTCGTCCGCCCGGAGATGGTCATCATCCCGCGCGGCACCGTCGACCCCTCCGTCCTGCCACCCGAGCTCCTCACCCTCGCCAGGACCGCCTTCGGCCCCGGCGTCCAGACCCCCACCGCCCGGCCCCCGGCCGAGGCGTGGCTGCGCGCCCTCGACAAGGAACGCGGGCAGGTGCGGTCGTGCACGGTACGGCCCCTGCACACCTACGGCTCCCATCTGCCGACCTGCCCCTGGTGCACCCGGATCGCCGTGACCGGGCACGACGTGTTCAACGGGCCCCGGCCGGCCCCGGTCCCGGGAGTGCCGCCCGTCCCGGACCAGCCCCCGTCCCCGTACGCCGCCCTGAAGGTGCTCGGCGTGGTGATCGCGGTGGTGCTGCTGATCGTGATCCTGGCGAACATCGGCTGAGCCGGGGCACCCGGTGGCCGTGGGCCGACCCGGCCGGGGTTCAGCCCGAGCGGTCCTCCAGGTAGCGGGTGTGCGACTCCTGCCGGCGCGCCTCGGTGTCCCGCAGGGCCGCCGCCAGCCGCTCCAACTCGTCGTGCAGCAGGGCCAGCTGGCGCTCCAGATGGCGCTCGGGGGGTTCCGTGCCGGGGGTCAGACGGGTCCACCAGCGGGTGCGGACATAGGTGTCGACGGCCTCGGGCACGTCCTGCCGCACCGCCCGGGACAGGGTGTGGACGCCCTCGGGGTCCTGGCCCAGGATCTCGGCGACCCAGCCGGGGTCGAGCAGGGCCGTCAGCAGCTCCGTCAGCTCGGTGAGGCGCCCGGCGGCCGCCGGCGGCAGCTCGATGCCGGCGAGGTAGCCGCCCAGCCGGCCGAAGTCGGCGCGGACCTCGTCGAGCTGGGCGGACGGGTCCGGGAAGTCGGGCACCGGCGGGCGCTCCGGCGGGGCGAGCAGCGCGCCCGCGCCGTACAGACCGGCGACCACGACCGGCCAGTACGGGCCCGCCACCCCAGCGAAGGTCAGCCCGAGTCCCACCACCCCGAGGGCGCCGCCGGTGAGGTTCTTCCGGGACTCGACGTACGCCATGAACCTACTGGTAGCCACGGATCTCCTCGAAGGCGCCGTCCAGCGAGCCCCGCCGGGCGTCGAAGAGACGGCCGCCGGTCAGGTCGGCGATGTGCTCCAGTTCGTCCCTGTCGGAGTCGCCGAAGAGGATCGGGAAGACGGGGACGCGCTGCTCGGCGGCGGGCAGCCGCTGGTAGAAGGCGTCGAAGTCCGCCGGGCTCGCGCCCTCGGTGTTCTCGCCGTCCGTCATCAGCACGATCGAGGTGAACGTGTCCCGGTCGGCGGCCCCGAGGTGCTCGTACGCCTTGCGCAGCGAGGTGTAGATGGCGGTGTCGCCGGAGGCGGACAGCTTCCGGGTGTCGGCGCGGATGCCGTCCAGCCCCGCCTTCGGGTCCGACGGCCGGACCACATGGGTCCGCACGCTCTTCACGTCCGACCCGAACGGCATCAGCGTGACCTCCTCCCGGTCCCGGAAGTCGCCGGTCAGCTCGGTGAGGGCGTCCTTCAGCCGGTCCAGACGGTCGCCCTCCATCGAGCCCGAGGTGTCGAGGACGTACACGGTCCGGGACGGGCGGCGCAGCTCGTTCTCGTACGCGTCGATCAGCCCGTCGGCGACGGACCGGCTGCCGGGGAAGGGCAGTTCACGGCGCCGGGTGGTGTCGAGGCCCGCGGCGGGGCGGACCGAGGGGACGACCGGGCGGCGCAGGGTCTTCTCGGTGATCAGCCGCTGGGTGTCCGGGGCGCGCAGGGCGTCGGTGAGGCGCCGCACGTCGTCCCGGACGTCCTTGCCGGTCGACGCGAGGGAGGAGAGCGGGTAGTCGGCGGTGACGACCCCGTCGCGCGGGCGGATCACCGTCAGGTCCTTCCGCGCCTTCAGCACCGACTCGTAGTTGAGCAGCGCGTCGACGTCGCCGCGCCGGTCGTAGGCCGCGGCCAGCCAGCCCGACGAGCCCGAGGTCAGCTTCTGCCCCTGGAAGAACTCCTTCAGCCGGGGCGTCGCCCGCGTCACGTCCGTGTCGGTGAGCGCGGACTGGGCGCCGGAGAGCCCGGAGGCCACCGAGACGAGGGTGGAGAAGCCGGAGTGGGAGCGGGCCGGGTCCGTCATGCCGTACGTGAGGCCGCCGTCCGCGACGGCCTCCTCGATGTCCGACCAGGTGACGCTGTCCGGCTTCCAGCCCAGCTTCCGTACGGTCGCGCCCTTCACACCGATCGCCACCGGGCTGGACATCACCGGGGTCTCCGACACGATCCGCTTCGCCGCGTCCGGCCGCAGCCGCAGATAGTCGTTGGACGACAGCCACACGGCGTCGTAGGAGTCCTCGGCCCGGCCCTCGCCGAGCAGTTCCACGGCGTCCAGGGTGCCCATGTAGGTGGGCCGCACCGTGATGCCCGTGTCCTTCTCGACCCGCTCCAGCACCGGCTTCATGTCGGCGAGTTCGCTGGAAGCGAGGACGCGCAGGGTGCCGGGGACGTAGGTGTCCGGGTCGGAGGGGGTCTCGGTGGAGGTCGTGCATCCGGCCGTCGCCAGGGCCAGCGCGAGGGCGGCGGCAGCGCGGGAGGCCGACAGGGTCCGTCTCATATGAGCCCACCCCCTTCGAGGACGCCCTGCGAGCGGCTGCGCTCCAAGTAGCGTCCGGCGCCCTGCAGTTCGGCCGTCAGGGACTCCACCGTCGCGGCCATGGTCTCGGTCGCCTGCGCCTTGTACGTGTCGATGGTGTCGAGGGTGCGGTAGATCTGCTGGAAGGCCGAGCGGAGGGTCTCCGCGCCGACGGCCGGGTCGGCGGCGATGCGCTGGATCTCACCGCTCTGGGTGGCGAGCATCTCGGCGTTGCCGCGGATGAGGTCCTCGGTCGTGCCGCGCAACGCGTTCACCTGGTCGACGACCTTGCGCTGGGTGTCGAGGGCCGAGGCCAGCATCACGGAGATGCGCAGCGCCGAGACCGTGGTCGTGGCGGCCCGGTCGACGCCCTTGATCAGCTCCTCGTTGTTGCGGCGGACGACGTCCATGGCCAGATAGCCCTGGGCGCAGACGGCCAGCTGGGTGAGCAGGTCCTGGTGCTTCTGCCGGACGGGGAAGAGTACGTCGGCGCGCAGGGTGTCGGCCTGCTGCGGGTCGGCGGCGGCGATGTGCGCCTCGACGGCCGTGTCCAGGGCCTCCGTCAGGACCACGTACTCCTGGAGCTTGCCCATGGTCTCCCACAGGCGGACCCGCTCCGTCTGCAACGCGGCGCTGTCCCGCCGCAGTTCGTCCTGCCCGCCGCGCAGCGAACCCACGATGCGGTTGAGGGTGCCCTGCGCGGAGGCGTACTTGGCGACGTGGTCGCGCAGCCGGTTGCCGCCCGGCAGCCGGGACAGGAGCTTGCGGCCCTTGCCGGCGGGCAGGTCCCGCGGGTCCAGGTCCTCGACCACACGCCGCAGTTCGACGAGCGAGCCGGCGACCTGCGACTGGGCGTCCCCGCCCTTGCCGGGCAGGCTGCGGACGGTCCGCTCCAGCATGCGGTTGGACTGCGCGGCGGCCGTGCGTATCTCGCCCGCGCCGAGCGCCGCGATCTCCCCGACCTTCCCCGCGAACTCCGGTGACCGGGCGTCGAGCGCGGCCAGCGACCGGACGTACTCCTCGGCCTTCCTGGCCATGTCCGACCGTACGGACTCCTCGACCGGCACGAGTCCGCCGGCCTTCTCCCGGGGCACGGCCGTGACCGGCTCGGGCGGGGTGAGGGTGAAGCTGTCTTCCGTTGTCATGGTTGGTGTTCCCCCGTGGTTCAGCGGCCCCGCGCCCGGCGCGCCATCTCGTGCAGCACCTCGGAGGTGGGCACGGGCGCCTGCCGGACGGTGAGCCGAGGCGTCAGATACGTGGTGAGGCCGGCTGTCGCGGCCGTGAACTCCTTCGCCGAGCCCTGCGGCCGGAACCCGTGCCGGGCCGCCAGGCGGCGCAACTCCGGGTCAGTGCCCAGCAGTTCACCGAGGGCCCGGCCCTCGTCCGTGACGGGCACGACGGTGTGGTCGCTGTTGACGGTGGTGTCCGGGTAGAGGACGACCAGGTCGTCGACCTTCTGGCCGTCGGCGAGCAGGGCGGCGACCTGGGACTCGTAGACGAGGACGAGCGGGTTGCCGACCCCGCTGACGAAGTCGCGGAACGCCGCGTCGCTGCTCGGTTGCTGGGCGCCCTGGACGCTGATCAGGTCGTGCAGGAGGGGCGCGGTCCTCTTGATGTCCGCCTCGCTCGCGACGACCCGTCCGTCATTGGCGACGTTGGAGACCGCGGCGAGGTAGAGGGCCCCCGAGTTGGAGGTCGTCGGGTCGGTGGTGGCGATGTAGAGGAGCCCCGCCAGCTCACCGTGCTTGTCCGCCCCCTTGAGCTGCTGCCAGGTGCGGCCGGTGTGGGCCGCGTCGACGTAGGCGCCCATGTCGAGGACGCCGCGGTCCTTCTCCAGCGTGGCCAGGCCGTTGCGGCTCAGCACCTCGGCGGCGCCCCGGTGGGCGACCACGACGAGGGGGGAGTAGTAGGGCCGGGGCAGCGGTTCGCGTACCTGGTACTTCGCGGCCAGTTCGTCGGCGGGGGCCTTGCTGGAGGGGAAGGCGAAGTCGTACCCCTTCAGGTCGAGCCCGTCCATGGCCCAGGAGCCCGATGTCTCCGTCCTCACGGTGTAGCCCTCGGCGGCCAGGGCCTTCACCACCTCCGGGTCGGCGAAGAACTCCGCCTTCTCCGACCCGATCACTCCACGCACGGTCTTCGTTGCCGTGCTCGTGTCCCCGGTGTCCCGGCCCGCCACGACGGCTGCCACCACGCCGCCGATCAGCAGGACCGCGAGGACGATCCCTGCGATGCGTCTCACACCGAGGAGCGTGCTCGCGGAATCGGACGTTCCGGGGCGGTACGGGTGAACACGGGGTGAAGCCGCCGTCCCGGAACGCAACCGGAACGGGCACCGCCGCTCAGAGGGAGGGGGCGGGGGAGGGGGGAGGCGGGGAGCGGCCGGGACTCTTCGGCGGCGCGGGGCGTCGTGCGGTGCTGTGGCGCCCGGTCCGCGCGTCGCTGCGGGTGCACGCGGACCGGGGCCGTCGGCGGGAGCGGCGGCTCGGGGGGTGTGCCGCCCGCTCGGGGTGTGCCGGACGGGGTGTCAGTGGGCGGCCAGGGGCTCGGCGGCGGTGCGGGCGTCGACGCGCTCGGCGGCGCGGGGCGTTGTGCGGTGCTGTGGCGCCCGGTCCGCGCGTCGCTGCGGGTGCACGCGGACCGGGGCCGTCGGCGGGAGCGGCGGCTCGGGGGGTGTGCCGCCTGCTCGGGGTGTGCCGGGCGGGGTGTCAGCGGGCGGCCAGCTCGCGGGCGGCCAGGGGCTCGGCGGCGGTGCGGGCGTCGACGCGCTCGGCGGCGGCGTGGGCGTCCATGCGCTCGGCGGTCAGGATCGCGGCCGCGGTGTCGGCGCGGGAGGCGGCGACCACGAGAGCGCGCCCGGCGAGGGTGTGCGCGCGCCGGTGCAGCCCGGCGACATCGCGCTCGGGGCCGCCGGCCGGCACGGACGACCGGACGGGCGGGCGGCCGCCGCGCAGCCGGGCCACCTGCTCGGACAGCCGCTCGGCGGCCGTGTCGAGGTCGGCGGTGGGGGCCAGGGCGCGCAGCTCGTCGGTCACCGCGAGCAGGGCGGCCAGATGGCCGGCGAGCTGGATGTCCAGCTCCTCCTCACGCGAACGGTGGGGGAAGTCGGAGGAGGTCGTGCCGGCCATCGTGTGGACCGACTTGGTGCGGATCGGCTCGTACATGGGATGGCCTCCAAGCTCGCTCTCGGAGAACCAGCCTACATTAGATTCCGTCTAAAGTTGAGCGAGGTCCGGAAGTCTCCCGGTTGGACGCCTCAGGGCTGGCCGTAGCCGTCCAGGAAGTTCCCGATCCGGGTGATCGCCGACCTCAGATCGGCCACGGTCGGCAGGGTCACCACGCGGAAGTGGTCCGGCTCGGGCCAGTTGAAGCCGGTGCCCTGGACGACCATGATCTTCTCCTGGCGGAGCAGATCGAGGACCATCCGCCGGTCGTCCTTGATCTTGAAGACATCGGGGTCGAGCCGCGGGAACAGATACAGCGCCCCCTTCGGCTTCACGCACGTCACGCCCGGGATCTGCGTCAGCAGGTCGTACGCGACGTCCCGCTGCTCCTTCAGGCGCCCGCCCGGCAGCACCAGGTCGTTGATCGTCTGGCGTCCGCTGAGCGCGGCGACCACTCCGTGCTGCCCCGGCATGTTGGCGCACAGCCGCATGTTCGCCAGGATCGTCAGGCCCTCGATGTAGGAGTCGGCGTGCGCGCGGGGGCCGGAGATCGACATCCAGCCGACGCGGTAGCCCGCGACCCGGTACGCCTTCGACATGCCGTTGAAGGTCAGCGTCAGCAGGTCCGGGGCGACCGCGGCCGTCGGGGTGTGTGTGGCGCCGTCGTAGAGGATCTTGTCGTAGATCTCGTCGGAGCAGATGAGGAGGTTGTGGCGGCGCGCGATGTCCGTGAGGCCGCGGATCATCGCCTCGTCGTACACCGCGCCCGTCGGGTTGTTGGGGTTGATGATGACGAGCGCCTTGGTGCGGTCGGTGACCTTGCGCTCGATGTCGGCGAGGTCCGGCATCCAGTCGGACTGCTCGTCGCAGCGGTAGTGGACCGCGGTGCCGCCGGACAGCGACACCGCCGCCGTCCACAGCGGATAGTCCGGGGCCGGTACGAGCACCTCGTCACCGTCGTCCAGCAGGCCCTGCATCGCCATGACGATCAGCTCGGAGACGCCGTTGCCGATGAAGACGTGCTCGACGTCCGTCTCGATGCCGAGGGTCTGGTTGTGCATGACGACCGCCCGGCGCGCCGCCAGGAGGCCCTTCGCGTCGCCGTAGCCGTGGGCCGACGACACATTGCGGAGGATGTCCTCCAGGATCTCCGGCGGGCACTCGAAGCCGAAGGCGGCCGGATTGCCCGTGTTCAGCTTGAGGATGCGGTGACCGGCAGCCTCCAGCCGCATCGCCTCCTCGAGCACCGGGCCCCGGATCTCGTAACAGACGTTGGCGAGCTTGGTCGACTGGATCACCTGCATGTCCGTGAGCTTACGACCCGGTAACGCCTCGTGGGTCGTGTTTTCCACCACGTGAGACCCCGGCGCTATGTGCCGAAATGTTCCTCCGCTGTCCCTGAGCGCCACTCCTCCCTAGAATCCGCCCCCAGGTCCGGCCGCCCCCCACACGGCTCCAGGGCACATGAGATGAAGGCGATGAAAAGCAATGAATGGGGCGATCGGGTGAACGGGGTGAACGGGGTGAGCGGTGTGGGCCAGGACGGTGAGACCTCCCAGGAACCGCCGAACGTGTACCACCCGCTCGGCGACCCCTCCGTGACGCCCGCCTACGACGCCTTCCCCGACCCCGCCGCCGCCCACGGCTGGCAGAACGCCTACGACGACACCGTGCAGCTGGACGAGGTCGTGCTGGACGACCTCCGGGAGAGACGCGCGGACGCCCCCGCCGGAACCGGCGCCCCCTCCGCCTCGGGGGCGGACGGGACGTACGAGGGTGACCTGTACACGCCCGACCCGTACGCGCCCGACCCGTACGCGCCCGACCCCTACGCGCCGGACGGGCCGTCCCCGCACCGCGGCGCGGACCCCGGCGGGCGTCGCGCGCGGCCGCCGGGTGGCCGCCGGGCGGCGCTCGGACGGCGCCGGGCCCGGCGGCGCGGGGTCCTGATCGCGGGCGGCGTCGCCGCGGCCGTGCTCGTGGGTGCCGTGGCGGCAGGGCTCGCCGGTGGCGGCTCCTCGGACGAGGAGGGACCGAGCGGTCCGGCGACCAAGGGGTCCGCGCCGGCCGACGGCCGGTCCGGCGGCGGGGGAGCGGCCACACCGTCGGCGGACGCGTCCTCCGACACGGGGCGGACACCATCGCCCTCCGCGTCACCGAACGAGGCGTCCGCGACTCCGTCCCCGTCGTCCCCCGAGCCCACCACCCCGACCCCGACACCCACACGCTCCACGACAGCGCCCGCGACCCCCTCCCCGACAACCGACCCGGGCCGAGGCAACTCGGGAGGCAACCAGGGCCGCGGCCAGGGAGCGACGAAGGGGCCGAGGTAGGCGCGCGGGGGCCGGGGGTGATTTCGCCGACGACGGCGCCGCCGCCGTCGGCGGCGGCAGCGGGTTGGTTCCGGCGAGGTGGCCCCCGCGCCAGTCCCATGAACCGCCCCCGTTCCGAATCCCCCCATCCCCCTGCGAAACCCCAACTTCCCCTGGCTGAGCGCCATTCGGCCGGAACCAAGTCCTTGCTCGGTCGTCACACCGCCCTCACAATGCGCATGACAAACTGCGGTGGCCGGAAGATCTCCTGTCACTCACGTAGAGCAAGAGAGGGACCCCCACATGAGAAAGCCTCTCGTTGCCGCGCTGTTCGCCCTGGTGATCACCGGGGCGGGCGCGGCACCGGCGGTCGCGGCACCCCAGGCCGCACCGGAACCCGCGGCGGGGACCGTGAAGACGGCGGTCGCCGGCGTCGTCGACGCGGCGAACAAGGCCGTGGCCGACGCCGCGTCCCGGGTGGCCCCGGCGGACTCCGCGGCCCGGGCCGTGAACTTCGCGGGCACCGTCTCGCTCAGCAACTGCTCCGGCTCGGTCGTCCGGATGCCGAACGCCGAGGACGACGACCCGGCCCTGGTGATGACCAACGGCCACTGCCTGGAGACCGGCTTCCCCGACCCCGGTGAGGTCCTCGTCGACCGCGCCTCCACCCGCTCCTTCGGCCTCCTCAACTCGGCCGGCACCCGCGTCGCCACCCTCCGCGCCAACCGGATCGTGTACGGCACGATGACCGACACCGACATGGCGCTGTACCGGCTCACCACCACCTACGGGCAGATCAAGAGCGCGTACGGGATCAACGCGCTGGTCTTCGACACGGCCCGCCCCGCCGTGGGCACCGACATCACGGTCGTCTCCGGCTACTGGAAGCGGACCTACGCCTGCGACGTCGACGGCTACGCGTACCGCCTCAAGGAAGGCGTGTGGACCTGGAAGGACTCGGTCCGCTACACCTCCGCCTGCAAGACCATCGGCGGCACCTCCGGCTCGCCCGTGCTCGACAACGCCACCGGCAAGGTCGTGGCCGTCAACAACACGGGCAACGAGGACGGCGGGCGCTGCACCGACAACAACCCGTGCGAGGTCGACGCGAACGGCACCGTCACCGTCCGCGAGGGCATCAACTACGGCCAGCAGACCTGGCACGTCCCGGCCTGCTTCGGCGCCGACAGCAAGCTCGACCTGACCCGCAGCGGCTGCATACTCCCCAGGCCGTAACCCGCGAGGCGCCGCGCCCTCTCAGGGGGCGCGGCGGACCGCCCGCCCCGCCAGCACGTCCGTACGCCGGCCGTCCTCGATCGCGAAACGGCCGTCGACGAGGACGTACGGGATACCGGTGGGCAGGGTGCGCGGGGCCTCGTACGTCGACCCGGCGGCGACCGTCGCCGGGTCGAGGAGGACGAGGTCGGCGCGGTACCCCTCGCGGACCAGCCCCCGGTCGGGCAGCCGCAGCCGGGCGGCGGGCCGCGAGGTGAGGTGGGCGACGCACTCCTCCAGGGACAGCACCCCCAACTCCCGTACGTACCGTCCCAGATAGTGCGGGAACGTGCCGTACGTGCGCGGATGCGGCTTGGCGCCGCGCAGGATGCCGTCCGAGCCGCCGGTGTGCGCCCGGTGGCGCATGATCGCGCGCACGTTCTCCTCGTGACCGACGTGCTGGAGGATCGTCGACCCCAGCCGGTCCTCGACGAGCAGCCGCCGCGCCGTCACCCACGGTTCCTCGCCGCGCGCGTCGGCGGACTCCTGGACCGTCCGGCCGACGTACGACGACAGCGCCGGGTCGGCGGTCCCCGAGACCTCGATCGTGTCCCACTCGACCGGCACCCCGTGGCACCCGTCGGCGCCGACCACCTCCAGGTCGTACCGGATGCGCGCGGCCGTGTCCTCGTCCCTCAGCCGCGCCAGGACCGCCTCCGGCCCGCCCGCGCTCGCCCAACCGGGCAGCAGCGCCCCGAGGGTCGTGCAGCCGGGGGTGTACGGGTAGGTGTCGAGGGTGATGTCGGCGCCCGCCGCGAGCGCGTCGTCGAGGAGCGCCAGCAGCTCGGGGGCACGACCCTCGTTCACGCCGAAGTTCAGGGTGGCGTGGGCGAGATGGAGGGCGCAGCCGGCCTCACGCGTCAGGGCGACCATCTCCGCGTACGCCCGGAGCGCGCCCGCCCCGTACGAGCGGTGATGCGGGCAGTAGTAGCCGCCGTACTCGGCGACCACCCGGCACAGCTCGGTGAGTTCGGCGTCCTCGGCGTACATGCCGGGTGTGTACGTCAGCCCCGACGACATGCCGACCGCGCCCTCGCGCAGCCCGTCCGCGACCAACCCCCGCATACGGTCCAGCTCCTGAGGCGTGGCCTCCCGGTCCTCCCACCCCATGGCGAGCATCCGCACGGTGCCCTGCGGGACGAGGTAGGCGGCGTTCACGGCGATGCCCTCGCCGTCGAAGCCGTGGTCGAGGCGGTCCAGGTACCCGCCGACCGAACGCCAGCTGAAGTCGATGTCCTCGCCGTAGCCGTTCCAGCCGGTGATCGCCCGCCGTACCTCTTCGAGGGTCCGGTCGTCGACCGGCGCGTACGACAGCCCGTCCTGCCCGATGACCTCCAGGGTCACGCCCTGGGCGACCTTCGCGGTGTGCTCGGGGTCGCGCAGCAGGGCCAGGTCGCTGTGCGCGTGCATGTCGACGAAGCCGGGCGTGAGGACCAGCCCCTCGACGTCGAGCTCCCGGCGGGCGGAGGGCCGCTGGCACCCGGCCGCTGCGGCCTCCTGCACGATGGAGGTGATCCTGCCGTCCGCCACGACCACGTCGGCGCGGTAGGAGGGGCCGCCGGAGCCGTCGACCACCTCGGCGTCACGCAGGACGACGTCGTCCATCTCTGCCACCTTTCGAGAACCAGGGAGCGGGAGAACCCGGCGACCCTCAGAAGTACGTGCGCACGTACTCCACGACCGTCCCGTCCGCCTCCACCACCGGGATCAGCTTCCACTTGTCGAACGACGTGCACGGGTGGGACAGCCCGAGTCCCACCCAGTCCCCGACCGACAGCGCGGCCCCCGCCTCCGTCCGCAGCCAGGCGTGCTGGTCGGACAGGCCCGTCACGGCGATGCCGCCGCCCGCGTCCCTTACCTCGCCCGACCCGGCGTCCCGCACCACCTCCACCGTCGGCAGATCGAGGTCGTACGCGGCGTCCCGCTTGCCGGCGTTCACGAACGCCTGCTCGGGGGACGGGCGGGAGACGACCTGGGCCCACAGCCGGAACGCGGGCTCCAGGGCGCCTTCCTCGGGTACCCGGTTGAACGGGGTCAGACGCCGGTAGTGCCCGGCGTCGTGCGAGACGTACGCCCCGGACCGCAGCAGCTTCAGCACGGGCGCCGACAGCTCGGGGATGCCGGCGAACACCTCCGCCACCGCGTCGAACCACGCGCTGCCGCCCGCGCTGACGACGATCTCCTCCAGCCCGGCGAACCGCCCGGCCTCGTCGAAGTCGACGGCCAGGGCGACCAGCCGCCGCAGCCAGGCGCCCACCCGCCCCGGATCGGCGTCCGGCACCTCGCCCTCGTACCCGGCAACGCCCACCAGCCGCAGCGTCTCCACCCCGGTCACCGCGTCCGCGACCACCGCGCACTCCGCCTCCGTGCGGACCCCGGTCCGCGCGCCTTCGCCCGCGGCGAGCTCCACCACCACGTCCAGCGGGCGCGCGCAGCCCCGCAGCGCCGCGTCCATCAGCTCCACGCCCCGCACGGAGTCGACGTAACAGACGAGCCGGAACGACGGATCGGCCGCCATCTCGGCCGCGATCCAGCGCAGCGCCACCGGGTCCACCACCTCGTTGGCGAGGAACACCCGCTCGATCCCGAACTCCCTCGCCACCCGCACCTGGTGCGGCACGGCGAGCGTGATGCCCCAGGCCCCCCGCTCGGTCTGCCGCCAGAACAGCCGCGGCGCCATCGACGTCTTCCCGTGCGGCGCGAAGGCCAGCCCGTGCCGCACGGAGTACGCCTCCATCAGCGCCAGGTTGTGCTCCAGCCGCTCGGCGGAAAGAGCGAGCACGGGCGTGGTGAACCCACCGGTGAACAGGTTCCGGCGCTGCCCGGCCAGCTCCTCCACCGTCAGCCCGTCGGCGTCCGGCGGGAGGCCCTTGAAGCGGTGGTCGACGCGTTCGGCGGCGAGACGGGCGAGCGCTTCGACACCCATGAGAGCCTCCCTGACATGCTCCGTTGCAAGAACTGCAACATCCATTGCATATGTCGCTCACGGCTGTCTAACATCCACGCGAGCACCGGGTCAACGGTGCCACCCCACGACGAGGACCATCGTGACGATCCACGGACTCCCCGGCGCCGTCGACGTCGCCGCGCTCGGCGAGTCCATGGTCACCTTCCTCCCCACCCGCCCTTGCGCGTCCTCGACCCACCCCGCACCGGAAGGCGCCCCACCCCGCACCGGAAGGCGCCCCACCCGCACCCCCACGCCCCCGCCACCCCGGACGAGATCACCTTCGTGCCGTCCCCGGACGTGGCCGTCGTCTCCCCCACAGGCCCAGGCGACGCCTTCGCCGCCGGCTTCCTCTCCGCCACCCTCCGCGGCCTGCCTTCCAAGGCCCTCCTCCGCCACGGCCACCTCGTGGCCGCCGCCGCCCTCACCCCCCCGGCGACCTCGGCACCACGCCCACCCGCCACCACGCCGACCATCTGGCAGCCCTGGACGACACCACGTGGGGGACACTGCGACTCGCCCCCGGCTGGACCCAGGCCCCGGACCGGGCCGACGAGGAGGTACGCACCCCATGAGCCAGACCGTCGACCGCGCGCTCAGCATCCTGCCGCTGCTCGCCGAGGGTCCGGCCGACCTCGGCCAGGTCGCCGCCCGCCTCGGGGTCCACAAGTCCACGGCCCTGCGCCTCCTGCGCACCCTCCACGAGCACGGCCTCGTCTACCGCCAGTCCGACCAGCGCTACCGCCTCGGCGCCCGCCTCTTCGCCCTCGCCCAGGAGGCCGTGGAGAACCTCGACATCCGCGACATCGCCCACCCCCACCTCGTACGCCTCAACGAACAGTGCGGCCACACCGTCCACCTGGCCGTCCACGAGGAGAGCGAGGTCCTCTACATCGACAAGGTCGAGAGCCGCTACCCGGTCCGCATGTACTCCCGGATCGGCAAGCCGGTCGCCCTCACGGTCGCCGCCGTCGCCAAGCTGTGCCTCGCCGACCTCCCCGAGGCCGAGCGCCGCGCCCTCGCCGAGAAGCTCGACTACCCCATGTACACGTCCCGTTCGACCCCGAACGCCGCCGCCTTCCTGAAGGAGCTGGCGAAGGTCCGCGACCAGGGCTGGGCCACCGACCTCGGCGGTCACGAGGAGTCGATCAACTGCGTCGCCGCCCCTATCCGGGGCACCGACGGCCGGGTGGTCGCCGCGATGTCGGTCTCCGCCCCCAACGTCGTCGTCACCGCCGACGAACTCCTCACCCTGCTCCCGCTGGTGCGCCGGACGGCGGACGCGATCAGCGACGAGTACTCCGGCAGAACCCCGACGACGGACCCCGTCTGAACGACAGAACCCTCTGAACGACAGAACCCGCCTGAACGACACAACCCTCTGAACGACAAGAACCCCGTCTCAACGACAAGGCCCCCCGGATGACCGAGAAGACCGCCCTGACCCCCAAGACCCACACCACCCCGCCGGCCAAGTTCTCCCACGGCGTACGCAAGGGCAACCTCCTCCAGGTCGCCGGCCAGGTCGGCTTCCTCCCCGCCGTGGAGGGGCAGCCCCCCACCCCTGCGGGCCCGGCCCTCCGCGACCAGACCCTCCAGACCCTCGCCAACGTCAAGGCGATCCTGGAGGAGGGCGGCGCCACCTGGGACGACGTGATGATGATCCGCGTCTACCTCACGGACGTCGATCACTTCGCCGAGATGAACACGATCTACGACGAGTACTTCGAGCACCACCTGACGGAGGCCGCGCCGGCCCGCACCACGGTCTACGTGGGCCTCCCGCAGGGCCTCCTGATCGAAATCGACGCGCTGGCAGTGCTGAACGCCTGAACGCGTGAACGCCTGAACGGCCGCAGATACGGACATATGCCGGGCCGACTGTTCCCGGCACAGGATCGTCGACCATACTGCCCGCTGTGGAGCAGCGCATTGGTTCGAAAAGCCAGCCCCTGGCCGCCGCCGCGGTCGACCCGTCGCACATCCCCGGACTCACGGCGCCCGTGTCCGTGACGAAGGAGAAGCAGGAGGAGCCGGAGGACATCAAGCCGACGGAATCCGCCGAGCAGGCGGAGACCGTGCAAGGGGACGGGGCTGCCCCGACCGGTGGGACCACCGCCAAGGCCACCGTCAAGCCCGATGCCGATGCCGAGGCCGAGCCCGACACCGAGGCGGACGACGAGGCCGATGCCACGGCCGCCGGCGAGGAGGAGGCCGTCGAGGGCCCCGTCTTCGAGGCCGCCGACCGCCGCGCCAGGATCGTCGCCGACCACCGGGGCGTACGGCTCCGGCTGGACGACCAGGAGTGCGAGTTCCGCTGGGACGAGATCGGCGCGATCGAGACGGAGTCCCCCCGTTTCGGGAAGCGGTTCACCGTCACGGTCCACACCCCCGACCGCCGCTGGTACCCCATCGAGATCGAGGCGAAGGCCAAGTCCGAGCACGCCCAGTGGGAGACCCGGATCGACGAGGTCCTGGACGCGTACTTCGAGGACGGCGACAACAAGGAGAAGACCCCCGCCGACCCCGGGGACCAGGACGACAAGTAGGCGCGCGGGGAACCGCGAGGCCGCCACGACGGGCCCGCAGTTCCCCGCTCACCGAACCGACGACCGGCGCCCGGCAACCGGCGCCCGGCAACCGGCGCCCGGCAACCGACTGCCGACGACCGGCGTCAGCCCTCTAGCAGTACTGCGCCTCCTTGCCGATGGACCGGTACATGCAGTCCGAGTTCTCCAGCAGCTGCAGCACGGCGTCCCGGTTGCGCGCCGTCTCCCGGGCGATCACCTCGTCGGGCGGGTAGAAGCCGCCCCCGCCGGCGGACGACGGGTACATCTCGAAGGTGTAGCCGAAGATCTTCTGGTTGCCCCACAGCCAGTCGTCGATCGACCCGTCCGTGATGTAGAGGTCACTGGACTGCTCGGGCGTGTACCCGTTGCTCGCGGCCATCTTCCCGCCGACCGTCGCGAAGGCGTTGCGGTCGTCGGCCGTCATCCCGGTCGTCGTGTCCGCGCCCGTGTACCCGAAGGGCCACAGCACCAGCTCGCTGTACGTGTGGAAGTCGATGCCCGTCTTGATCTGCTGCACCCCGCCGACGACCCGGCTGCGGACGAAGTTCGCGACGACCTTCACCTCGGGCGCGGACTCGGCGGACGGACCGCGGTAGGTCTCCGAGGACGGCGAGCCGGAGGAACCGCCGCAGCAGCCCCAGCGGTAGTTCCAGTTGCGGTTCATGTCGGTACCGACGTACGACGAACCGCTGTTGGGCTGGCGGTTCTTGCGCCACGAGCGGTACGAGCCGGTGGCGATGTCGTACTCGCCGCCGTCCGGGTTGAGGTCCGGGATGATCCAGATCTCGCGGTTGTTCACCATGTTGGTGACCCGGGAGTCGGTGCCGTAGTCGGAGGTCAGCTCGTTCAGGAGGTAGAGCGCCATCTCGACGGTGAGGTGCTCGCGGGCGTGCTGGTGGTGGGTGAACAGCACCTCGGGCTCGGCCTCGTCGGTGCCCACGTTGTCGCTGATCTTGATGGCGACGATGTTCCGGCCCTGGTACGAGGTGCCGATGACCCGCTGGCTGGCGATGGAACTGTTCGCCGCGACCACGGAGTTGATCTCGTTCGTCATCTCCGCGTAGTTGTGGTAGCGGGAGTCGGCGGACGGGAAGTCGAAGAGCCGTACGTCGTCCTCGCCGCGCGACCGGTCCGGCACGGCGCCGAGCGGGGTGACCTCGTAGCCCTGGGCCTTGAGCTTCTTGATCTGGTCCGCGCGGCCGGAGACGAAGACCGAGTGGTCGTCGGCGTCGTCCACCGAGACGCCGGCCTTCTGGAGCGCCGTGCGGGACGCGATGTCCGAGTGCATGTGGACCTCGTACTGGCGGATGTCGTCCGCCGATGCCTTCGGACGTTCGGCGCTGGTCGCCGTCGCGTCGGTGGTGGTCGCGGCGACCGGCGCGGCGAGCGCCATCGCCAGCAGGCCGACCAGGGCGGCGGTGCGGCGGCCGGATCTCCTGCCCGTGCCGTCGGGCAGCGCTGATCTGCCGCGAATGCGGAGTCGCATGAGTCTCCTACTTTCTCCAGGAATTCCGGGGTCTCCGGAGTGGGGAGTGGAGCGGGGGGTGGATCCTTGCGACGTGCCTCCGGCCCGCCGATGACCGTGGGGTGATCGTCGGGCGCTGGTGCGGGTGTGGCGCTCATGGTGCGGCTCTGGCATGACCAGGTCAAGAGTGGCCGGTCCCTGCGCGGCGTTCGCGTGGCCGGAAGGGGTCGCAAAATGGCCGGGGTTGGGGTGCGGCGGTGTCGGGCGCGACCGGCCGGGTCGAGGGCGCCGGCTCGGTCACCGGTGTCGCGGCGCGGGTCCTCGCGCCCCGCAAAGCCGCGCAGTGTACGCGCGCGGAAGCGTGAATCGGCCTCCACCGCGCGAGAGTGCACCCGCAGGTGTGAACTCCGGGTGCGATGCCGTGCGAACGCGGCGACAGTGGGAAGCCGCGCAAAAGGAGCCCCACACTCCGGCAATTCCCTCAACTCACCTCAGAGGACTGGCTGATCATGAGCGGATCAGCGCCACGCCGGGAACGGAACAAGCCGAGCACACCGGACACACCGGACGCGCTCGACACACCGAGCGCGCCAGGATCCACGCGCGGGCCGACGGCACCGCGCACCCCTTCGATGCCACCGGGCGCGCCCCGCACACCGGGCGCTTCCCGTACGCCGGGCGCCCCACCCATCACTGCCCCGCGTACGCCGGGCGCGTCGCGTACGGCGGCTGTTCCGAGTACGCCGATCAGCCGCCGCACCCCGACCGCCGCGCCCCCCGCGCCCGTGCCCGCACCACCCACTTCACCCACACCACCCGCCCAACCGGGCACGCCACGACCACCGCTGCCGTCACCCGCCACGCCGAACGCCCTCCGCACGCCACCACCCGCACCACTCGCACCACCCACACCACCCGCACCCCCCGTCCACGCCCCCGCTTCCGTACCCGCGCCCCTCCCCGGTTCCGGCGCCGCCGCCCTCCCCGTCGAGACGACCTCGTTCGTCGACCGGCAGCAGGAAATCGCCGAAGGAAGACGTCTGCTGACCCGCAGTCGGCTGGTCACGCTCACCGGACCCGGCGGTGTCGGCAAGACGCGGCTGGCGTGGCGGCTCGCTGCCCGGACGGAGCGGGCCTTCCCGGACGGCGTGCGCCTCGTCCACCTCTCCGACCTGCACGACCCCGCCCTGGTGCCCACGGCGGCCGCCGAGGCGCTCGGACTGCCCGGCCGGCCCCCGGCGCGCGCTCCGCTCGACGCGATCGCCCGGCACGCACGCGACCGCCGTCTCCTCCTGGTCCTCGACAACTGCGAACACCTGCTGCCCGCCTGCGCCGACCTCGTCGCGGCCCTGCTGCGCGGCACCACCGGCGTCCGGGTCCTCGCCACGAGCCGTCACCGCCTGGCGCTCACCGAGGAGCACCTGCTGGAGGTACGCCCCCTCCCGGTCCCCGACCCCGACGGCGACCTCTCCGACCCCGCCGACCATCCGGCGCTCGCCCTGTTCGCCGACCGGGCCGCCGCCGTGGTCCCGGGCTTCACGCTCTCCCCGGCGAACCGGGCCTCCGTGGCCCGCCTCTGCCAACGTCTCGACGGTCTCCCGCTCGCCATCGAACTCGCCGCCGTCCGGCTGCGCGTCCTCGGCGTCGACCAACTCCTCGAACGCCTCGACGACCGCTACCGCCTCCTCGCCACCGCGGCCCACGGGGTCCAGCCCCGCCACCGGACCCTGCGCGCCGCCGTCGACTGGAGCCATCAGCTCTGCACCCCCGAGGAACGGTCCGTCTGGGCCCGCGCCTCCGTCCTCACCGGCAGCTTCGACCTGGAGACCGCGGAACAGGTGTGCGCGGACGCCACCACGGACACCGGCGCGGGAGCCGGTGCCGACGGCGTGGGCGTGGGCGTGGGCGTCGGCGTGGGCCAGGGCGTGGGTGGGGGCCACGCCGTCCTGGAAGCCGTCGCCGGGCTCGTCGACAAGTCCGTGCTGACCCGTGAGGAGCACTGGAGCGGCACCGTCCGCTACCGCCTCCTCGACGGCCTCCGCCACTACGGCCTCGACCTGCTGCGCCGCACCCCGGGCGCGGAGGCCGACGCCCGGCGCCGTCACCGCGACTGGACGCAGCGCCGGGTGGCGGCGTACGGGCGGGCCTGGTTCGGACCGGGCCAGCGGGAGATCGCCGCGCGGCTCCGCGCCGACCAGGACAACGTGCGTACGGCGCTGGAGTTCAGCCTCACCACGCCCGGCGAGGCCCTGGCCGGGCTGCGGCTCGCGGGCAGCCTGTGGTTCCACTGGTACGCCTGCGGGGCGCCCGGTGAGGGCCTGCACTGGCTGGAGCGCGCCCTGGACGCCAACCCCGGGCCGACCCTCGAACGCGCCCGCGCCCTGTGGGTGGCGGCCCTCCTCCTGGCCGCCGGCGGAGAGGACACCCCGAAGGACACCCCGCGAGCCCGCCGACTGGCCGTCGAGGCCCGCGAACTGGCCCTCACCCTCACCCGATCGACCCCCCACGCCCAAGGCGCCCACGCCGAGGTCACCCACCCCAGGGGCACCCACGCCGAGGTCGCCCACGCCGAGTACGTCCTCGGGCTGATCCTCCTCTCCGGTGACGACCCCGCCGGGGCCGTCACCCACTACGACTCAGCCCTCGCCGGCGTCCCCGCCCCCGGCCACCTGCCGGCCCTCGCGGCGCTCAACCGGGTCCAACTCGCCCATGCCCTGGTCCTCCTGGGCCAGAGCGACCGTGCCGCGGCCCTCTGTGAGCAGACCCTGCGCCGCTGCGAACGGCAGGGCGAGGACTGGGTGCGGTCGTCCGCGCTACGGGTCCTGGCGCTCGCGTACACCGCGCGGAAGCAGTGGCACCGCGCCGAGTCGCACGCCCGTGAGGCGCTGCGCCCCGGGTTCGCCCTCCATGACGTGGTCGGCGTCGCCCACTCCCTCGACCTGCTGATCGACATCACCACCGCCCTCGGCGCCCGTGAACGCGCCGCCGTCCTCCTCGGCGGCACCGACCGCCTCCGGGCGGCCACCCTCCCGCCGGGCCCGGCGGGTCCGGCCCACCGGGACGGCGCGCGCGGCCGCCGGGACAGCGAGACCCAGTTGCGCCGGTCCCTCGGACGGGGCCCCTTCGAGCGGGCGTACCGGCGCGGCGGCACCCTGGGATTCGACGAGCTGGTGTCGTACGCGCTCCAGCAGGAACCCCGGCGGTCCGTGCCCGAGACCCCGGTGCCGCTCACCGCCCGTGAGACCGAGGTCGCCCTGCTCGTCGCCGAGGGGCTCGCCAACCAGCAGATCGCGGACCGCCTGGTCATCGCCCGCCGTACCGCCGAGGGCCATGTCGAGCGGATCCTCGGCAAGCTCGGCTTCCACAACCGCAGCCAGATCGCCGCCTGGGCCACCACCCAGGGCATCGCGGCGGAGCGGTCCTGAACGTTACCCACGTATGGGTTCGTACATGCCCATCAGTCCTGTACTGCGGCAATTACGGACGTAGTGGGGCGTGAAACAGGTATATGCACACGGGGAAACGGGTAATCCTCCCCGTGTGCCGTTCCCCGGGGCGGGGCAACCCTGGAGGCATGCTGCAACTCTCCGGGGGACTCCTTCCGGATTCCGGCCCCCACTTCGCCTCGTATTTCCAACCCTCCATGGGCGCGGGTCATCTGAGCGTCGAGTACGACCCCCGTCCGACCGCCGCCGCCGAGGCCCGTGCGGAGGTCCGCAGGCAGTTGGAGGGATGGGGACTGCTCGACCAGACCGACATCGCGGAGCTGCTGGTGAGCGAACTCGTCACCAACGCCCTGGTGCACGCGGAGAGCCGTCTGAAGCTGACGCTGACCGCGGCGCACGGCGTACTGCGCTGCGAGGTGTCGGACACCGACGGGCGCCCGCCCCGGGTGCGCCGGGTCACGGGGATATCGGAGAGCGGCAGAGGGATGTTCCTGGTGGATGCGCTCGCCGGGCGCTGGGGCTGCCACCAGGACGGGCCGGGCAAGACCGTCTGGTTCGAGCTCGGCACGTGCGGGTCCGCCGGCTGTGGTCGGCGACAGCCGGGGTAGCCCGCGGAGTTCCGGGCAGCGGCCTCGTCAGCCGCCCCGGAACCACAGCCCGGGCCCCGGCGGCTGGCCCAGCCGCCGGGGCCCGTTCCACCCGGAACACCCCCGTCTTCCTTCACCGCACGCCCTCTTGTGCCCGCCCCGGCTTTACGCTTTCTTGATCCGCATGGCGGACACCACGGACAACACAGCTACCGGGGGAGCGACTTCGGCCCCGCGCAAGTCCAGTTGGAAGTACATCGGCCCGGGCATCGTCGTCGCCGCGACCGGCGTGGGCGCCGGCGACCTGGTGGCGACCCTGATCGCCGGCAGCAACTTCGGCTACACCCTGCTGTGGGCGGCCGTCATCGGCTGCCTCGTCAAGATCTCCCTCGCCGAGGCCGCCGGCCGCTGGCACCTGGCCACCGGCCGCACCCTCTTCGACGGCTGGGCGAGCCTCGGCCGCTGGACGACCTGGTTCTTCGTCGTCTACGTGGTGATCTGGGGCTTCGCGTACGGCGCGGCCGCCATGTCGTCCAGCGCCCTGCCCCTGCAGGCGCTGTTCCCGGACGTCATGGACCTCGAATGGTGGGCCATCCTCTGCGGCCTGTCCGGTCTCGTCTTCGTCTGGTTCAACAAGTACGCCGTCTTCGAGAAGGTCATGACGGTCCTCGTCGGCGTGATGTTCCTGGTCACCGTCTATCTGGCGATCCGGGTCACCCCGAACCTGCCCGAGGCGTTCGCGGGCCTCCTCCCCGTCCTGCCCGACGAGAAGGACTCCGTCCTCAACACCCTCGGCCTGATCGGAGGCGTCGGCGGCACCATCACGCTGGCCGCGTACGGCTACTGGGTCAACGCCAAGGGCTGGACCGACGCCGGCTGGATGAAAATCATGCGCCTCGACAACCGGGTCGCGTACGCCACGACCGGCATCTTCGTCATCGCGATGCTCTTCGTCGGCGCGGAACTGCTGCACTCCGCGAACATCGCCATCGCGAGCGGCGACAAGGGCCTCATCCAGCTCGGCGGCATCCTGGAGGACGAGTACGGCGCGGCCACCGCCAAGTTCTTCCTGATCGGCTTCTTCGCCACCTCGTTCACCTCCCTCATCGGCGTCTGGCACGGCGTGAGCCTGATGTTCGCCGACTTCGTCACCCGCTACCGGACGAAGGGCGCGCTGAAGGGCGAGGAGGTCGCCTCCGGCGAGCGCGAACGGTCATGGCCCTTCCGCGCGTACCTGCTCTGGCTGACCTTCCCGCCCATCGTCCTGCTCTTCCAGGGCCAGCCGTTCCGCCTGATCATCCTCTACGGCGTCCTCGGCGCGGCCTTCCTGCCGTTCCTCGCCGCCACCCTCGTCTGGCTCCTCAACTCCTCCCGCACGCCCCGCGAATGGCGCAACGGGATGGTCAGCAACGCGATGCTGGTGACCGCGGGCCTGCTGTTCCTGGTGCTGTGCGTGAAGCAGATCTGGGACCAGAACTGGGCGGACTTCTTCTGACGGCGGCGGGCGGGGGCCGATGAGCGCGCCGCCGCCCGCCCGGCATCGGCCGACCAACCGTCTCCGGCCGCCGATCAACCGTCTCCGGGCGCCGACCAACCGTCTCCGGCCGCCGACCAGCCGCCTCCGGGCGCCGATCAGCCGATGCCGGCCCACTCGTCGCTGGTGGCGACGGCCTTGAGCTGGGCCATGGTGAGGGCGGGGGTGTCACGGGTCGCGGCGGTGTGCTGGGCACCGGAGTTGAAGGCGCTGACCGCGACACGGGTGCCGTTGGGCCGGAGCGCTTCCACGGTCCACATCACGACCCCCTCGCCGCCCTTCTCACCGGGTCCCTGCCGGGTGACGACCTTCGTCCCGTCGGGCAGGGTCTCGGCGTCGGGCCCGAACAGCGACGTCGGCCCGCCCGGCTGCACATTGGCCTGCACCAGGCTGTGGCCCTTGCCGTCGTCGAGGACGACGTACGCGTAGTCGGTGCGCGCCGTGCCGTCGAGGACGACCTTGAATTCCTTCGGCACGAGCCGGACGAGTGTCGCCCGGATCGCGTCACCGCCCACGGTCGGCGGTTCGGCGGACCCGGAGGAGGGCTCGGGGTCCGCCGACTCCTCCGCCCGGTCGCCGGGCATGGCCTCGATGGCCTTGATCCAGTACGGGTGCGTCGCGATCTCCGCCAGCTCGGACCGGGGCAGGGGCGGTGCCTTCCGGGTGACCGGGGCGCCCTTCTCGGCGGGCGCGTTCCATTCGGAGACGGACACGTAGTAGCCCTGCGGGGTGACCACGCTGGCGACCCAGAGCCTCGTGTCCTCGCGCCGGGCCGCGTACTCGTACCCCTGGTGGACCATGAGGGTGGAGCCGTCCTCCAGCTTGTCGGACCGGCAGGCGTCGTAGTTCGTCTGGTTGGTGTCCGGGCACTGTGTCGCGTGCAGGGCCTCGTCGCTCCCCGGGGCGAGCCGCGAGAGCCCGACCTGTACGGCCGCCGGGCCCTTGCCGTCGTCGTACACGACCCGCGCGTACGGCCCGTCCTTCGCGCCCGTGCCGCGGCCCCGCGCGTCGCTGAACTCACCGTCCGGCAGCAGCCGCTTGAGGGTACGGACGAGATCGGCGCCGGACACCTTCCCGTCGTCTTCGCGCGGCGCGTCCGAGGCGGCCACGGACCACTTGCCGTCGGGGCCGCCCCCGTCCCCCGGCAGCAGCAGCGCACCGCCCACCCCGACGAGCGCGATCCCCGCGACCCCGCCGAGCACCGCCGCGCGCCGCCGGAACAGCAGCCGGCGGCCACGTGCGGCGCCACCGCCGACGAGGGCGTGCCCGTCGGGAACGAAGGAGTCCCCGGCGCGGCGGAGGGCATCACCGATCCGGGCCTCGAAGGGGTCGTCGTGCTGCTGGCGCTGGTCTACGGACATGGCGAACCGCCGTTTCTGTGGCTGGAGCGGGGCAGTTTCCGGTGCTGTTGCCGGTGCTGTTGCCGGTGCTGTTGCCGGTGCTGTTTCGGGGCTGGAGCGGGATGCCGGGGAGGGGGGAGCGGGGCCCAGGGGCCTCAGGGCGTGACGTACTCACCGATGCCGTCCCCGAGGAGGACGCGCAGTCGGGCGAGGGCGCGGACGCAACGCGTCCGTACCGCCGCCGAACTGGCGTTCATGGCCGCGGCGGTCTCCTCGATGGACCGGTCCTCCCAGTACCGCAGGACCAGCACGGCCCGGTCCTTGGCGGGCAGTTGGGCGAGCGCCTCCACGAGCGTGAGTCGCAGCGAGGAGTCGGACCCGGGCGCGGCGGGCACGTCCGGAATCACATGGGTGGCCCGTTCCCTGCTGCTGCGCCGCCGCTGATGGGCGAGGAACACCCTGGTCAGCACGGTCTGCGCGTACCCGGCGGGGTTGTCGGTCCGCCGTACCCGGCCCCACTTCACATACAGCCGCCCGAGGGTCTCCTGTACGAGGTCCTCGGCGAGGTGTGTGTCCCCGCCGGTGAGCAGACACGCGGACCGGTACAGATGCCCCGCGCGCGCCGCCGCGAACTCCTGGTACCCGTCCGCGCGGACTGATCTCATCTCTGGCTTCCCCCTGCCGGGCTCGTCGGCCTGTCACTCCTTTGATGCGGTGACCCCCGGGGAATGTTTCACCGAAGGAAGAGGGATACGGTGCGGTACGAGTCACACCGACGGGGCAGAAGGACGCACACCCATGGACCAGCCGGAACAGGGCCACCAGCCACCGCAACGGCCGGAAGGGCAACCGGATCCGCAGCCGCAGACGCAGCCATGGGCACCGCCGGGAGGGCAGCCGGGGGAGGAGCCGCCCCCGACGACGGGTCCGGCACCCTCACTGCACCCGGAACCGCCGGCGCCGGCGCCGACACCACCCCCGGGCTTCGGCCCGCCACCCCCACCGCCGGGGGCGGCCCCGCAGCCGTACGCGCCGCAGCCGCAGCCGCAGCCGTACGCGTACCCGCAACAGGCATACGCCCAGCCGTACGCCCAACCACCACAGCCGTACGCCCAACCACCACAGCCGTACGCCCAACCACCGCAGCCGTACGGGCAGCCGCCCCAGCCCCAGCCGTACGCACCCCAGCCATACGCGCAGCAGGCGCACCCCTACCCACAACCGCCGCAGCCGCAGCCGCAGTCCCCGGCGTACGCCACCCAGCCGCAGCACGGCCCGGAGTTCCTGGCGGTCGACCGCCGCAACTCCATCGTCATCGACGCGTCAGGCGTGGCCTTCGAGGACCACGGCGTCTCCGTCGACTTCCCCTGGCCCGAGATCCGCAGCGTCCACTACAAGGCGAGCCCCAACGGCAAGGCCCTCATGGTCGCGGTGATCCACCTGGACGGCAGCTTCTTCGAGTGCACAGTCGAGGCCAAACCCCGATCCCGCCTCCACGAGTGGTTCCCCCACCTGGCCCAGGTACTGGGCTACTACCGGCCGATGGGGTAGACGACGGGGTCAAGGAGTGCTATCCCGCCACTTGGGTTTTCCCCGAGATGCCGTGAGGAAATAGACCCACCAGACCGGGTTGATGAAGTTCAGGAAATTCTTCCTGTTCTTGAGGTGGCGCTCCCAGTAGGCGTCCTGCTCCTCCACGGAGGCGACTTTGCTGGGGGGTGCGTAACCGAAGATCGGCACAAGGTCGCGCACGGTGGACGGGCGCCACATGTGGAGAACATAGATCATCCAAGCGCCGTGCGAAGCGGAAAAGCCAGACGGTCTCACATCGGCTCGCGACCCGTTGCAGCAAAGGATGACCCCTCTCGGGGCCACCTCCTCACGGATCGACCGCAATGCTTCGAAAGCATTGTCGCCGATCGCTGAGAATTCGATCTCGTCGGGGGATTTGAGCCGCAGACGCCATGGCCCCTCTCCCTCGACCAGCATCCGCCATTGCGCTTCTTCACCCCTGATCTGGACGCGAACGTCGAATTCGTCATTCATTCTGTTGATGCCCGGCCGCTACCGGCGGGGTGAGCCGAGGGGACCGGTGACGGAGACCGGGTGGTCCACTCGTCGTACGTGAAGCGGGTGGTCCCGCCGTTCGGCGTCATTGCCGTGGCGGTTGTCCTGGCCGTCGCACCTCTCGCGCACGACCGCCAAAAATCCGCTCGTACGGCGGAACTCGCCCAGCAGCGCGGCGCCTTCACACCGGCGGCGGGCGGCGTTGCGACGTCGGCGGAGACGAGGGACCCGGCAACGTCGCCGGGGGAGGTCGGAATCGGCTTCGGGCGGGGCGGACAGCTCCGCGTAGTCGGCGATCCTCGGACGGCGTACGCCGTCCGACGTGGCACCGGTCGCCCCGTGATCAGACATGCGTGCGATCATCGCATCGGTGTGTCGAGGGCTGCAACGGCGTTGCCTTTGCCCTTGTACAGCAGCCGACTTCGGTCGGCCGGCAGGGCTCCGGCCAGCCGTTGACGGGCAGTTGGAGCAGCCGGTGCAGTCGGGGTAGTCGGGGCAGCCGGTGCAGAAAAGGGGGAAGCATGTCGTTCGGGCCGCCGCCTGCGGGATCCGGGCCGCCGCCCGCGGGATCCGGGCCGTCGACCGGGGGGTTCGGGCCGTCGGCCGGGGGTTTCGGACCCGTCGCATCCGGTCCGCCTGTCCCGTCCGCTCCGCCCGCCCCGCCCGCCCCGTCCCCCGCCTCCACCCCGCCCGCCCCGCCTGCCTGGGTCGCGCCGACCGACGTCGAGACCGCGTTGCTCCACTCCAAGCAACGCGGTGACTGGGCCGCCTACGTCGACACCCTCGCCCGCAACCACCTCTACTTCGAGATCGAGCGCGCCCCGGCGGACGCGACGCCCAGCCGTACGTACGCCGTGTTCGGGCGTGACCCGCGAGTCCCCGGCGGGCTGGCCTGGGCGGTGTACACCGAGGGGATGCTGCCCGCCCCCGAGGAGCACCGGGTGTTCGACCGGGCCACCCTCGCCTTCTTCGCGCGCGTCTGGCGGCCCACCGACCCGTCCACGATCGTCGTGAATCCCGGCAGCCCGTGCGAGGCGTTCCTGCCGGCGGCACCACCGCACTCCGCCGCGTGGGCCCAGCCCTCCGAACGGCTCGGTCCGCCGCGGCTCGGCCCCACGCTGCGCGCGCTAAGCATCGGCGGCCCCCTGTACGGCTCCGTCGCCCACGGCCTGGCCTGCGGGGCCCTGCTGTGCGTCAACAACGGCTCCCTCTGGAACGCCATGGCCTGGCACGGCACCGGCTACACCGGGGAACGCACCCGGCTGCGCGAATGGTGGGGCATCACCACCCGGGAGGAGTGGCGAAGCCGTCTGGACGAGCTCCTGGACTGCCGCGGCTCCAGCCCGGTCTGGGGCTTCGCGCTCGCCCTGCGCCAGGGCATCGCGCGGGACTTCGGCGGGCTGGTCGACGTCGGCTACTGGAAGCAGGCCGCCGAGAAGGTGCTGCGGGCCAAGGCCGGAGGATCGCTGACCCTGGGCCCCGACGGCGTCACCAGGAACGACCCGCTTCCCGAGGTGGAGACCGAGGCGCACGTCGAGGGCGTCCGGCGGCTCATCGGACGCATCGCCCGGTACGAGGCCCGGATGCGCGCCGACGGGATCCTCGACGAGAACCGGTACGTCACCTCCGTCGAGGCATGGGACCTCGGCCGTGCCTCGAAGATGGCCCGGTGGGGGCTCGGCGCCCGCTTCGGGACGCTGAAGGAGGCGGAGGCCGCGGTCGTACGGGCCGGGCGCGCGGCGGCCGTCGAGTATCGGTCGTGGCGGGACTTCTCCGCCGGGTACATCCTCGGACGCTGTCTGCACTTCGACGAGGAGGAGTTCGGCGACTGGTACACGGAGATGGCCGCCGCCCACCGCATCCTGATGTCCGAGCCGGGCAGCCCCTGGCTCAACATTCCCTTCCGGTGAGCACTGACGGCCCTGATCGCACGGCTCGCCGGCCCATGCCGGCCGAAGGGGGCCCGCCGCCGGAGCGGCCAGGCCCCCCTCGGGTCCCACCGGCTTCAGCGGACGCGCGGCCAGTCCGCCGGGCCGGGCCCGCGCCCGTGGAGGTAGTGGTCGAAGAAGGTCCTCTGCCGCTCGATCGAGGCGGGGTCGTAGTAGTGGGCCCATTTCTCGCGGCCGTGGACCTCCAGCCACTTCTCCAGCGAGGAGATGCGGCGGAAGTTTTCGAGCGTGCCCCGGGTGTGCAGGCCCTGGTCCGACCAGCTGGCGACGACGAACGCGGGCACCTGGATACGTTCGAGTAGTGCGCTCTTGGACGCCCCCGGAACCAGGTTTCGGGGATGCCACCGTGCCGGACCACCTCGCGGTAGGTGTCCGTCCAGCCTTCCCACGGGTTGATCGCGGCCAGGTGCGGGGGATTGAGCTCGGCGACCCGCAACTGCGACACGGTCAGGCAGGAGACTCCGGACAGGCCGATCTACCCGGTGCTCCAGGGCCGGGTGCCGGCCCATTCGATCAGCGCCGCGTACTGCTCGGCCTCCTGTGGCGAGCAGTACGCGGCGCGGCCTTCGGAGTACCACGTACCGGGGATGTCGGCCCACACGATCGCGTAGCCGTGCGGCACCCAATACTGCGGGTCGGGGGCCTCGAAGGTGGTGATCTGTGAGGTGTCCTCGGGCCGGAACGCCGCTGGCCGTGCAGATGACCCCGATCGGCGCCGGGTTGTGCTTGCCGTACGGCGATCAGCTGATCAGGGGGCCGCGGGTTCCTCGTTGCCCGGCCGGTACACGTCGGCGTAGACGTGTACACCCGGTGAGACCTCGACGGCGATGTCACGCTCGATGAGCATGCCCTTGCGCCGTTCGACCCGCGGTCGCGGCGGGTGGCCGGCCCGCGACTCCGGCGTCGACAGCGGGTGCGCGGAACAGGTAATCGGTCATGCCGACTCCGCGACGAAAGGTCCCCGCAACTCGCCGCGGGGTGCCAGGTCGATGCGGTTGATGCGCCCGTCATGCAGGCGGTAGTGGATGAAGTAGTCGTTCTCGACACTCTCGCCCTGCCTCAGGGGCACGGGGAAGTCCGGCGCGTCCACGACGGCCGTGAGGCGCGTGGTTGCCTCCAGCGCGATGCCGTGCTCGTCGATGATCACCGCGTGCGCGGTGATGTTCTCTCGGACGGTCTGGAACATCTTCCCGTAGAACGCGGCCACGGCGTCCCGTCCGCGCAGCACGCCCACGGAGGGCACCGTCAGCTCGATGTCGTCGGTGAAGAAGAGGAGGAACCGTTCGGTGTTCGCGGTGCTGAGCGAGATGAGGTAGTCCAGGAAGGCGCGCCGTCCGGCGGCGGTCGGCGTGATCCGGGTCGGTGCGGGGCTCACACCCTGTCCGGCCTTCCAGGTCGCTGCCCGCAGCGCGGCGATCTTCTCCCCCGCGGCGTCGAGCTCGTAGGTGACGAAGAACTTGACCGTGGTCAGCTCGCCGCGAGCGAGCGGCCCGAACACGAAGTCCGGCCGGTCCTCGGTCGCCTGGAAATCCGTGTCGATCTCGGCGGCGACGTGGGTGCCGCTGCGGGTGACCACCTGCGGCCGCATCGTCTCGCGGATGCCGTCATGGGTCTGATGGAGGAACGCCCGGATCTCCTCACGGCCACGCAGGTCCACGCTCGACCCGGAGAACCGGGCGTCCTCGGTGAAGTAACGCTCCACCAGGGCATCGTCGTCCCCGGCGTTGAAAGCCTCCTCGTAGGCGGCATAGTCGAATGGCATCACGGCGCCCCTCCGGCAGCCGCGGGGACGAGCTCGTCGGCGCCGGCCTGAAGGAAGATCCCGTTGGTTTCCCGCGGGATTCCGCCCTCAACCTCGACGTCCTCAAGACTCACTTCGAAACGGTTGGGCGCGTGAAATTCGTGACCCGGGAGAACAGGGGGGAATTGCACCATGGCAGACTCCTCGTAGGGTTTCCTTGCGTGATGAGTGTTGTTGCGGCAGCCGCGCAGCGCGACGACTTAGAGGTCGCTTCCTTGGGCGTGATCGCTCGTTGAGCCGCGCATGACGGATCCGGTCGAGCGGTTGGTACCGGACGAGTTGTGGGTGCTGTTTCGCCGAGTGGTCCCGCCGACGGAGATGAAGCGTCCGCAGGGCGGAGGCAGACGGCGGGCGGGAGACCGCGAATGCCTGGCGGCGATCTTCTTCGTGGCCACCTCGGGGTGCACCTGGCGGCAGTTGCCCCCGGTGTTCGGCCCGGCCCGGCCGACGGTCTACCGGCGCTTCGACCGGTGGGGCTCACACCGTTTTTCCTGCATGTACTCGCTGAGGGGACGACCGGTCACCCGGGTCAGCAGTGCTCCCAGTGGTCGCCGGTATGGACGGCGACTTTCCGGCCGTACGCCGCGTACGTCGCTGCACGGCGGACCGCGGCGTTGACCTCGTCGTCGGGCCGTGGCGGGACGACGAGGTCGCGTGCACGGTCGAACCGCAGCTTGTTGAACACCAGCCCGTGCGGGCGCTCAGCGAAACCCGCTTCCCCGCGTGACAGCTGCGGAACTCCCGTACGCATGGTCGTGCTCTCACCCGGCGACGAGCTGGCGCGACTCGTGCCAGTGGATGAATCGCCAACCGTCGTCAGTCCGGCGCAGAGCGGCCGAGAGCCGCGAGTCGCCGGCGAGTGAGTCGCTGGAGTCCTTGAACGCGACCGTGGTGTGGCCCCGCCAGTAGACGAGCGCGACATCGCCGAGCACAGCGACGTGGCTGCTGTACTCACGCCCTTCGACCCGGTCGACGAATCCCGGAAGCCGGCGCCAGTAGTCGACGATCGAGTCCCACGTCGTGAGGGCGGCTTCGATCTCCTCCGGCTGGTAGACCAGGTGCTCGTAGCCGTCGTCCCACAGATCCTTCATCGCCTCGGGGTCCATCGCCTGCATCGCCTGGGCGAAGGCCGTGCTCGCGGCGCGGACTGCCGTCTCGTCGTCGGTCATCAATGTCTTCGTCGTGTCAGTCATCAGCAGTGTCCTTGTCGTGATGGAAGGTCCGGCAATCGGTACCCGTGCCGGATCAGTCATCGTCGTCCCTCAGGGGCCCGACCGATGCGGAGGCTTCCGGCTCCGGTGCGTCAAAAAGTAGCAGTACCACTCGGTTAGGGCAACCAGTTGGTACACTTACTCGACCAGGCAAGCGGAGGAGGGCGACAGCTGATGAGTTCCGAGCGCGTCGACGGGCGGACCCTCCGGTTTCAGCACCGGCGGCCGGAGTTGCTGGCCGCGGCGACCGAGTACGTCCTCGATCACGGCATCGCCGGCCTGTCGCTGCGTCCGGTGGCCCAGGCGCTGGGGGTGACCCATGCGACGCTGCTGCGCCACTTCTCGTCGAAGGACGAGCTGATCAAGTGCGTATTGGAGAAGATCCGCGCCGATCTGTTCGCTCAGGTGACCGCCGACAGGGAACTCCAGGAAGCCGGGTCGACGGCAGAGCTGCTGAGGGTCACTTGGCGACGGCTGTGCGAGCCGAAGGAGCAGCGGCAGTTCCTGCTCCTGTTCGAGGTGGTCGCCGGCAAGGCGTGGCAGTCCGGCGACGGCGGGGAGCTGGCGCGGTCGATGGACGCCGAGGTCGTCGATTTCATCTCCGGGTGGCTCAGGCAGGACGGGTGGGCGCCCGAGGACGCGTCAGCCCTGGCCACCCTGCTCCTGGCTCAGATACGGGGGCTTCAGCTCGACCTTCTCGTCTCGGGAGACCGCGCGCGGGTCGATCGGGCGTTCGAGTTCGCCCTCGCTCTCCTCGAGCCCCGGACGGGGCCGAGCGTGTCCTGACAGCGGCTGGACCACTGCCGACGCGGATGCGGTCGGCGCGCTTGGGGACTGCAGGACGTCGTTTCGGTGGGCGAGTCTGCGGTAGCTGATCAGGGCTGCGGCGATGCCGACGAAGGCCAGGAAGTGTTCGGCCTGGCGCTCGTAGCGGCGGTGCAGCCGTCGGCAGCCGGCGAGCCAGGACACCGTCCTCTCGACGACCCAGCGGTGGCGGCCCAGCCGCTGCGAGGACTCGATACCTTCGCGGGCGACCCGGGGGTGGATGCCCCGCTTGCGTAGCCACCGGCGCAGGTGGTCGTAGTCGTAGCCCTTGCCGGCATGGAGCTTGGCCGGTCGCCGACGGCGCGGGCCGCGCCGGGAGCGGATCGGCGGGATGCCGCAAACGAGCGGCTTCAGGCCGAGGCTGTGGCCAGGCCGGGCCGAACACCGGCGGCAGCTGCCGCCAGGTGCAGCCCGACGTCGCCACGAGCGTCCGGCCGCTCCCGCCACTTGTCCACGACCGCCCGCTCCAGCACCGCCGACTCGTCCATGACCGTCCCCTTCCTGCCCATCGGACCGTCGGCCGTCAGATAGCTGCGCCGGCCGGTGTACTCGAGGCTCTCCCGGTCGAAGACCCACTCGGTGGCCCAGCCGGCGTGCCCGTCGACCCGGCGGATGCCCACGCCGTGCCGTCCGGCCGGGTCCACGGCGTCCTCGATCCGGGTCACCCCGGGGATCCTCGCGGCGGCCTCGTACAGCGCGGCGGCGGTCTCCGGCGGCATGACCGACGCGCCGAGCAGCTCACCGATCTTGTCGAACACGGCCTGGGCCTTCTCCTGGCCCTCGAAGGTCCTGGTCAGGTGGTAGAGCCGGGCGAGGAGCCGGTCGGGGTCGGTCGGCAGCGACGCCAGCCACTTGTACGTGGGCCGGTCGATGCCCGCGGGCGTCCCCGGCGACCCCGGCGGCAGCAGCTCCCGGACGGGGACGTAGCCGCCGTGGTCGTAGTGCAGGGCCACCTGCTTCACCGGGCCCGGCTCCTGCGGCACCCACTCCTCCCGCTCGTACGGCTTCCCCGGCTCGAACACGCCGCTCTCGCCCTTGGCCTCCGCCCCGGCCGTCACGCTCCTGACGTACACGAATTGGTCGTCGCGTACGGGCGTGACCTCCGTCTTCGCGGCGACCTCGGCGATACGGTCGAGCAGGACGACCGCGGTCTCCCGGTCGGACGTCCGCACGCCGAGGCCGGAGTCCGTGGTCGTGACCAGCCCGACGGTCAGCGCCCCGGCCAGCGTCAGCGCGGCGGCGGGCAGCCAGAGCGCCGGGCGCGGCATCCGCAGGCGCGGCCCGCGGGCGGCGCCGTCCCTGCCGCCACCGGTGGCGGCAGGGGCAGTAGGCGTGGTGGAGGCGGCGTCGGCCCGGTCCTCGTCGATGAGTCGCATCAGACGTTCCTTGTGGTGGGAGAGGCGACCAGCAGGGACGTCCCGCTCGGCCGGGGGCGGCAGCAGTCGGGCCAGCTCCTCGTTCATCGGGATCCCTCCTGAATCTCCTTGAGTCGAAGGGCCGCGAACGCGGCCTCACCCTCTACCTCTCCGCGGCGGCGCCCCGGTTCCTCACGTTTCGCGATGAATTTCCCCCGCTGTGTGTTCGGCCCTCCGCCCGCCCCTTCGCCCAGCCGCTCGTCCGTCAGCCGCCGCAGCCGCTCCCGCGCCCGCGACAGCCGTGACCGGACCGTCCCCACCGGAACGCCCAGCGCCTCGGCGGCCTGCGCGTAGTCGAGTCCCGACCACACGCACAGCGCCAGCACTTCCCGCTCGCCGCGCCGGAGCCGTCCGTACACCTCCCGTACGGCGGCGAGCCGGCGCGCGTCGTCGACGCGCCCGGCGGTCTCGTCGGCGAAGTCGGCCACCGGGCCGGGGGCGGGGCGGCGGGCCAGGAAGGCCAGTCGGCGACCGAGGCCCCGGTTGGCGTTGCGGGCCTTGTTGGTCGCCATGCCGAGCAGCCAGGGTTTGAGCGAACCGCCGTCCGGGGCCAGTTGCTCCCTGGTGCGCCACGCGTCGAGGAAGGTGTCCGCCATCACCTCCTCCGCCGTCGACCAGTCCCCGGTGAGCCGGTAGGCGTGGTTGTAGACGGCGCGCGCGTACCCGTCGTAGACCTCGGAGAACGCCGCCCGGTCACCGGCCCGTACGCGCGCCCGCAGGGGGTCGCCGGCCTCACTCATCTCGTATGCACCTCTTCCACCTCACACCCTTGCCTCTCCGCGAGCCGAGGCGCGTTCCGGTGACGTACGCCACAGAGGTGGAGGGGGAGGGGTGACACGTCCGCCGGTGGCACCCAGAGGCAGCACCGGCCGCACCCAAGGCAACACCGGCGGCACCCGGAGGCACCGCCGGCGAAACGGTCACCCGTCGCCGCCCTACGGCAGCCCGTGCACGTGCGGCCCCACCGCGTTGGACCACGCGTTGCCCGCCGTCGCGTCCCAGTTCGTCGACCAGGTCATCGCGCCGCGCAGGTCGGGGTAGGTCCGCGGCGGCTTGAAGGAGCCGCAGTTCGTCCCCCGGGCGAGGCAGTCGAGGGCGTTGTTGACGACGCTCGGCGCGACGTACCCGCTGCCCGCGCCCCGCGTCGAGGCGGGCAGCCCGAGTCCCACCTGGGACGGGGCGAGGCCGCCCTCCAGCTGGATGCAGGCGAGCGCGGTCAGGAAGTCCACCGAGCCCTGGCTGTAGACCTTGCCGTCGCAGCCCAGCATCGAACCGCTGTTGTAGTACTGCATGTTGACGACGGTCAGGATGTCCTTCACATTCAGCGCCGTCTGGAAGTACGCGTTGGACGTGGACTGCATGTCGATGGTCTGCGGGGCCATCGTGAGCACCATCGAGGGGCCCGCCTTCGCCGCCAGGGCACGCAGCGCCTGCGTCATGTACGTCGCGTTGAGGCCGTTCTCCAGGTCGATGTCGACGCCGTCGAAGCCGTACGTCTGCATCAGGGAGTACACGGAGTTGGCGAAGTTCGTCGCGGAGGCCGCGTCGTTCACGGCGACCGTGCCGCGCTCACCGCCGACCGAGACGATGACCTTCCTGCCCGCCGCCTGCTTGGCCCTGAGATCCGCCTTGAACTGGTCGACGGTGTACCCGCCGAGGCCCGCCGAGTCGAGGTCGAAGGTCACCGCGCCCGGGGTCGAGGTGGCGTCGGCGAAGGCCACGGCGATGATGTCGTACTGCGACGGGACGTCGGACAGCTTCTGGACCGTCGCCCCGTTGTTGAAGTTCTGCCAGTAGCCGGTCACCGCGTGCCGGGGCAGACCCGTGCCCGGACCGCCTGGCGTCGCCGTCGTCGTCCCCGTGACCGTCGCCGACCTGGGCGACTCGCCCGCCGTGTTCACGGCCGTGACCTGGAAGGCGTACGAGGTGGAGGCGGCGAGCCCGGTCACCGTGGCGGACGTACCGCTGACGGCCTGGACCTTCGTGCCGCCGCGGTAGACGGTGTAGCCCGTCGCGCCCGGCACCGCGTTCCACGCCAGGGACACGGACGAGGACGTGGTGCCCGAGACGGTGAGGCCGGTCGGGGCGGACGGGATCGTGGGCGGCTGGTCGCCGCCACCGCCGCCGTCGGGCCCGAACACCGACACGTCGTCCGCATGGTACGCCGCCTGCCCGTACCAGCCGTGCGTGTACACCGTCACCGACGTCGTCGAGGCGCCCGTCGTGAAGGTGGTCCTCAACTGCTTCCAGTCCGACGAGTCCGGCGTCCACGTCGACACATCGGTCGTCCCGGTGCCGGTCGCGCCCAGATAGACGTAACCGCCCCGCACCCAGGCGCTCAGCGTGTACGCCGAGTTCGGCTTCACCGCCACGGTCTGGGTGCAGCGCGCGTTGTCCTGCCCGGCCGGGGTGGCCCGCAGGGCCGCCGCGCCGCCGTGCACGGGGGAGGAGACGGTCGTGCCGCTGCCCGCCGAGCACGTCCAGTTCGCGAGGCCCGACTCGAAGCCGGTGTTCTTGACGTTGTTGACGTCGGCGGCGGACGCCGGGGCCGCCCCGGTGAGGGTGAGGCCGGCGGCGGCCAGCACGGCGGTGACGGCTCCCGCCGCCCATCTGCGTATGCGTGGGGGTATGCCTGAGACGCGGTCCACGGGGTGCCTCCGGTGGGGAGTGGGAGATGAGGACGGTGGCCACCGCTGGACGTACAAGTTGGTCCAGACCAATCGGGTTGTCAATACTCCGTTCCGGGACCCGTTCACCCGTAAGGGCGCGCCAACCTCCCCGTTCGCCCGTCGAGTTGGGGCATATGCGTCTCACTCTGTGTGGATACGGGCCGCACCTTCGGTGAGTTGATCAAGGAGATCCGGTGTTGATCGGGCCATGCCGTGGATATGGTGCTGATGCAAGACGATGCAGGAGGGACGGCGAGTCGTGTGCCGCCCTCCCAGGGGCCGACTGAGGCGGTGGTCCGACCACCCCGCCGCAGTGAACGGGGTGGTGTGCAGCGTGCCGACCGCGATAGCCGTCACCAGTTCCGACCTGGTGCTCCCACCGCACGACCGGCAGACACCGCCCGCAGCCGTACAGCCGCAGGAGACCCTGGAGAGTTCCCTGCTCGGCATGCACGCGCTCATCGAGCAGCACGGCTATGTCATCGCCCTCCACCAGGCGTCCGGCGCGACCCCGGAGGAACTCGCCGTCACCCGGCGGCTCCAGACGGTCCGCTCCGTCCTGGAGAGCGACCGCATCGCCCTGCTCGGCGTCGACCTGCCGCCCCTCGGACTCGCCCTGCTGGCCCAGCAGTTGCGCCAGCTGTCCGCGTGCGACTTCAGCCCGGGCGTGCTCGCCTCCTCCGTACGCCTCCTCGCGCACTACATCTACGCCGGAGCCCACCTCGGCTCGGTCGCCAAGCTCGACCGGATCCCCGTCACCCTCAAGGCGCACGCCAAGTCCTGGATGCCGGGGACCCAGTTCGCCGTACTGGCGGCCCCGCGCCCCCAGCTCGTCCGGCTGAACGTGGCCGGCCAGGAACCGCTCTCGGGGCCCGAGTTCGGCACCCGGCTGCTGGTCGCGCAGGGGCCGCAGCCGCCGTCCGACTGGGTGACCGCCACCCTCGCGCCCGCCTGGAAGGTGCAGGGGGCCGCCACCGTGCCGCTGCCCGAGGGGTCCGTGCGCTGGTGGGGGACCGGGAAACTCGTCGAGTTCGCCGCCGGACTCTCCGACGTCTCCGTGCTCTACCAGCTCGTGTCCTCCGTACGCCGGGAGACCTGCCACTGGTGCGGGCTGGAACTCATCGGCGACCGCTGCGGATTCTGCGCGGCCCCGCTGCGCGAACCCGAGCCAGCCCCGGCCCGCGCCCTGCCCCGAGGGGCCCCATGACGGACGTACGCGCAAGCAGGTCCGCTCCACTGCCCGGCACGTCCCCACGAGGTGAGATTCAGTGAACTCGCGCCAGCGCCGCGGCGTCATCCTGCTGGTCCTGTCGGCCCTGTGCGCCCTGGCCGCCTTCGCCGGTGTGCTCTCGGTGATCCGCGACGTGAACTCCAAGGTCGGACCGGAGGTGACGGCGTACCGGCTGAAGGGTGACATCGCTCCCTACAAGGAGCTGTCCGCCGGCCAGTTCGAGAAGATCTCGATGCCGGAACGATGGCTGTCGGACACCGCGATAACCGACCTGGCCGACATCCGCGGCAAGATCGCCGTCACCCGGCTGGAGAAGGGCTCCCTCCTCCAGTCCGACATGATCGTCGACCGTCCCGAACTGAAGCCGGGACAGCAGGAGATCGCGATCATGATCGACGCGTCGACCGGCGTGGCCGGAAAGATCAACCCCGGATCGCTGGTCAACATCTACGCCACGTTCGAGGAGAAGGACAGCGACTCCGGCAAGGACACCTCCAAGCTGATGGTCTCCGACGCCCGCGTCATCGACGTCGGCACGCTCACCCCACTCGAACCGGGCCAGTCCAGCAGTGAACGCCGCCGCACGGTCACCGAGGCGGTGCCGATCACCTTCGCGCTCGACACCGCCGACGCCCAGCGCGTCGCGTTCGCCGAGTCCTTCGCGGAACACGTCCGTCTCGCCCTCGTCGGGGGCGGCGACGCCACGGTCGTCGTACCGGACGACCGCTCGTACACCCTCGACGAGGACAAGGAGAAGACCGCGCGATGAGGTCGGTCCGCAACGTCCGCACGAGGACACCCCGAACGGGAATGCGTCGAATGCCCCTGCGACTGGGCATGCTGATGAGTGACCAGGGACAGACGTCACCGGGGGAGCCCACCGCGTCCACCGCGTCCGGCACGGGAACGGGGAACCGCCGATGACCATCCGCATCCTCCCCGCCGTCGGGGACATCGACTCGGCCCGCGCCCTGACCACCCTGCTCAGCCAGCTCGCCGACGCCGAACCGGCACCGCACGTGCCCGACTCCACCGCCCTCCTCGACACCCTGGCACGCCTCGCGGCCGACTCCCTCGACGAACTGCCCGAGGTGGTCCTGGTCCACGAACGCATCGGTCCGGTCCCCGCACTGGACCTGGTCCGCGACCTCGTCCTGCGCTTCCCGGCGGTCGGCGTCGTCCTCGTCACCTCCGACACCAGCACCGGTGTCCTCACCGCCGCCATGGACTCCGGCGCCCGCGGCATCGTCAACCTCCCCCTCTCCTACGACGCCCTCGCCGAACGCGTCCAGGCCGCCGCCGCCTGGTCGGCCGGCATGCGCCGCCACCTCGGCAGTAGCACCCCCGAGCTGTACGCGGGCCCCGGCGGCACCGTCGTCACCGTCAGCGGGGCCAAGGGCGGCGTGGGCGCCACCGTCACCGCCGTCCAACTCGCCCTCGCCGCCGCCGCGTCGGGCCGTACGGTCGCCCTGCTCGACCTGGACCTCCAGTCCGGGGACGTCGCCTCGTACCTCGACGTGCAGTTCCGCCGCTCCGTCGCCGACCTCGCCGGCATCACGGACATCAACCCGCGCGTCCTCCAGGAGGCGGTGTTCGCGCACGACACCGGCCTCTCCCTCCTCCTCGCGCCCGCCGAGGGGGAGCGTGGCGAGGAGGTGACGGACCGCGTCGCCCGCCATGTCCTCGCGACCCTGCGCTCCCGGCACGACGTGGTGATCGTCGACTGCGGCTCACAGATGACCGCGGCCACCGCCGCCGCCGTCGAGATGGCCGACCAGGCAGTCCTCCTCGTCACCCCGGACGTCGTCGCCGTCCGCGCCGCCAAACGCATGGTCCGCCTCTGGGACCGCCTCCAGATCCGCAAGGCGGAAGAGACCCTCACCGTGGTCAACCGCCACTCGCGCGGTACGGAGATCCAGCCGCCCCTCATCGAGAAGGTCACCGGCACGAAGGTGGCCCGCAACGCCGTCCCCGCCGCCTTCAAGGACCTCCAGTCCGTCGTCGACGCGGGCCGCCTCCAGGACCTGGACGCCCGCTCCACGGTCAAGCAGGCCCTGTGGTCCCTGGCCGGCGAACTCGAACTGGTCACGCCCCAGGAGACCGGAGGCGGCGGCCGCCGCCGCAAGCCGTCCTCCGACCGGGGCGCCCTCGTCCTGCGCCGCAAGGGCGGCGACCGGGGCTCGGTCACCCTCGAATTCGCCGGGATGTTCCCCCTGCTCCTGATCGTCATGACGATCCTCTGGCAGGCCGCCCTCTACGGCTACACCTACTCCCTCGCGGGCAACGCCGCCGACGAGGCCGCCCGCGCAGCCACCGCCGCCCACGCCGTCGACGGCGACGTCCCGGGCACCTGCCAGGCCGCCGGCACCCAGCACCTCCCCGCCGCCTGGAGCGACACGTCCATCGACTGCACCGCCAACGGCACGGTCATGAAGGCCGAGGTCGAGGCCCCCGTCCCCCTCTTCTTCCCAGGCTTCGACGCAGGCTGGACGGTCCACGGCGAAGCAGGCGCGGCCCTGGAGAAGTCCCCGTGACCCCCAGCACGGTTCAGCCACACACACCGGACCCGACGCGCCCCCTCGCGCCGGGTGAGCCGCGCACGACCGGCTCGACACACGCCACCGAGGCGCCGCAGGCGGGGACGCCGGGCCGACCGCGCACGAACGCCGCAGCGTGTGCCACCGAGGCGGCGCAGGCGGGGACGGCGGGCTGGCCGCGCTCGAACGCCGCGGCGTGTGCCACTGAGGCGGCGCAGGCGGGGACGGCGGGCTGGCCGCGCTCGAACGCCGCGGCGTGTGCCACTGAGGCGGCGCAGGCGGGGACGGCGGGCCGACCGCGCACGTACGGTTCGGCGCATGCCACCGAGGCGCCGCAGGCGGGGATGGCGGGCTGGCCGCGCATGACCGGCTCGACACACGCCACCGAGGCGGCGCAAGCCCTCGCGGCGGGCCGGCCGCGCACGGCCGACCGGGAACGCGCCTTGGAGCCGGCGCAAGCCCGTGCGGCGGGTTGGCCGCGTACGGACGTGAGGGGGTGTGTCGGGGGGTGTCCGCCCGCAGCGGTTGGCGCGTCAACTGGTCCGGCTTCCCGAGAGACCGATTTCGCGCCGTTCCGAGGACGGACACCCCCCGGCGCGCCCCCGACCCACCCCGCACCCGAAGGCGCCCCACGCGCACCGGAAGGCGCCCCACCCGCCCCGGAAGGCGCCCCACGTGCACCCGAAGGCGCCCCACCCGCCCCGGAAGGCGACACACCCGCCCCGGAAGGCGCCCCACGCGCACCCCAAGGCGCCCCACGCGCACCCGAAGGCGCCCCACCCGCGCCCGAAGACACAGCAACCGAACCCCCACGCCACCGCAACGACCGAGGCGCGGCCATCCTGGAGTTCGCCGGCTTCCTCCCCATCCTCCTCCTGGTGGCAATGGCAGCAGTCCAACTCGGCCTCATCGGCTACGGCGCCAGCCAGGCAGGCTCAGCCGCGAGGGCGGCCGCCCGCGCACAGTCCCTAGGCAACGACGGCGCCGCAGCGGGCCAGGCCGCGGCGAGCGGCTGGCTGGACCCTGTCGTGAGCCCCGACCAGGGCCCCGACACCACCACCGCCACAGTCACCGTCACCGTCCCCTCCGTGATCCCCCTCTTCGACCCGGTCACCCTCGAACGCACGGCGACGATGCCGAACGACAGGGACGAGGACTGAACGGAACCCTGACCGAACGGAAACGAACCACCCCACCGAGAGCAACCCGGCGAGCGTCACCCCGACGCGAACCACCCCGCACAGCGCCCACCCCCGAGAGGAGTTGACGAAAAGATGAGCCTGCGATCCCGTATCGCCGCCCCCGACGAGGGGGCAACCGGACGCGAGGACGGACACCTCGTGGCCGTCTACCGCGCCAAGCTCCTCGAAGAGATCGACCTCGCCGAGATGTCGGCCCTGACGGCGGCCGACCGCAGAGCCCGCCTCGAACGCGTACTCGGCCACATCATCAGCCGCGAGGGCCCGGTCCTCTCCTCCGCGGAACGCTCCCAGCTGATCCGCAGGGTCGTCGACGAGGCCCTCGGCCTGGGCGTCCTCGAACCCCTCCTCGCCGACGCCTCCGTCACCGAGATCATGGTCAACGGCCCGGACTCGATCTTCGTCGAGCGAGCCGGCCGGGTCGAACAGCTCCCCCTCCGCTTCGCCTCCACCGACCAGCTGATGCAGACGATCGAACGCATCGTCTCCACGGTCAACCGCCGCGTCGACGAGTCGAACCCCATGGTCGACGCCCGCCTCCCCACCGGCGAACGCGTCAACGTCATCATCCCCCCGCTCGCCCTCACCGGCCCGACCCTCACGATCCGCCGCTTCCCGCGCGCGTACACGCTGCCGGAACTCATCGGCCTCGGCTCCCTGGACGAGCAGATGCTGATGCTGCTCGCCGCGTTCGTCCGCGCCCGCTTCAACGTGATCGTCAGCGGCGGTACCGGCACCGGCAAGACGACCCTGCTCAACGCGCTCTCCGGCCTGATCCCGCCCCGCGAACGCATCATCACCATCGAGGACTCGGCCGAACTCCAGCTCCAGCAGGACCACGTCATCCGCCTGGAGTCGAGGCCGCCCAACATCGAGGGCAAGGGCCAGATCACCATCCGTGACCTGGTCCGCAACTCACTCCGTATGCGCCCGGACCGCATCATCGTCGGTGAGGTCCGCGGCGGCGAGACCCTGGACATGCTCCAGGCGATGTCGACGGGCCACGACGGCTCCCTCGCCACGGTCCACGCCAACTCGGCCGAGGACGCGCTGATGAGGCTCCAGACCCTCGGCTCGATGTCCGAGGTCCTCATCCCCTTCGAGGCGCTCAAGGACCAGATCAACTCGGCGGTGGACGTGGTGGTCCAGCTGACCCGCTTCGCCGACGGCTCCCGCAAGATCACCGAGATCGCGCTGCTCGTCTCGCACGGCCGCGAGCAGTTCCGCATCGCCACCGTCTCCCGCTTCGTCCCGGACCCCCTCGGCGCCGACCGCGTCGTCCACGGCCGCTTCGAACACCTGCCGATCCCCCGCCCCGTCGCGGAGAAGCTGTACGTGGCGAACGAGCCGCTGCCGCCCGCGTACGGCGTGGCGGAGGCCATCGACGTACTCCACACGAGGCAGGCGATCGGATGAACCGAAACCGCCCCGCACCCCAGAACAACCCGGCGCCCCCCGACCACCCCACCCATCCCACAGCCCCCACCCATCCCACAGCCCCCGCCCACCCAGCGACCAGGGAAAGGAGCGCCCGGTGAACAACGCCACCCTGCTGGCCCTCGGCGCCACCGTCCTGTGCGGCACCCTCGCCGTCGCGGGCGCCCACACCTTCGCCTCGGGCCGCGCCCAGCGCCAGGCCCTGGTCGATCGTCTCGCCGGCGGCCAGGGCGGCCCGCTCCGCACGGCGAGCGGCCGTGTCCGACGGTTCACGGCCGTCGACCGCAGACTGCGCCGCACCCGCCTCGGCCGGGCGATCCACCTCCGCCTGACCACGACGGGACTCGACCTGACGGCGGGCGAGTTCGCCACGTACGTCGCGATGCTCGTGGTCGCCCTGTGGCTGATCGCCGCCGCCACGCTCGCCCCGTTCTTCGGCCCGATCGCCGGCGCCGTCGGCATCTGGGCCGCCGCGATCTTCCTCAACTGGCAGCGCCAGAAGCGCATCGAGGCGTTCATCAACCAACTCCCCGACGTGGCGCGCCTCCTGGCCAACGCCACGGCCGCCGGTCTCGCCCTGCGCACGGCCCTGGCTATGGCGGCGGAGGAACTGGAGGCCCCGGCGGGGGAGGAGCTGGCCCGTGTCGCCGACCAGCTGGCCCTCGGCCGTTCCGTGGACGACGCCCTCGGCGAGCTCGCCGAACGCCTCCCGTCCCGTGAACTGATCGTTCTCGTCACCACCCTCGTCCTGTCCAACAAGGCGGGCGGCACGGTCGTCAGTTCCCTTCGCAACCTCACCCAGACCCTGGAGGACCGCAAGGAGACCCGACGCGAGGTCCGCACGATGCTCTCCGAGGTCAACGCGACGGCGTTCACGGTCCCGTTCCTGGGCCTGGGCTCCCTCCTCCTGATCAACTCCTCGAACGACGGCGCTCTGGCCCGCGTGACCGGCTCGCCCCTCGGCCAGGTCCTCGTCCTGGTCTCCATCGGCCTGTACACCATCGGCTTCTTCGTCATCCGCCGCCTCGGCAAGATCGAAGTATGAGAAGGGAGCCGTGACCCGCCATGACGACATCGACGCTCCCGCTCCTCCTCGCCCTGCTGACGGCCGTCGCCGTCGCGGGCGCCCTCCTCGGCATCCGGATGATCCGCGCCGAGGCGAAGCTCCCCAGTGACCTGGCCCTGGCCCTGGAGGTGGGAGCCACCCGCGTCTCCAAGACGGGCTCGGCGGTGGACCGCCTCGGCATGCGCTTCGCCCCGCTCGTCCTGCGCCTCATGGGCCCCCGCCGGGTCGAGGCCAAGCGCCGCCGTATCGACATGGCCGGCAACCCCGGCGGCCTCACCCTCAACCGCTACGCCGCCCGCCGGGCCGTCTACGGCTTCTTCGGCGCCTTCATGGGCCTGGTCTTCCTCACCAGCGACCGCCCCTTGTTCGCCGCCGCCACCTTCGCCTTCGGCTTCTTCGCCGCCGATGTCGCGATCTGGCAGGCCGTGCGTGAACGCAAGGACGTCATCGACCGCACGCTCCCCGACTTCCTGGACGTCCTCGCCGTCGTCGTCTCGGCGGGCCTCGGCTTCCGCCAGGCACTGGACCGGGTGGCGGAGAAGTACGAGGGCCCGTGGGCCGACGAACTCCGCATCACCCTCCGCCAGATGGACATGGGTGTCAGCCGCCGCCAGGCGTTCGACGAACTCCGCAAGCGCAACTCCTCCGAGCAGGTGGCGCAGTTCGTCTCGGCGTTGCAGCAGGGCGAGGAGCTGGGCAGCCCCATCGCGGAGACCCTGATCCAGCTGGCCGCCGACATGCGCCGCACGGACGCCCAGAACGCGCGGCGCAGGGCCGCGAGGACGATCCCCAAGGCCACGCTGGTGACCCTGGTCTTCATGCTGCCGGCGACGATGATCCTCATCGCGACGGGCATGTTCCTCGGCTCGGGCACGAACTTCGGCGAGATCCTGGGCCGCTGATGAGGACACGCGGTCGTCACCTGCCCCCCGGAACCGCCCGGCTGCGGAGCGCCCTGCGCCCGCCCCGGCTGCGTTCCGCGCCGCCCTCGCCGCCCCTCCCGAAGCCCTCGACGACGGCCTCGCCCCCCTCAACCGAGTCGCCGACACCACCCGTACCCCCGGCGTCCCCGGCACCACCGGCATCGTCCGTCCCCACGGCGACCCGGCGGCGGCCGACGGGCGAAGGGCGCGCCCCGGCCCCACCCGGCGGGCCGACCACCGGCTACCTCCAGGACGACGCGGCACCCCCCGCGACCCTCCGCCTCCAGCTGAACGCCCTCCAGGCCCTCTCCCGCCAGACGATCGCGGTCCGCCTCACGATGCTGGCCATCGGCACCCCCTTCGCCATGGCCAACACCTCCGACGGCGCCCCCACCCAAGCCGTACTCGTCGTCGCCGCCCTCGGCATCACGATCTCGTACGCCATGCTCCGGGACTGGGACCGCTTCGCCCCCCGCCTCCTCGCCCACCCCTCCCTGATGGCGCTGGACCTCCTCCTCGGCGCGGTCCTCCTCCTCACGGCCTCCCCTGTCTCGCCCCTCGCCTACGCCACCGTCTGCACCCCGCTCCTCTCCGGCCTGCTCTACGGCTGGCGTGGCGCCGGCCTCTTCACCGGCCTCCAGCTCGCCGTCCTGCTGACCGTCCACCGAGCCTGGGAGCACAGCCCGGGCGCGGGCGCGGGGACCCTGCTCATCGCCGGCTTCTGCGTGGCGGCCGGGATCATCGGCGTGACCCTGCGCAATCTGATGTTCCGCTTCGGTACGGCCACCCAGGCCCTCGCGGAGGCCACGTCCCGTCTCGCCGTTGCGGAGGCCGTCGAGTCGGAACGCGCCCGCCTGGCCCGCGAACTGCACGACTCGGTGACCAAGACGCTGCACGGCCTGGCCCTCGCCGCGGACGCGCTGGCGGCCTCCGCGGACCGCCCCGCGCCCGACCCGGCCGTACTGCGCCGGCAGGCGACCCTGGTGGCCGCGGCGGCCCGCCGAGCGGCCGCCGAGTCCCGGGACCTCCTCACGGACCTACGCCGCCACACGGACCTTACGGAACCGCCCGCGTCCGCGACCCTGACGGCACAGCTGACCGCGACAGCCGAGACCTTCACGTCCCGCACCGCCCTCCCCACCCACCTGACCCGCACGGGCCCGGAACCCCCGCCCCTCCCACCCGAGACGGTCCACCACCTCCTGGCGATCGTCACCGAGGCCCTGGAGAACACCCACCGCCACGCCGACGCGACGAGGGTGGACGTCGCCCTGACGGTCACCCCGGCCGCCCTGCGCCTCACGGTCAAGGACGACGGAGTGGGCCTCCCGCCCGCGGCCGCCCTGTCCGAGGCGCAGGTTTCCGGCCACTTCGGTGTCGTCGGCATGCGGGAACGGGCCGAACAGCTCGGGGCGCGGCTCCTGTTGACCCCGTGCACACGGGGCACGGAAGTAACCGTGACCCTCCCGCTCCCCGGCCCCGCCCCGGAACCCTCCCCACCCCCTCCCTCCCCCCACCAGGAGTCCGCCCATGCATGACCGGGACCAGGCACTCCCCACCGAGCCCCGCCTGCGTGTACTGGTGGCCGACGACAACCCGGTCGTCCGCGCCGGCCTCGCCGCACTCCTCGGCACCCACCCGGACATCGAGGTGGTGGCCCAGGCGACCAACGGCGAGGAGGCGGTACGGGACGCACGGCTGCACCACCCCGACGTCGTCCTCCTCGACGTCCGCATGCCCGGCACGGACGGCCTCACGGCGCTCCCCGAACTGGCCCTGCTGGCACCGGTGATGATGCTGACGTACAGCACGGAACCGGAGGTGGTGGCGGAGGCCGTACGCCGGGGCGCGTCCGGCTACCTGGTCCACGGCGAGTTCACGGCGGCGGAACTGTTGCGGGCGGTACGGCAGTTGCGGGAGGGCCGCCGGACGGTCTCCGCGTCCGTCTCCATGACGGTCGCGGATGTCTCAACTTCCCTCGGCGTTTCCTACAAACCTTCACACGAAAGCCATGACCGCACTTCGCACATGCAACCATATGTGCGACAGTCGTCGCGGGCTCGCGTCACGCGTGCGGTGCGACGGTACGTGTCGCCGCACCGCCGGGTCCCCGACCCGCCCGATCACCCGTCTTTCGGCCTGAGCACAAGGGAGGTGGAGGTGATGGACCTCATCGCGTCCGGCATGAACAACCGTCAGATCGCCGCCGCCTGCTTCATCAGCGAGAAGACGGTCAAGAACCACATCAACCGCATCTTCGCGAAACTGCACGCCGCGACGCGCAGCGAAGCGATCGCCCACTGGCTCGGCACGGCCCCCGGGGGGTGGAGGCGATGACCACGCCCACCCCCCCAAGTTGGGCCCCTGGACCCACCCCCCGTACGGGCTCTTTCACGTACGGTGATCCGATAGACGTCCCGGCCGCGCGAGAGGGCAACAGCCATGAACCTCAAGCACCGCTTCACCACCTGGAAAACCACGGTCAAGTCCCGCATGCGAGGCAAGAACCGCGACGCGGGCGCGGGTTTCGTGGAATACGCCGGCATCATGATCATCGTCGCGGGCATCTTCGTGATGATCGACGGGTTGGGTCTGGACGGGTTGATCTCGGGGGCGATTCTTGCGGCCGTGAGCAACGTCGTCGGAGGCTGAGGGGCTCTCGGCTTCCGTTCGACGACCGAGGGTCCACCCTCCCCATCTACATATGGCTGACGGCGATTCTGCTCTTCGTAGCGTTGGCCTTCTTCGCCTTCGCGCAAGCAGCGTCCGCTCGCAGTGGAGCCCAGTCCGCGGCGGACGCTGCGGCGTTGGCGGCGGCACAGCAGGCGCGTGAAGACCTGTTGCTGGATTTCGGAGATGCCATCGAAGCGGGTGACGACGCCTGGCTGGACTGGCTGGATCTCCTTGACGGACTGCCCGCCGACGGCGCGACGGCTGCCGCACAGGAACTGGCCGCCGCCAACGACTCAACGGTGCTGGGCGGCGCCCAGCCCACTGAGGTGGGCGGATTCCCCGGCTTTCGCGTCGAGGTCCAGACGGACTACACGGTCGGCGACTCGATCATCCCCGGCACCGAAAGCCTGCCCGCCACGGCTCAGGCGACCGCGGTCGTCCAACCTCGTTGTGATGTCGACCTGGACGCGGACCCCGCCAAGCCCGTGACACTGGACTGCGACGGTGAGGCCGTGGATATCGACCCCGACGATTTCGATCCGGACGACCTTCCCGACGCGTCCGTGATGTTCTCTGTGCGTCTGGCCGAGTGAGAGGAAGCTGTGTCCATGAAGTTCCGGTACACCACAAGGGGCCGCGCGGCTCTGACCGCGGTGACGATCGCCACCGGGCTGGTCCTCACGGTGGCCGGCTGCGGCGGGGGAGGGGGCGACGACAGCCCGTCGAAGAAGGAGTCCTCGGCAAAGCCCTCCCAGGACAACAAGGATGAGGACAAGGAGGAATCCGAAGCCCCTGCCACGCAGCCCATCCTCGCCGAGGTCAAGGCCGGTGGCCTGACTCTCAAGGTCACGTCGGCCGCCCGCGACGGCGGCGGTTTTGTCACGGTCGAGGGAACCGTGACGAATGGCACCGGCAAGCCGTGGGTCGGCGCGGAGTGGCGAGGCGACGAAAGCGAACTGGTCAAGAACGGCGGGTCCATCGCGGGTGCCAATCTCGTCGACCCGAACGGGAAGAAGAAGTACCTCGTTCTGCGCGACACCGAAGGGCGCTGCCTGTGCACGAGGTTCACTGGCGGCGTTCAGACCGGCGCGACCACGGACTGGTTCGCCCAATTCCCCGCCCCCCCCGAAGGCACCACCTCCGTAGACTTCCAGGTCGGCTCCATGCCCCCCGCCACCATCGAGCTCTCCGAGGGCGAGTGACCATGGCCGCTCTCACCCCACGGGTCACCACCGCCCTCGCGGTCGTGGTCGCGCTCGCCCTCGTCACCCCGGCGGCCCACGCCGACGACGACCCCAGCGAACCCCCGGGCTCCGTCACCACGTCCCCGCCCCCCGAGGTGGACGCGAACAGCCCGGGGCTGAAGCTGGCCGCCGGGGCTACGCTCGCGCCCGCCAAGGTGCTGGACATCAAGTCCGTCGTGGAGGACCTCGGCGGCGAGGAGCGCCGCGAGGACACGAACGAGAACGTCACGTTCGCCCTCCAGGCGGAGGTCCTCTTCCCGAAGGACAGCGCGAAACTGAACCCCCAGGCCCGCTCCCGCATCGAGGCGATCGCCGCGGAGATCAAGGCACAGAACGCCACCAAGGTCCGCGTGTTCGGCTTCACCGACGACCTCGGCTCGTACGCGCACGGCCTGACGCTCTCCAAGAAACGCGCCGAAGCCGTCCACGACATCCTCGCCGGCGACCTCGACGGCGACGTCACCTTCGAGGTGCGCGGCTACAGCGAGGACTACCCCATCGCCGACAACTCCTCGGAGGAGGGCCGCAAGAAGAACCGCCGAGTGGAGGTCTCCTTCCCGAGGACGGGCGCCACGGGCGAACAGGGCTGACCTCGTCCACGAGCACCAGGGGGCCGCCGGGAGTCCGAGCCGAGGCGGACCGACTCCCGGCCGATGCATGACCGCACCGGCTTGCTGCTGCCCGGCGGGCGGTGGGGCTCAGGCGCGTCGTCACCCGCGTGCGCCCCTTTCCGCGTCATCCTCGTCCCAGGCCCTCGGCCGTCCACCATCGGCCCACGGCCGCTGCGGCCATCGACACCGAGACAAGCGCGGGAGCCCCTACACATGCGAAAGATCGTCCTGATGATGTCCCTGTCCCTCGACGGCTTCATGGAGGGCCCGAACCGCGAACTCGACTGGCAGCTGGTCGACGACGAGCTGCACACCCACTTCAACGACGTGCTCAGGGACATGGGCGCCTTCCTGGACGGCCGCGTCTCCTACGAGCTGATGGCCGACTACTGGCCCGCCGCCGACCGCGACCCGGACGCCCCCCGCCCCATCGCCGACTTCGCGTCGATCTGGCGGAACATGCCGAAGCTCGTGTTCTCCCGGACCCTGCACCACGCCGAGTGGCACACCACGATCGTCCGGGACGTCGTCGTCGAGGACATCATGGCGCTGAAGGCGCAGGACGGCGGCGACCTGGCCCTCGGCGGCGCCACCCTCGCCGCCGAGTTCATGCGGCACGACCTGATCGACGAGTACTGGCTCTACGTCCACCCGGTCATCCTCGGCCGGGGCAGACCGTTGTTCTCCCAGGCTGAGGACCGGCCGAAGGCCGACCTGCGCCTGATCGAGACCCGCACCTTCGGCAACGGAGTCGTCCTGCTCCGCCACGCACGGAGCTAACCGGCGCCCCCGCCGGACGCCGACCCGTCGCCGGACCGCCGTCCCCCACCCGCCCGCACCGCCGCACGGCCGGGCGCCGCCTCCTCGTCCCCGTACGGCTGGTCCTGCGAGTACGCCCGCAGGGACCCCACCACCGTGTTCGTGACGGCGACCAGCGGCACCGCCACCACCGCGCCCCCGATGCCCGCGACCATCCCGCCCGCCGCGACCGCCAGGACGACGGCCAGCGGGTGGACGCGTACGGCGCGGCCGAGGATGAACGGCTGGAGGATGTGCCCCTCGATCTGCTGGACCGCGAGGACCACCACGAGGGTCATGACGGCGGTGAACACGCCCTGCGTCACCAGTGCCACGACCACCGCCAGGGCGCCCGAGACGACCGCGCCGACCAGGGGGATGAAGGCGAACAGGAAGATGAACACGGCGAGCGGGACCGCCATCGGCACATCGAGGAAGTAGATGCCGAGGCCGATGAAGATGGCGTCGATCAGGGCCACTATCACCGTGCCCCGCACATACGCCGTCAGCGTCCGCCAGGCACGCGGCCCGGCCGCCGAGACTCCGGGGCGGGCCGCCGCCGGCACCAGCTTCAGGGACCACTGCCAGATCCGCTTGCCGTCGTAGAGCAGGAACAGCGTGGAGAAGATCGTCAACAGGATGCCGGTGAGCGCCTCGACGATGACGGTCACGCCCTCCAGACCGGCCGAGGTGATCGTGTCCGTGTTGTCGCTGATGGCCTCGCGGAGGTTCTGGGCGATGTCGTTGATCTGGTTCTCGGTGACGTGGAACGGGCTGGCGAGAAGCCAGCGCCGCAACTCGTCGATGCCGTCCTGGACCTGGTCGGAGAGGTCGTCGATGTTCTCCATGACCTGCCAGGTGACGAACCAGCCGATGAGCCCCATGATGACGAAGCCCAGCGCGGCGGTCAGGGCCGTGGCGAGACCGCGCGGTACGCCGTGCCGGGTGAGCCGGGCCACCGTCGGCTGGAGCAGCGCCGTGATGAGCAGGGCGCTGGTGAAGGAGAGCACCAGGAGCTGTACGGAGCTGATGATCCGCATCAGCACCCAGACGGTGCCCGCGAGGACGAGCAGCCGCCAGCCGGCCTCGGCCGCGACCCGCATGCCCCAGGGCACCGCGGTCGCCGGGTCGGGGCGGGGGCGCAGGACGACGGCGGGCGCATCGGCCGGGCCGTGGCCGTGCGAGCCCTCGGACTCCGCCGCGACGCTCTCGGGGTCGTCTCCTCCGGCCGTACGCCCGGAATCCTGCGCGGACCCGGAGCCCTTCGCGGACCCGGAACCCTTCGCGGGCCCAGAACCCTTCGCCGGCCCGTGACCCTCCACCGACCCGGAGCCCCCGGCTGCACCTTCCGCGGGTCTGGAACCCCCCGCAGCCCCGGAAGAGTCCGACGACTCGGACTCGATCTCCGCGCGGCGGCGCTCCAACCGCTCGCCCCAACCGCTCAGGCCGGAGCCGATCCGGCCGAGCCACCCTGGCACCCGCGACATCATGTGTCCTCTTCCCCCGTCGCCCCTGCTGTCCACCGTTCCTCCCGGAGGCCGCGCTTCCTCCCGGGTCTCCGACCGTACACGGCGGAAACCCCCCACCGAAGGACGGTGGAGGGCTTCCGGAGTGCGAGCGGCCGACGAGACCTCACCGACGCGGGGTACGGCGGGTCATCGGCGGTGGCGGGCCTAGTACCAGTTGTTGGCCTGCCAGAAGGACCACGCCTCGCAGGGGCTGCCGTAGCGCGATTCCATGTAGTTGAGGCCCCACTTGATCTGCGTGGCCGGGTTGGTCTGCCAGTCGGAGCCGGCGGACGACATCTTGGAGCCGGGGAGCGCCTGGAAGAGACCGTAGGCACCCGAGGACGGGTTGACGGCCTTGTAGTTCCAGCTGGACTCGTGGTTCACGATGTTGCTGAAGCAGGTCCACTGGTCGCTCGCCACGACCGCCTTCGCCATCGCCTGGATCTCGGCGATGGAGTAGGAGCTCTGCGTCGGGGCGTCACCGAGCGAGCTGGCCGCCTGGGCCTTCGTCTCGGCCTCTTCCTTCGCCTTGCGCTCCTGCTCGGCCTTCTCCGCCTGCTTCTGCTTCGCGATCGCGTCCTCGGCCGCCTTCTTGCGGGCGGTCTCCTCGGCGTCCTTGCGGGCGGTCGCGTCGGCGGCGATGGCCTGGGCGTCGGCCTGTGCAGTCAGGGATGCGGTCTGCACCTGCGCCTGCTGACCAACAGGTATGTCGGCGAGCAACGTGGTGTCGTTCGCGACCGCCTCGGCGTCGTCCGTGGTCTGGGCGGTGCTGCCCGAGGCAACTCCGACGACACTTCCGACTGCGGTGACCGCGGTGGCCGAGGCCACTGCGAATCCCCGGACCGAAATCCGGCTCACACGGTTTCCTTCCAGCATCGCCCGCCTCGGTGACCCTGGCGGACGCAATCGTGCCCCTGGCGCTGGCCTCCCAACTGCGGGGTCACGGAGGCGCGGGCCCGGTGGGCAACTCCCTTGCGGGGAGCGCCGCGTGGTGCTCGGGCGGCATACGACCACGTTATGGAGTTGACCGTGGCACTGCTGTGGTTCCGTACCGCTGGGGGTACGGCTGTGTCGTATGCGGGGCCTGACAGGAGTGAGACTCTGCCGTAACCCGGCACCGCAAGGCAATTCGTAGGTGCGTGTGAAAGCTCACACCTCGTTTGTCCCCAGGGATTCACGGAAACGCCCACACGCCGAGGCGCCGCCCGGCTAGGCTCATCGCCTTTGCCGGACGGCGCCAAGAGGTCCATCGGTGACCGGAGATGACCACAAATGGTCAGATCGCCCGGAACCGGAAGAACCGTTAAATCTGCCCGTCCTCCAGCATTTCGGTCACCAGGGCCGCGATCTGGGAGCGCTCGGACCGTGTCAGCGTGACGTGCGCGAAGAGCGGATGGCCCTTCAGCTTCTCCACCACGGCGACGACGCCGTCGTAGCGGCCCACGCGCAGATTGTCGCGCTGGGCCACGTCATGGGTCAGCACCACCCGCGAATTCGCCCCGATCCGGGACAGAACGGTCAGCAGGACGTTCCGCTCCAGCGACTGTGCCTCGTCCACGATGACGAACGCGTCGTGGAGCGAACGGCCGCGGATGTGCGTGAGCGGAAGGACCTCCAGCATGCCGCGCGCGGTGACCTCCTCGATCACCTCACGCGAGGTGACCGCGGAGAGCGTGTCGAAGACCGCCTGAGCCCAGGGACTCATCTTCTCGGCCTCGCTGCCGGGCAGATAGCCGAGCTCCTGCCCGCCCACCGCGTACAGCGGACGGAAGACCATCACCTTCTGGTGCTGGCGCCGTTCGAGCACGGCCTCCAGGCCCGCGCAGAGCGCGAGCGCGGACTTGCCGGTGCCGGCCCGGCCGCCCATCGACACGATCCCGACGTCCGGGTCGAGCAGCAGATCCAGCGCGATGCGCTGCTCGGCGCTGCGGCCGTGGATGCCGAACGCCTCACGGTCGCCGCGGACGAGCCGGATGTTGCCGTCCGCCGTCACCCGGCCCAGTGCCTTGCCGCGCTCCGACTGGATCGTCAGACCCGTGTGCACGGGCAGGTCGCTGACCTCGGGGACGTAAACCGTCCCCTCCTCGAAGAGGATGTCGACCTGTTCGGCCGGCAGGGTCACCTCGGACATCCCGGTCCAGCCGGAGGCGTCCGTGATGGCGAGTTCCGCGCGGTACTCCTCGGCGAGGAGGCCCACGGAGGACGCCTTGATCCTCAGGGGCAGGTCCTTCGACACGACGGTCACGTCGTAGCCCTCGGCCTGCAGATTGCGGGCGACCGCCAGGATGCGGGAGTCGTTGTCCCCCAGGCGGTAGCCGGTCGGCAGGACGCTGGGGTCCGAGTGGTTGAGCTCGACGCGTACGGTCCCGCCGAGGTCCCCGATCGGAATGGGGGCGTCGAGGCGGCCGCGCCGCACCCGGAACTCGTCGAGCAGGCGCAGGGCCTGCCGGGCGAAGTAGCCGAGTTCGGGATGGTGCCTCTTCGCCTCCAGCTCCGTCACCACGACGATCGGAAGCACGACCTCGTGCTCGTCGAAGCGGCTCAAAGCGTTCGGGTCGGCCAGCAGGACGCTGGTGTCGAGGACGTAGGTGCGCCGGTCTGGCTTGTGGCGCTTTGTGCTGGTCACCACGGAAGGACGTACCCCCTCGGATGAGGTCGGGGAGCGACGGGTTGGAACTGGGCCGGTCGACGGCGCCGTTGCACGGGCCGGTGACCGGCCCTCCGCTGCTTCGTCCGTGCTGTGACCGCACGATCGGGCTGGTGCAAAGGGCCTCCCGGGCGGACGGCCCCGAGCCGTCCGCTGAGATCCGACACCCGTGGTTCGGGTGTCGACCTGACTGGCTTATGCCCTCGAACATGCGCCGCCATGCCACGCCCTACGGGGGCGCCCCGGTGAACACCTCGTTACGTCTGCCGCCGAGCCGGTGGCGGACACCTCATCGCCGGCGCGGCGGAAACGCGGAGTTTCAGCCTCCGTAACGCCGGTGGCGCACGGCGTAGTCGCGCAGGGCGCGCAGGAAGTCGACCTTCCGGAAGGCCGGCCAGAAGACGTCGCAGAAGTAGTACTCGGAGTGCGCGGTCTGCCAGAGCATGAATCCGGACAACCGCTGCTCGCCGCTCGTACGGATCACCAGATCCGGGTCGGGCTGGTCCCCGGTGTAGAGATGGCGGCCGATCATGTCGACGTCGACGCTCTCGGCGAGCTCCTCCATCGAGGTGCCCTTGTCCTGGGCGTCGAGGAGCATGGACCGTACGGCGTCGGCGATCTCCTGGCGGCCGCCGTACCCGATGGCGACGTTGACCAGTATCCCGTCGACGTGCGCGGTGGCCTCCTCGGACTCCTTCAGGGCCGTCTGGAGCTGCCCGGGGAGCTGGTCGAGCGTGCCCACGTGGTGCACCCGCCAGCGGCCGTCGGCGGCGAGGGAGCGCACGACGTCCTCGATGATGCCGAAGAGCGGGACCAGCTCCTCCTGGGGGCGGCCGAAGTTGTCGGTGGAGAACAGCCAGAGGGTGACGACCTTCACGTCCGTCTCGGTGCACCAGCCGAGGAACTCCTCGATCTTGTCGGCCCCGGCCCGGTGTCCCTGCGCGGTGGTGGAACCCGCGGCCTTCGCCCAGCGCCGGTTGCCGTCCATGATGACGCCGATGTGCTTGGGCACCTGGGCGTGGTCGAGGTGCCCCTCGACCCTGCGTGCGTAGACCTTGACCAACAGGCCGCGCAGTGTGTCGCGCAGGTTCACGTGAAAGCCCCTCCGGTGTCGCGGCAGTCCCCTTGGTTGGCAGAGCCTACCGGTGGTGGAGGCCAAGTCCGCCAAGGGGTGTTCGGGGGTGGGGGCCCTCGGAGGACCCGTCGCCCGGGCCGCGGAAAGGTGTCCGTGGGCGGGCAGAAAAAACGGGCCGGTCCGTGGGGGGGAGACGGACCGGCCCGAGGGGGGGTTTCCACCATAACCCTTCGTGAGTGATGCTGCGTGCATCGGCGTGCCACAACTACTCTGCGGAGTCGGACGACAGCGCGAGGGTGAGCGCGGAAGGGTTCGTTCAGGGTGTGATCGAGGGGGGATCATGGCCGGATCGCGACGGATTCCAAGGGGAAAAGGGGGAATCCTGGCGGAACCGTGGGGTTCGCGCATTCTTGTGCGACTCTCGGGGAGAGAGGGTGGAGCGCCCTCGTGTGGGTGAAGTGGCGTCGGAACGCCCGCTTGACGCGGTGGCCGGTTCACGGCACCGCGCAGCCCCCTCCACTGCGCGGTGCCGCCCGCGCAGCTTTGCTCACGCGAATTACCTTGGTCTGAACCTACGCGACGGGGGCCGCCCCGGCCAAGTCGCGGGCGATAACGATGTGGAAACCAGGGGCGAGTGCGGGATGCCGCCGCCCGGGACCGGGCACCGCCCCCTCACCCGAACGGCTCACCCGAGTCCGCCTCGAAGTGCTTTGTCCGCGGCCCCAGTTGGCGAAAGGGAAGAGCGGGGGCGGTGCCTCCGGGGCGCGGGAAGGATCATGCCTCGGTCGGCTTGCGGGCCTCGAAGAGATGGCGGGCGCTGTGGGCGACGAAACACCCCTCGCTCCCGATCCGCTCGTGCAGGGACCGCAGCTGTGGCAGGTACGCGTCGACGGTGAAGCCGGGCACCATCCAGACGACCTTCTTCAGGAAGTGCACGACGGCGGCGATGTCGTAGAACTCCATCCGCAGCCGCTCGGCCCGCAGGTCCACGATCTCCAGCCCCGCCGCCTCGGCGTCGGCGCGCTCGCGGTCCGGGTGCCGGCCCTGGCGGACCTCGTCCGGCAGGGGCCCGGTGAAGTGCTCGACGAGCTCGAAGGCGCTGGCCGGCCCGACATGCTGGGCGTAGTACGTACCGCCGGGCCTGAGGACGCGGGCGATCTCCGTCCAGTGCGCCTGGACCGGGTGCCGGCTGGTGACCAGGTCGAAGGCCCCGTCCGTGAAGGGCAGCGGGGCGTCCTCCGGGCTGGCGACGACCACCACTCCGCGCGGGTGCAGCCGGGCGGTGGCCTTGGCGACGTTCGGCGGCCACCCTTCCGTGGCGACGGCCAGCCGGGGCAACCGGGGAGCGGCGTCCAGCACCTCTCCGCCCCCCGTCTGCACGTCCAGCGCGGCCGACGCCCGCCCCAGCCGCTCGGCCATCCCCCGCGCGTACCCCCACGAGGGCCGCGCCTCGGTGGCCCGCCCCTCGAACCACGAGAAGTCCCACCCCTCGGTGGGCACGGCATCACCTTCGGCGACGAGCTCTTCGAACGTGGGGGAGGGGAGACCGGTCATGGGCAGGGATTCTGCCGAGGGGACTGCCCGGGACGCGAGCGCTTTTCAGTGGGCCCGCGCCCCTGAAGGGGCCGCAGGCCCTTCAGGGGCGCGGGGAACTGCGTGACCAGCCACGACGTACCCGCGGTCGCCGACGCACCCCCCACCCCCCACCCACAGGGCGGCCGGCGTCCTACTCGCAGAGAATCGACTCCGCCTCCAGCGTGACCCCCACCGCCTGGATCACCGACGCGATCTTGAACGCCTCCTGCACGGTCTCCCGGTCGACCCCGGCCTTCCGCAGGACCTGCTCGTGCGAGTCGAGGCACAGCCCGCACCCGTTGATCGCGGACACCGCGAACGACCACAGCTCGAAGTCGACCTTGTCGACCCCGGGGTTCCCGAGGACGTTCATCCGCAGCCCGGCCCGCAGATTGCCGTACTCGTGGTCCGAGAGCAGGTGCCGCGTCCGGTAGAAGACGTTGTTCATCGCCATCACCGCGGCCGCGGACTTCGCCGCCGTGTACGCCTCGGGCGACAGGTTCGCCTTCGCCTCGGGCGCGAGCTCCCGCAGCACCGCGGCCGACCGCGAGGCGATCGCCGTGGCGAGCACGGTGCCCCACAGCTGCTGCGCCGGCAGCTCGGAGTTGCCGATGACGGACCCCAGGTTGAGACGGAGGTCCTTGGCGTAGTCCGGTATGGCGGACTTCAGAGCGTCGAGGGACACGGCAGCCTCACTCCCCGGCCAGCAGCTTGACGGGGTCCAGTGTCTCGTCGCCCTTGGTCCAGTTGCACGGGCAGAGCTCGTCGGTCTGCAGCGCGTCCAGGACCCGCAGGACCTCCTTGGGGTTACGGCCCACCGACCCCGCGGTCACCATGGCGAACTGGATCTCGTTGTTCTGGTCCACGATGAACACCGCGCGCTTGGCGAAGCCCTCCTCGTCCTCGATGCCGAGGTCCCGCATCAGCTCGTGGCGGGAGTCGGCCATCATCGGGAACGGCAGGTCGCGCAGGTCGTCGTGGTCCTTGCGCCAGGCGTGGTGCACGAACTCGGAGTCGCCGGAGAAGCCGAGGACCTGGGCGTCGCGGTCGGCGAACTCGTCGTTCAGCTTGCCGAACGCGGCGATCTCGGTGGGACACACGAAGGTGAAGTCCTTGGGCCACGCGAACACGATCTTCCACTGACCCTCGTAGGTCTTGTGGTTGATCCGCTGGAACTCCTTGCCCTTCTCCAGCGAGACGCAGGCCATCAGATCGAACTCGGGGAACTTGTCACCGACAGTGAGCACAGGCTCTCCTTGCAACGCGAAAACACCCCTTGGACCAGGGGTTTCCGACGGGTTGGACGATCACGATGGTGGCACAGGGTGCATTGATCAATGAAATAGCTACACTCGGTCTGGTTGATCGAATGTAGTTATCAGTGACTGTCGGTGAAAGGCGGGGTCATAGGTGCGGCCTCCCATGAACGGTGCCGTGCGTCGCCGGCCCAGCCTCTCGCAGCTGCGGGCCTTCGCTGCCGTGGCCGAGCATCTCCACTTCCGTGACGCCGCCACCGCGATAGGGATGAGCCAGCCCGCCCTCTCGGGTGCCGTCTCGGCGTTGGAGGAGACGCTGGGCGTGACGCTGGTGGAGCGGACGACCCGCAAGGTGCTGCTGTCGCCCGCCGGGGAGCGGCTGGCCGTACGGGCGCGGGCGGTGCTGGCGGAGGTGGCGGCCCTGATGGAGGAGGCCGAGGCGGTGCGGGCGCCCTTCACCGGGGCGCTGCGCCTGGGGGTCATCCCCACGGTGGCGCCGTATCTGCTGCCGACCGTCCTCAACCTCGTCCACGAGCGGTACCCGGACCTCGACCTCCAGGTCCATGAGGAGCAGACCGCCAACCTGCTGGACGGCCTCACCACCGGCCGTCTCGACCTGCTGCTCCTCGCCGTGCCGCTGGGTGTTCCCGGCGTCACGGAACTGCCCCTGTTCGACGAGGACTTCGTGCTCGTCACCCCGCTCGGCCATGAACTGGGCGGCCAGGACGGCATCCCCCGCGAGGTGCTGCGCGCGCTCAACCTGCTGCTGCTGGACGAGGGGCACTGCCTGCGCGACCAGGCCCTGGACATCTGCCGGGAGGCCGGCCGCGACGACGTCCCGGTCACCACGACCGCGGCCGGCCTCTCCACCCTCGTCCAGCTGGTCGCCGGCGGGCTCGGGGTGACCCTGCTGCCGCGTACGGCCGTCACCGTGGAGACGAGCCGGAACCCCCAGCTGCTGACGGGACGCTTCGCGCATCCGGCGCCGAGCCGTCGCGTCGCCCTGGCCATGCGGACGGGGGCGGCGCGCGGGCCCGAGTACGAGCAACTGGCCGCAGCGCTCAGGGAAGCGCTGCGGCCGTTGCCGGTCCGGGTGCTGTAGCCGGGGCCCGCGACGGGCGGACCATTCGGTGCGGAGGACTACTCGGTGCGGAGCCCCTCCGGCCGCATCATCCTCAGCAGCGGCGGCATGCTCAGGGCCGTGACCAGGACGACGACACCCGCGCCGATGCCGGTCATCGACAGCACGCTCGCCCAGTCGACGACCACGCCGACGTTCGTCATCTTCAGCAGGACGGCGCCCAGGGTCAGGCCGACCGCCAGGGCGAGGACCAGGCCGAAGGTGATCGGGATCGCCGTCTGCCACAGCACGGACAGCCCGAGGGTGCGTCGGCGGGTGCCGAACGCGACCAGCGCGGACAGCAGTTTCCTGCGTTCCCGGAGCTGCTCCAACTGGGAGACGAGGAGGCTCGCGCCGATCAGGACGAGTACGGCGGTCGCGCCGACCAGCAGTCCGGTGCGGATGTCGGTGAACTGCTCCGCCTGCTGGGTCGACTCCCACTCCCAGGTCCGGATGAGCGGATCGATCGCCACGGCCGCGTTGCGCACCTCGTCGAGCGCGTCCGGGACCGCGGGGTCCGTCCGTACGTACACGGTGCTGGTGAAGTCCGACCCGGTCTTCGCGGGCAGGGCGTCCGGGGTCACCAGCAGCCCCGCCGCCCCGGGCCGCAGCGAGTCGGCGCGCACGGGCACCTTCCTCATCCCGGCCGGCAGCTTCCAGGCGATCTCGGCGCCCGGTTCCTCGCCGCTGTAGGACGGCTCGAAGTACACGGTGCGGCCCGCGGTGGCGAGGTTCGTCGCCGTCGGGTCGACCGGGTCGGGCGCCACGAAGACATCGCCGTCGCGGCACGAGGGGATCCTCGCGAGCTCGCGCAGCGCGGCGCAGTCCCCGACGGTCACCCCCAGCCACCGCTCGGGGTCCTTGGCCGTGGCGGCCACCTGCGTCGTGGACAGCGCCGCGGTGGCCGCCGCGCCCTTGGCCCGCCTCAGTTTCTCCCCGACGGCGCTCATCGAACCGTCCTGCGGGAGAGCCAGCTCCAGCCGGGCGCGTGAGGTGTCCTTGCCGGTCGACGCCGTGAACCGGCCCTCGACCCCGGCGAACAGCATCTGCAGGGCGATCGCGCCGGCCACCGCCACCGCGATGCCGTTGACCATGCGGGCCGCCGAACCGCTGCTCAGCTGGAGTCGGCGTACCGCCAGCTGCCAGGAGACCGCGCCGGCACCGAGCCGGGCGACGAACGCCTCGACGGCCCAGGGCAGCAGCGCCGTGATGCCGAACAGCAGCAGCACGACACCGCCGATCACCAGGTACTCGTTGAACTCGCCGTTCTCCGAGCCCTGGCCGAGCATCGGGTAGAGCAGAGCGAGACCGCCGAGCGGCAGCAGCAGCCGCCACCAGAGCCTGCGGCGGGCCGGTTTGGCCGTGCGCACCACACCGAGGGGTTCGATGACGACGCCGCGCAGCGCGAACAGCGTGACGAGGACGGCGGCGGCCGGCACGGCGAGCGCGACCAGCAGCGCCAGACCGGGGGAGGGGTTGAGGTCGCTGGGGAACACACTGATGCCGAACACCTCGACCGAGCCGGCGACCTCCCTGCCGAGCAGGAAGAACCCGGTCCCGAAGAGCAGTCCCAGCACGGACCCGGCGAGCGCCTCGCCCGCCGCGATCCGGCGGGTCATCCGGCTGTCGGAGCCGATCAGCCGGAGCGCCGCGAGCCGACGGTCGCGCCGTTCACCGCCGAACCTCACGGCCGTGGCGATGAAGACGGCGACCGGCATCAGCAGCACGACGAAGACGACCAGGGTGAGCAGCAGCAGGATCGGGTCGACCTCCTCCTCGGGCTGGTCCGTCGACGATCCGAACCGGTCGATGCGGGCCACCACCGAGCCGTCGAGTCGCTCGGCGAGCCCCTTGGCACCGGCGTAGTAGGTCAGGTCGCCCGAGCCGATGAGCCCGGCCTGGCCGATGGTCCCCACCGTCCTGTACGGCAGCCGCTCGCGCAGCAGTTTCCCGGCGTCGGAGCCCAGCAGTTCGGAGAGCGAGGGGGAGACGACCATCTCGCCCGGTGCGGGGAACTCGGCGACCCCCGGAGGCAGCGGCGCGTCGGGGCCCTCGGGTTCGAGGAGCCGGCCTCGGATCTCCAGGTACCGGTACTCGGTGTCCGTGTCGGCGATGAGCAGCGTTCTGTCGGTCGGCTTGGACTCGGCGTTGTTCTCGAGGTAGCCGATCCCCCGGTCCTGCCGGGCCTCCTGGCGGGCGTCCCGCCCGGACAGCACGTTCGGCACGGCCGCGGTGAGCAGCAGCAGCGCCACCCCGAGGCCCACGCCGAACGCGGTGAGCACGGCGCGCACCCAGCCCTCACGGCCCCCGGTGAAGGTGAACCGCACGCCCATCGCGAGGTCCCGGTACCACTGGCCGACGACAGCGCTCATATGACGCGCTCCATGTCCCGCGACTTCCCGTCCCGCACGACGATCTCGCGGTCGGAGTACGCGGCCACCCGCGCCTCGTGCGTGACCAGGACGACGGCCGCGTTGGTGGACCGGGCCGCCTCCGTGAGCAGCTCCATCACCCGCTCGCCGTTGAGGGAGTCGAGGGCGCCGGTTGGTTCGTCCGCGAACAGCACCCGCGGGCCGGTGACCAGGGCCCGGGACACCGCCACCCGCTGGCCCTGACCGCCGGAGACCTCACCGGGGCGCTTGCGGGCGAGGTCGTCGACCTCCAGCCGTGCCATCCAGGACAGGGCGGTCCGCTCGGCCTCCCTGCGGGAGGTGCCGTTCAGCCGCAGCGGCAGCGCCACGTTCTCCACACAGGTCAGTTCGGGCACCAGCTGCCCGAACTGGAAGACGAACCCGAACTCGCTGCGCCGCAGGGCGCTGCGCTGCGCGTCGTTCATGGTGGCCATCTCGCGGCCGTTGTACGTGATCGACCCGGAGTCGGGCGTCACGATCCCGGCGAGACAGTGCAGCAGGGTCGACTTGCCGGAGCCGGAGGGCCCCATCACCGCGACGACCTCTCCGGGGTGGATGGAGAACTCGGCGCCGTCCAGCGCGGTGGTCGGACCGTACGCCTTGCGCAGATCGGTCGCGACGAGCAGGGAGCCGGCGGGCGGCGGGGTCATCGGGTCACCACCTCGGCCAGCTTGCCCAGTCGGGCGGCGGTCAGCTCCAGCCATCGCAGATCGGCCTCCAGATGGAACAGGGCGTGGTCGCAGATCAGCTGGTCGGCGAGATCACCCTTGCGCTTGCGGTCGGTGAGGATGCGCATCATGCGCAGGTGCTCGGAGCGCTGGGTGTCGAGGATGTCCGCCGCGTCCCGGTGGGTGAGCAGGGCGAGCACGACCTTCGTGTAGAGGGTCGACTGGAGGTACGGCTCCGGCTTCTCCGGGGTCGCGAGCCACCGCTGGACATCGGTGACGCCCGCCTCGGTGATCGCGTACCGCTTGCGCTCGGGGCCGCCGCCCGGCTCGATGCCGTCGACCTCGACCAGGCCGTTCTTCAGCAGCCGCGACATCGTCGAGTAGACCTGGCCGTAGTGCAGGGGCCGGTCGTGACCGAACTTCTCGTCGAAGGCCCGCTTCAGGTCGTAACCGTGTCGGGGCCCGGACTCCAGGAGTCCCAGGAGTGTGTGACCGATGGACATGACACGACTGTACACACCGCGTATACACACCACGTATACATGCCGTGTATAGGTCGCGACGGGCGGTGGATCCGTCGCAGGTCACCCGCGAATGTCACGGTTCTGTCACTGCTGCGGTCCGCAACACATGAGGCCACGGGGGCAACCATCGCCCCTGCTGGAACGTCCGTTCCGGTGGGACGAGGTATGCGACCGTCCGCGGCGCGTGCGCATTGTCACGCCGGACGGGGCCGTATCGACTCCTCTTTGCCACAGTCCTCGGTGTTAGCTTGCTGAGCTGGCATTGACCTGAGTGACGTACGAGACCGAGCAGAGGCGGAGCGGACCGGAGCCATGGGACGAGCGGAAGAAAGACGAGCGCGGCAACGCGGCGGTCGCCGCGCGGCGCCCAAGCGCTCGTCCGGCGGTGCGGCGGGGACGACCGCGGTCATAGAGGCGCCCGCGGGCGGCGGACGGGCGGCCGCCCGGGCCGCGGCCAAGGGCGCCAAGGGCGGCGGTAAAAAGAAGAAGACCGGCATACGCCGTCTCTTCACCTGGAAGAAGATCCTCGGCACGTTCTTCGGTCTGTGCCTGCTCGTCATGGGCGCGTTCGTCGTGCTGTACCTGATGATCGACATCCCCAAGGGGAACCCGGACGCGACCAAGGAAAGCAACGTCTACGAGTTCGAGAACGGCGACCTCCTCGCGCGCACGGGCAAGGGCACGACCGCCCGCGAGATCGTCGGACTGGACCAGATTCCGGAGAAGGTCCGGATGACCTTCGTCGCCGCCGAGAACAAGAGCTTCTACACGGACCCCGGTGTCGACTTCAAGGGCATGACCCGAGGCGTGATCAACACGCTGTCCGGCAAGGGCAAGCAGGGCGGCTCGACGATCACCCAGCAGTACGTCAAGAACTTCTACCTGACCCCGGACCAGACGGTGACCCGCAAGCTCCAGGAGCTGGTCATCTCCCTGAAGCTGGAACGCGAGAAGTCCAAGGACTACATCCTCGCGGGCTACATCAACACCAGCTACTACGGTCGCGGCGCCTCCGGTATCCAGGCGGCGGCCCAGGCGTACTACCACGAGGACGCCAACAAGCTCAGCGTCGCCCAGGGCGCGTACCTCGCCGCCCTCCTCCAGGCCCCCAGCCAGTACGACCTGGCCGTCGCCACCCCCACCGGCCGGAAGCTGGTCATGGCGCGCTGGAACTACGTCCTGGACAACATGGTCGAGATGAAGCAGCTGGACGCCTCCGAGCGCAAGGCGATGAGGTTCCCGAAGCTGAAGCCGCCGCAGGCCACCCCCGACATGGCCGGGCAGACCGGCTATCTGGTGGAGGCCGCCAACAGCGAGCTGGCCCGCCAGCTCGTCGCCAGCGGCCGCGCGTCCGACCGTGAGCAGGCCATGGCGCTCATCGACAAGGGCGGCTGGACCATCAAGCTCAACATCGACCCGAAGAAGCAGGCGGCGCTGGAGAAGGCCGTCAAGCAGCGCCTCACCAGCAAGCTCGACCCCAAGAAACGCAAGGTCGACGCGCACATCCAGGCAGGCGCCGTCTCGGTCGACCCGAAGTCCGGCAAGGTCCTCGCCATGTACGGCGGCATCGACTACGTGAAGCACTACCAGAACAACGCCACGCGCCGGGACTACCAGCCCGCCTCCACCTTCAAGCCGGTGATCCTCGCCGCGGCCGTGGACGAGGGCGCCGAGACCCAGGACGGCGACCCGATCGCCGCGAACACGATCTACGACGGCGACAGCCGGCACCAGGTCGTCGACAACGGCACCAAGGTCGGCTTCGCCCCGCCCAACGAGGACAACGTCAACTACGGCGACGTCACCGTGCAGACCGCCATGAACAAGTCCATCAACTCCGTCTTCGCCCAGATGGGCGTCGACGTCGGGATGGAGAAGGTCATGGAGGTCGCCGGGAAACTGGGCATGGACACCGAGGGCATGCAGGCGGTGCCCGCCCAGACCCTCGGCTCCATGGGCGCGAGCCCGCTGGAGATGGCCGGCATCTACGCCACCCTCGACAACCACGGCAGGAAGGTCACCCCGACCATCCTCGCCTCGGCCACGCACCGCAACGGCGCCGTCACGATCGCCGACCCGATCGGCGAGCGGGTCATCACCCGCGAGGCGGCCGACACCGTCACCTCGGTCCTCACCGGCGTGGTGGACGACGGTACGGCCAAGATCTCCGTCCGGGACAACCCCGCCCGGGGCGGCCAGCAGGTCGCCGGCAAGACGGGTACCTCGGACGAGAACCGCTCCGCCTGGTTCACCGGCTACACCCCGAACCTGGTGACGTCCGTCGGCCTCTTCGGCGAGGACATGAGCAAGAACGGCAAGCACGTCCCGATGTACGGGGCGGCCGGTGTCGAACGCGTCAACGGCGGTGGCTTCCCGGCCCAGATCTGGGCCACGTACACCTTCGGTGTGATGGGCCAGAAGACCAAGTTCGATCTGGAGACCACCCAGGGCGCCGCGGTCGCGCCCACGGAGTCCCCGAGCCCGACCCCGACCCCGTCGAAGTCCCCGGAGGCCAGCCCGTCGAAGTCCCCGGAGGCGAGCCCGTCGAAGTCCCCGGAGGCGAGTCCCTCGAAGTCCCCGGAGACGACCCCGGAGGAGACCCCCGAGACGACCCCGGAGGAGACCCCCACCGACGGCGAGATCGACCTGCCCCCGGACCCGAACGACCCCCAAGCAGGCGGCTAGCCGCGAAGGCACACGAAAGAGGGGGCGCCCGGTTTTTACCGGGCGCCCCCTCTGTCGTCAGGGGCGCGGGGAACTGCGCGATCAACCACACGAAACCCGCAGCCCGCAGCCGGCCCCGAGCCATGACCGGCCCGACCCAGCGGAGCGTTCACGCCTGGTTCAGCTCGAACCAGACCACCTTCCCCGCGCTCAACCGCGTCGCCCCCCACCGCTTCGCCAACCGGTTGACGAGATAGAGCCCGCGCCCGCCCTCGTCGGTCGCCCGGGCCTGCCGCAACCGCGGCAGCTGGGGCACGTCGTCGGTCACCTCGCACCGCAGCACATCGGTCCGCAGCAGCCGCAGCGTCACCGGCCGCGTCGCGTACCGCACCGCGTTCGTCACGACCTCACTGATCAGCAACTCGACCGAGTCGGTCAGCTCCTCCAGCCCCCAGCGGGACAGGGCATGACGGGCGAGACGGCGGGCCCGGCCCGGAGCCATCTCCTCCGGTTCCAGGAACCAGTAGGCGACGTCACTGGGAGCGATGCCGTCGAACCGTGCGGCGAGCAGCGCGATGTCGTCGTCCCGGTCACCCGGACCGAGCATGTCGAGCACCTCGTCGCACAGGGCCTCCAGCGGCGGCGGATGGTCCGGCCCGGTCAACTGGGCGGTCGCGGCGAGCTTCTCGCGGAGCTGCTCTATCCCCGTCCACACGTCCCGGAGCCGGGACTCCACCAGCCCGTCGGTGTACAGCAGCAGTGTGCCCCCGGCCGGCGCGTCCAGCTCCACCGCCTCGAAGTCCACCCCGCCCACGCCGATCGGCGCGCCCGGCGGCACCCGCAGCACCTCGGCGCGCCCGCCCAGATGCAGCAGGACCGGCGGCGGATGCCCGGCGTTGGCGATCGTGATGCGGTGCGAGACCGGGTCGTACACGGCGTAGAGGCAGGTCGCCATCCGGTCCGTGCCCAGCCGCTGCGCCTGCTCGTCGAGGTGGTGCAGCACCTCCTGCGGAGGCAGGTCGAGACCCGCCAGCGTCTGCGCGGTCGTCCGCAGCTGGCCCATGATCGCCGCGGATGTCATCGAGTGGCCCATGACATCGCCCACGACCAGCGCGACCCGGCTCCCCGGCAGGGGAATCGCGTCGTACCAGTCGCCGCCGACCCGGGCCGTCTCCGCCGCCGGCAGATACCGGTGGGCGAGCCGGACACCGGTGCACTTCGGCAGTGCCTCAGGAAGCATCGTGCGCTGCAACTCGTCGGCGATGTACGCCTCACGCCCGTACAGCACCGCCTTGTCGATGCCGAGGGCGCTGTGCGTGGCGAGCTGGGCGGCGACCAGCAGATCGTCCTGCTCGAACGCCATCCGCTCCGGGCGGCGCAGGAACACGGCCGCGCCGATCACCCGACGCCGGCCGCGCAGCGGCGCGAGGATCGCCCGCTGCCCCGTCGGCACCGTCAGCTGGGCGTCCGGGCCGAGCAGTTCCGGCAGCGCGTCGTGCGCGGCGGGCGCGTCCGCGAAGACCGGCCGCACCCCGCGCAGCACCTCGGCGAGCGCCCCTCCGGGCCGCACCTCGCACTGCTCGGCGGTGACGACCGCCAGATCGACGGGCTCGGGCTGGAGCGCGGGCATGAAGCCGCCCTCGGTGTCCCGCTCCTCGGGGATCCGGTCGGTACGGCGCAGCCGCAGCACCATGGGCCCGGTGGGCCGTTCGTCGCCGACGGGCAGCGGCTCGCGCAGATAGACGAGGATCGCGTCGGAGAACGTCGGCACGGTCGCCCGGCACAGACCCATGACGATCTCGTCCAGGTCGATACCGCGGGCGATCCGCCGCGTCGCGGCGCCGACGAACCGCAGCCGGTCGCCGTCCCGCCGCATCGGCATGGGGGCGCCCGGCGGGACACCCTGCCCGCTGCGCCGCTCCAGGCCGCCGACCGCGCCGGCGGACCGCTCCGTCTCGCCGCCGGGCTGCGCCGGAATGGTCTCCGGGGCCGGGCGCGGGCGGTGCGGGTCGGGCTCGGTGGCCGCGGGCTGGGAGTGCTCGGAGAGCGCCGGCTGGGCGTGCTCCGAAGGGGCCTCGTCGCTCGTCGGGCACGGGGTCGCCGTGTCCGGCTCGGCGGCGTCGCCCTTGCGGGCCTGCGCGTCACCCATGCGCGCCTGAGCGGGTAAGGCCGCGGCGGGCGCCGCGCGCAGCGGCTCCTGGGTACGCAGGACCGCCCCGCGGGCATCCGCGGGGCCGGCGCCGCTCTGAGGGCGCTCGTGGGAGGTGGGGTGCTCCGTCACGCGTGTCGAATCCATCCGTCCGGGACTGCGCGAGCTACGCGCAGTTCGTCCCGCAGCAAACCCGATACTTCGTCCCGCAGAAAGGCCGATACCCGGTTCATGTGCCCCAGGAACGGATTTCCCGCGTGGTCAGAGGCAGTTCCTGTGCCGCACACGGTACCGGCGGACCCGCGGAACGACAGTACTGACCGTCCGTCTGGCCTTCTCCGGATTCTGCCGGTGTGGCCCTCGTACCCCTTGATCACGTCCTGCCGCCCCTCGGTGACGTATGGTCAAGCACTGCGCGAACTGCGGGAGTTGCCCCGGTGAATCCTCGCGGAGGACGATCCTACGGTTGTGGACCGGGGGCGCATCAAGGGTCTCATGAGGACAAGTGCGCAGGCGTACGGTCCCAGTCGTCAGGGAGAGACGGTACTCCCCATGCGGGATTCGGGCGCCAGTGCTGCCAACCGTCCGAGAACGGCGGGCCCCAGGAGCGGATCGTCTCGACCGCCGACCGACCCGCCTCCCGCACCCGTTCCGCCGCGTGACCGTCCATCAGTCCGTCCTGCTGGGCCTGCGCGAACTCGTCCTCGTCGCGCCAGTCCCAGGACCGGTCCGGATACACACAGATGTCCAGGAAGTGGTCCACGGAGTCCACACCGCCGTCCCAACGGGCCAGTGGCGTCTCCAGGTTGACGTACCAGTTCTTGAAAAGCCAACCCGGCTCCCAGAACAGCCACACCGACCACGGCTCGCCCGGCCGGGCCAGCTTCAGCACGCCCGTGCCGAACCACCGGTCGCGCTGGACCTCGCGGGGCTTCTTGTAGCGGGTGGCGAGCGGCTCCGCGTGCAGGGGGGTTCCGTCGGCGAGGACGGGCTTGACGCACTCGGTGCCGGGTGCCATCCACACGGCCAGCAGTTCCTCGTCGTCACGGACCACGGTGACGGGGCGCGCGATGTGGAAGCGCTCGCCCGCGTTCTCCCGGTAGCGCCACAGGATGTGGTCCCCCGGCTCCCAGAACGCCGTCGGGTTGCCCGCTTCCACTCGTCTCACCGCTCCACCATCCGCCATGGACAGATATTAGGTGTCATGCGCATATGACGCCGCGGTACCGGTGATGGTTCACGCCTGCGCGGGAATCGGTTACCCGGGTGTCATCCGGGACGGCCGCCGCGCGCCACCCGGTCACGGCCGTGTCATCCTCAGGACATCGAGCGCCTCGTCGAGTTGCTCCAGCGTCAGATCGCCGCGGTCCACGTAGCCGCTCTCCAGGACGACCTCGCGGATCGTCTTCCGCTCGGCCAGCGACCTCTTGGCGACCTTCGCCGCCTCCTCGTACCCGATGTACTTGTTGAGCGGGGTGACCACCGACGGTGACGACTCGGCGTACTCCCGGGCGCGCTCGCGATGGGCGACGATCCCGTCCACCGTCCGGTCGGCGAGCAGTCGGGAGACGTTCGCCAGCAACCGGATCGACTCCAGCACGTTCTTCGCGATGACCGGAAGCATGACGTTCAGTTCGAAGTTGCCGGAGGCGCCCGCGACGGCGACCGTCGTGTCGTTCCCCGTGACCTGGGCGGCGACCATGAGGACGGCCTCCGGGATCACCGGGTTGACCTTGCCGGGCATGATCGAGGAGCCTGGCTGGAGGTCCGGCAGGGAGATCTCCGCGAGCCCGGTGCGCGGCCCGGACGCCATCCACCGCAGATCGTTGGCGATCTTGGTGAGGGACACGGCGATCGTACGGAGCTGTCCGGAGGTCTCGACGACGCCGTCCCGCGCGCCCTGCGCCTCGAAGTGGTCCCGCGCCTCGGTCAGCGGCAGCCCGGTGACCGCCGCGATTTCGGCGATCACGGCGGCGGAGAACCCGGGCGGGGTGTTGATGCCGGTCCCCACGGCCGTACCGCCGAGGGGCAGTTCGGCGAGGCGGGGCAGCGACGCCCGCAACCGCTCCACGCCGTGACGGACCTGGGCCGCGTATCCGCCGAACTCCTGGCCGAGTGTGACCGGGGTGGCGTCCATCAGATGTGTACGGCCGGACTTCACGACGTCCGCGAACTCCTCCGCCTTGCGGGAGAGCGCCGCCGCGAGGTGGTCGAGCGCCGGGATCAGATCGTGGGTGACGGCGGCGGTGGCGGCGATGTGGAGGGAGGAGGGGAACACGTCGTTGGACGACTGGGAGGCGTTGACGTGGTCGTTGGGGTGGACGGGCCGGCCCAGGCGCTCGGTCGCCAGGGTGGCGATGACCTCGTTGGTGTTCATGTTCGACGAGGTGCCGGAGCCGGTCTGGAACACGTCCACCGGGAAGTGCTCGTCCCAACGGCCCTCCGCGACCTCCGCCGCCGCGTCCTGGACGGCCTGCGCGATGTCCTTGTCGAGCACTCCCAGCTCGGCGTTGACCTTCGCCGCGGCGCCCTTGATCCGTGCCAGCGCCTCGATGTGGGCGCGCTCGATGCGCTGCCCCGAGATCGGGAAGTTCTCCACCGCCCGCTGTGTCTGCGCACGCCACTTGGCGTCCGCGGGGACCCGGACCTCGCCCATGGAGTCGTGTTCGACGCGGTAGTCACTCATGACCGGTACAGCGTCCGGGCCCGTCACGATGTTCCCGGCTTCCCTCGGACGAGTGACGGGGAATTACGCGGGCCCTCGTCGGTGGTGTGCAGTAGCGTCGCCCCGTTGACCCAACGGTCGAACGAACTCCGACGAAAGAACGTGCATTGAGAAGCGCTGTCATACGCCGGGCCTGCGCGGCCGGCGTCGCCGTCCTGTCGCTGACCCTGCTGGCCGGCTGCTCGGACTCCGGCGGGACCGGGAACGAGTCGGGCAAGGGCGGCTCGGGCTCCGCGGGGGAGAAGAAGGCGCCCGCCCTGTCCGCCGCGGACCTGGAGAAGGTCGTGCTGAAGGACGGTGACGTCAAGGGCCACAAGGTCACCGCCCCCACGGTCACCGTCGAGCAGAAGGACATCAAGGCCGAGGACGAGGCGTGCGCGCCGCTGTCGTACGCGGCGATCGGCTCGGTCGTCGACCGGCCCGCCGCCACCGTCCAGCGCGAGACGGCGAGCGTGCCGAACGCCGCGGACCCCAAGAGCCTCGACGTCACCCGCACCCTGATCCGTCTGTCCTCCTACGAGGGCGACGGCGCCGAGGCCGCGCTGGACTCCCTGACCAAGTCGGCGGACGCCTGCGCCAAGGGCTTCAAGGTCACCGCCGACGGCACGGACCAGCAGGTCACCAAGGTCACGAAGACCGAGGCCCCCGGTGGCGCCGACGAGGCGGTGGCCCTCGACATCGTCTCCGAGGCCGAGGAGGCCAAGGTCCCGATGAAGGTCGTCGTGGTCCGCAAGGGCGCCACGGTGGCCTACTTCACCGCGCTGAACATCGGATCCCTCGCCACGGGCAAGGACTTCGACTTCCCGGCCGAGATCGCCGACGCGCAGATCGCCAAGCTGGCCTGACGGCCCGCCGGGCGACCACGCTCGTACGGATATGCCCGCGCCCCCGGAGGCTTCGCCTTCCGGGGGCGCGGGGCTGTCCGGCCTAGGCCAGGCCCGGACCGCGGACCGGGATGGTGGTGAACGTCGGGGCGGGCGCCGGGTCCTTGAAGAAGTCGTTGCCCTTGTCGTCGACGACGATGAACGCCGGGAAGTCCTCGACCTCGATCTTCCAGACGGCCTCCATGCCGAGTTCCTCGTACTCGACGACCTCGACCTTCTTGATGCAGTCCTGGGCGAGACGGGCGGCCGGGCCGCCGATGGAGCCCAGGTAGAAGCCGCCGTGCGTGCCGCAGGCGTCGGTGACCTGCTGGGAGCGGTTGCCCTTCGCCAGCATCACCTTGGAACCGCCCGCCGCCTGGAACTGCTCCACGTAGGAGTCCATGCGGCCGGCCGTCGTCGGGCCGAAGGAACCGGAGGCGTACCCCTCGGGCGTCTTCGCCGGGCCCGCGTAGTACACCGGGTGGTCCTTCAGGTACTGCGGCATCTCCTCGCCCGCGTCCAGCCGCTCCTTGATCTTGGCGTGCGCGATGTCGCGGGCCACGACCAGCGGACCGGACAGCGACAGCCGGGTCTTCACCGGGTACTTGGTCAGCTCGGCGAGGATCGACTCCATCGGCTGGTTGAGGTCGATCTTCACCACGTCGCCGGCCTCGTCGAGGTGCTCGTCGGTGGTTTCCGGCAGGAACCGCGCCGGGTCCGTCTCCAGCTGCTCCAGGAAGACGCCCTCGGCGGTGATCTTCGCAACCGCCTGGCGGTCGGCGGAGCAGGACACGGCGATCGCGACGGGGCAGGACGCGCCGTGCCGGGGCAGGCGCACCACGCGCACGTCGTGGCAGAAGTACTTGCCGCCGAACTGCGCGCCGATGCCGATCCTCTGCGTCAGCTCGAAGACCTTCTCCTCCAGCTCCTTGTCGCGGAAGCCGTGGCCGAGCGGCGACCCCTCGGCGGGGATCTCGTCCAGGTAGTGCGCGGAGGCGTACTTGGCGGTCTTCAGCGCGTACTCGGCGGACGTGCCGCCCACGACGATCGCGAGGTGGTACGGCGGGCAGGCGGCCGTGCCCAGCGAACGGATCTTCTCCTCCAGGAACTTCATCATGGAGGCCTCGTTCAGGACGGCCTTCGTCTCCTGGTAGAGGAACGACTTGTTGGCGGAGCCGCCGCCCTTGGCCATGAACAGGAACTTGTACGCGCCGCCGTCCGTCGCGTACAGCTCGATCTGGGCCGGGAGGTTGGAGCCGGTGTTCTTCTCCTCCCACATGGTGAGGGGAGCCATCTGCGAGTAGCGCAGGTTCAGCTTGGTGTACGCGTCGTAGATGCCCTGGGACAGCGCCTTCTCGTCGCCGCCCTCGGTGAGGACGTTCTGCCCGCGCTTGCCCATGACGATCGCCGTGCCGGTGTCCTGGCACATCGGCAGGACGCCCGCCGCCGCGATGTTCGCGTTCTTCAGCAGGTCCAGCGCGACGAACTTGTCGTTGCTCGACGCCTCCGGGTCGTCGATGATCCGGCGCAGCTGCGCCAGGTGGGCCGGGCGCAGATAGTGCTGGATGTCGTGGATGGCCTCGGCGGCCAGCTTGCGCAGGGCCTCCGGCTCCACCTTGAGGAAGGTGCGTCCGTCGGCCTCGAAGGTGGAGACACCCTCGGAGGTCACCAGCCGGTACGGAGTGGTGTCCTCTCCCATGGGGAGCAGATCGGTGTACTCGAACTCAGGCATCGGTGCCCATTCCTCACTAGACAGGCTGACTCTCAGGCGCGGCTCGCCTCCGGGGCGCCCAAGCCTGTGGCACACCGGCGGCCGGCCTCCATCGGCGGCGCCCACCAGCGTAGGACCTGCCGTCGGCGGCGGGCTTGTGAGGTAAGGCTCAGTTCCACCCCGACGGGGTCTATCGCGATCTATCGTGTGTGGGTACGCTGCTGCCGTGGACCTTCAGAAGCAGACCGGGGCGCGCGTCGCCGCCGCCGAGTTGCGTGCCTCGGACGCCGACCGTGACCGCATCACCGACATCCTTCGGGACGCCCTCGCCGAGGGGCGCCTGACCGCCGAGGAGCACGCCGAGCGGGTCGAGGGCGTGCTGGCCGCCAAGACGGTCGGCGAACTGGACGTGTTCATCCGGGACCTGCCCGCCGCGCACAAGCCGTCGGCGTACGCGCCGCCGTCCTCCGTGCCCAACCGCCCCACCCCGGGCGCCATCCCCGTCGACGCGGACGAGCGTCTGCTGGCGGTCTTCAGCTCCTCGGTCCGCAAGGGCCGCTGGCGAGCGGGCCGCCGCATCCACGCGTACGCCGTGTTCGGCAGCGTGGAGATAGACCTCAGCGAGGCCCTCTTCGAGCACCGCCAGGTGATGATCAGGGCCGTCTCCCTCTTCGGCAGCGTGGAGATCCGCGTCCCGGAGAACGTCTCCCTGCGCGGCAGCGGCGGCGGTGTCCTCGGCTCCTTCGAGGTCGACAACCTGGACTCCGGCGAACCGGACGCGCCCGTGGTCTACGTGGACGGCTTCGCCGTGCTCGGCAGCGTCGAGGCCAGGCCCAGGCGCGGCAAGATGATCGCCGACCTCCTCGGCCGCGTCACCGATCATGTCGCCCGCAAGGTCGACGGCAGTTTGCGCAAACACCTGGACCGTTGACGCTTGTGAAGTGGATCGCTCCCGGAGCGTTCCCGAAGGTGTCCGGTCCGCTTGTGACCGCTTGGTGAGGTCCGGAAGTCCGGCGGTTGGGGACTCAGTGCATAGGCCCGCGCACAGCGGGTAGGGCTTGCTGCATCGTCTCTCGCTCGCGAAGCCGTCGTCAGGAGTAGACCGTGCTGCAACCGCCGCATTCGTCCCTGCAGGTCGCTGCCGTTCCGCCCCAGCGGGTGCCTGTGCGAGACAGGGATCAGGACGCCCCGTGGCATACGGAGGCCGTGTGCCGGCGTGACGAGGCCGGGCTGTTCTTCGCCCCCTCCAAGGAACCCACCGCGGCCCGGCTCTCCCGCGAGGAGGCCGCCAAGCGCGTCTGCGCCCGCTGTCCCGTCATGGTCGAGTGCCGGGAACACGCACTCCTGCAACCGGAGCCGTACGGCGTCTGGGGCGGCCTCACCGCGGCGGAACGCCGCGTGGTGCTCGCCCGAAGGCGCCGCCGGGACCTGGAGTTGAAGAAGGCGGCCCGGGCAGCGGGGACGATAGCGGCGGCCGGCTAGCCCCCCCCACACGCGCGAAAGGCGCCCTCTTCCGCACAAGAGGGCGCCTTCGCAGTGCCGCCGGGGGTGGGCGCTTCGAGCGAGGGCGCCTCACCTCCCGACCCTCCGACCGGCGGGGCTACTTCGCCTTCTCGAAGTCGATGGAGCTGTACGCGCGCAGCTTGCTCAGCCGGTGCACCGAGTCGATCCGCCGCACCGTCCCCGACTTCGACCGCATCACGATCGAGTCGGTCGTCGCGGTCTCCGACCGGTACCGCACGCCCCGCAGCAGCTCGCCGTCGGTGATCCCCGTGGCGACGAAGAACACGTTCTCCCCGGACACCAGGTCGTCCGTCGTCAGCACCCGGTCGAGGTCGTGCCCCGCGTCGATCGCGCGCTGCCGCTCCTCGTCGTCCTTCGGCCACAACTTGCCCTGGATCGTGCCGCCGAGGCACTTCACCGCGCAGGCCGAGATGATGCCCTCGGGCGTTCCGCCGATGCCGAGCAGCATGTCGACCCCGGTGCCCTCCCGCAGCGCCAGGATCGAGCCCGCGACATCACCGTCCGAGATCAGCTTGATGCGCGCCCCGGTCTCCCGGATCTCGTTGATGATGCCCTCGTGCCGCGGCCGGTCGAGGATGACGACCGTGACGTCCTCGGGCGTGGACCGCTTCGCCTTGGCCACCCGGCGGATGTTCACCGAGATCGGCGCGTTGATGTCGACGAAGTCGGCGGCCTCGGGGCCGGTCACGAGCTTGTCCATGTAGAAGACGGCCGACGGGTCGAACATCGTGCCCCGGTCGGCCGCCGCGAGCACGGCGATCGCGTTGGTCATGCCCTTGGCCGTCAGCGTGGTGCCGTCGATCGGGTCCACGGCGATGTCGCACTCCGGGCCGGTCCCGTCACCGACGCGCTCCCCGTTGAAGAGCATCGGGGCCTCGTCCTTCTCGCCCTCACCGATGACGACGACGCCGTTCATCGAGACGGTGGAGACGAGGGTCCGCATGGCGCGTACGGCGGCGCCGTCCGCGCCGTTCTTGTCCCCGCGGCCGACCCAGCGGCCCGCGGCCATCGCGGCCGCCTCGGTCACCCGTACGAGCTCCAGGGCGAGGTTCCGGTCGGGAGCCTCGGAGGGGACTTCGAGCTCGGACGGCAAATGATGGTTCTCGGTCATCGGAGCGCACCTTTCTGATACGACGACGGCCGGATGAGGGTTCGGGCCGACTCTATCGTCAGGCTGACAAATTGAGCAGGGGACCCCACGGATGAGCGGACCGGTGCACCTGCGACGATGAGGACGTGGCAGGTACGAAAGGCAAGCAGACCGTTCGCGATATGGTCCTCTCCCTGGGGCTCATCGTGCTCGCGGCCTGGGTCATCTATCTCTTCATCCCGCACGACGAGACCGAGCAGGAGCTCAAGCGTGTCGACTACCGCGTCGAGCTGCTCACGGCACGCCGCGCCGCCTCCTACCCGGTGGCCGCGCCCGTAGGCCTGCCCGAGACCTGGAAGGCGACCTCCGTCCGCTTCAGCGGCGCCGACTCCGACCACTGGCACCTCGGGTTCCACGCTCCCGACGGCCAGTACGTGGCCGTCGAGCAGTCCGCCGGGAAGCCGTCCCGGTTCATCCCGGACGCCACCCAGGACGCGAAGAAGACCGGCGCCACCCAGGAGATCGGCGGCGAGACCTGGACCCGCTACGAGGGCGACCGCTACGACGCCCTCGTCCTGCGGAGCGAGGGGTCGACCACCGTCGTCGCGGGCAGCGCGTCGTTCGAGGAGCTGACGAAGATGGCACGGGCCCTGCGGACGGAGTGACGCGCCTGCGCACAGGCACACGAAGAGGGCCCCCGGCAGTCGCGCCGGGGGCCCTCTCCGTGTCGTGCCCGAGGACTCAGACGGTCGTGATGACGTCGTCGTAGGCAAGGCGCGGGGAGCGCGGGTAGGAGGCGCCCTCGCCCGGCTTGCCGATGTTGACGACCATCAGCGGGGTGTGGTCGTCGTCCAGGAACTCCTTCTGGACGCCGGCGGCGTCGAAGCCGGTCATCGGGCCGGCGGCGAGCCCCGCGGCGCGGACGCCGATGATGAAGTACGCGGCCTGCAGGGCGGCGTTCAGTCCGGCGGCGGCCTCACGGGCCGGGCGCTCGGCGAAGAAGAGGTCCTTGGCCTGCGGGAACGCCGGGAACAGGGTCGGCAGCTCCTCGTGGAACTCGTTGTCCGCGGCGAGAATCGCGACCAGCGGGGCGGCGGCGGTCTTGGCCTGGTTGCCCTCGGCCATGTGCGCCACCAGACGCTCGCGGGCCTCGGCGGAGCGGACCAGGACGATGCGCAGCGGGGTCTGGTTGAAGGCGGTGGGGCCGTACTTGACCAGGTCGTAGATCGCCTGCACCTGCTCCTCGGTGACCGGCTCGTCGGTGAACGCGTTGGCGGTGTGCGCCTCACGGAAGAGCAGGTCCTGGGCGGCGGGGTCGAGAACGAGAGACATGGAACAACCTTCGTAGGACGTGCGCTGACGACCTCGAAGGTACGCAATGGAAGTTCAAGGTTCAACCAAAAAGAGCCCCTGAGTGATCCGCTTCACAAGAACCAGGTCACAAGGGCGGTGTCAGCCCCGGCCGTCGTCGCCGGAGGTGCCCGACTCCTCTTCCTCCGCGAGGGCCGCGTCCAGCCGGGCACGGGCGCCGTCCAGCCAGCGGCGGCACACCTTCGCCAGTTCCTCCCCGCGCTCCCACAGGGCGAGGGACTCCTCCAGCGTCGTACCGCCCGCCTCCAGCCGCCGGACGACCTCGATCAGCTCGTCACGCGCCTGCTCGTAGCCGAGGGCACGGTCGGCCTCGGACGCTCCGGCCGCCCCGCCCGCCACGGTCGTCTCCTCGGCCTCGCTCACGTTGCTGGTCATGCGGCCCACCTTATGCGTCCCCTCCGACAGTGCCCTCGACAGTGCCCTCGACCCGGACGGCGAACTCGCCCTCCGCCACCCGCGCGCGCAACGGCTCCTCGGCCGTGACCTCCTCGGGCGCCCGCACCACGTGCCCGTCCGCCCGCTGGAGCACCGCGTACCCCCGCTTCAGGGTCGCGGCGGGGGAGAGCGCCACCACGCGCGCGTGCGTGTGCGTCAGCTCCGAGACGGCCCGGTCCAGATGGTGGCCCAGGCAGCGCCGCCCCCGGTCGAGCAGCGACGCCACCTGGTCGGCCCGCTCGTCGATCATGCGGTGCGGATCCTCTATCGAGGGACGCGCCAAGGCATGCGCGAGCCCCCGCTCCTCCCGCTCCACCAACGCCTCCACGCACCGCCGCGCCCGGTCCCGCAGCCACCGCACCCGCTCGTACTCCTCGCCGACGTCCGGCACGACCTTCTTGGCCGCGTCGGTCGGCGTGGACGCCCGCAGGTCCGCGACATAGTCCAGCAGCGGGGTGTCCGGCTCGTGCCCGATCGCCGACACCACCGGCGTACGACAGGACGCGACCGCCCGGACGAGCTGCTCGTCGGAGAACGGCAGCAGGTCCTCCACGCTGCCGCCGCCGCGGGCCACGACGATGACGTCCACGCCCTCCATCGCGTCCAGCTCCTTCACCGCCTGCACCACCTGCGGTACGGCGTGCACACCCTGCACGGCGACGTTGCGCACCTCGAAGCGGACAGCCGGCCAGCGGTGCCGGGCGTTCTCCAGGACGTCCCGCTCGGCCGCGGAGGCCCGGCCGCACACCAGCCCGATCAGCTGCGGCAGGAACGGCAGCGCCTTCTTCCGCTCCGGCGCGAACAGCCCCTCCGCAGCCAGCGACTTCTTCAGCTGCTCCAGCCGGGCGAGCAACTCGCCCACCCCGACCGGCTTTATCTCGGTGGCCCGCAGCGACAGCTGCCCGCGCGGCGCGTACCACTCGGGCTTCGCGTGCACGACGACCCGGGCGCCCTCGCTGACGACGTCCGCGATCGCGTCGAACACCTGCCGGTAGCAGGTGACGCTCACGGAGATGTCGTGCGACGGGTCCCGGAGCGTGAGGAAGACGACGCCGGCGCCCGGACGCCGCGACAACTGCGTGATCTGCCCCTCGACCCACACGGTGCCGAGCCGGTCGATCCAGCCGCCGATGAGCCGGGAGACCTCGCCGACGGGGAGGGGGGCGTCGGCGGATGTGTGGAGAGCCATGTGGGGAGCGTAACGGGGGGTGCCGACAGCGCCTTATGGCTCGGGGGTGCGGGTGGTTCTTGGCGGGTGCGGGTGCGTGGTTCTTGGCGGGTGCGGGTGCGCGGGGGTTGTTCGCGCAGTTCCCCGCGCCCCTGAAAGGCGCCCGGGGCTGCGCCCGTGCTTTTCGACGGCGCCATCCCGCTGAAGGCCGGGCCGCAGGCCCGGGCCTTCAGGGGCGCGGGGAACTGCGCGAGAAACCACACACCACGCGCACGCACCCACGAACACGCACCCCCGAGCTCTCCCCCGCTCCACGGCGGAGCCCTCCGCAGGGGACCCCCTACGATGGGTGCATGACCGCTTCGCCTGGCCGCCGCCGTGTCCTCCTCGCCGCTCCGCGCGGCTACTGCGCGGGTGTCGACCGTGCCGTGATCGCCGTGGAGAAGGCCCTTGAGCAGTACGGGGCCCCGATCTACGTCCGCCACGAGATCGTCCACAACAAGTACGTCGTGCAGACCCTGGAGAAGAAGGGCGCCATCTTCGTCGAGCAGACCGAAGAGGTCCCCGAGGGCAACATCGTGATGTTCTCGGCGCACGGCGTGGCCCCCACGGTCCACGAGGAGGCGCAGCGCGGCAGGCTCGCCACCATCGACGCGACCTGCCCCCTGGTCACCAAGGTCCACAAGGAAGCGATCCGGTACGCGGGCGAGGACTTCGACATCCTGCTGATCGGCCACGAGGGCCACGAGGAGGTCATCGGCACCTCCGGCGAGGCCCCGGACCACATCCAGCTCGTCGACGGCCCCGGTGACGTCGAGAAGGTCGAGGTCCGCGACCCGTCGAAGGTCGTCTGGCTGTCCCAGACCACGCTGTCCGTCGACGAGACGATGGAGACCGTCGGCGCCCTCAAGGAGAAGTTCCCGCTGCTCGTCTCCCCGCCGAGCGACGACATCTGCTACGCCACGCAGAACCGTCAGCTCGCCGTGAAGCAGATGGGCGCGGAGGCGGAACTGGTCATCGTCGTCGGCTCCCGCAACTCCTCCAACTCCAAGCGGCTCGTCGAGGTCGCCAAGCTCGCCGGCTCCCGCGAGGCGTACCTCGTGGACTTCGCGAGCGAGATCGACGAGGCCTGGCTGGAGGGCGTGGAGACCGTCGGCGTCACCTCGGGCGCCTCCGTGCCGGAGGTCCTCGTCGAGGAGGTCCTGGAGTGGCTCTCCCAGCGGGGCTACGAGGATGTCGAGCTGGTCAAGGCCGCCGAGGAGTCGATCACGTTCTCGCTGCCGAAGGAACTGCGCCGCGACCTGCGTGAGGAGGCGGCCGCCCTGGTCGCCGAGCGCACCGGACAGGGTGCCGCCGGCGCCTGAGCCCCCTTCGTCCCGCGCGTACGGCCCCGGAACGTGAAGGTTCCGGGGCCGTACGCGTACGAGGAGGTGAGGGTTCCGGGGCCGAGGGGCGGCCTGGTGGCCCCCGGCCGTGACTGTCAGTCGTACGACGTAACGTAGGGCCATGCACATCTTCGGCGTGGACATCGGTGGATCCGGGATCAAGGGCGCTCCCGTGGACCTGGACCTGGGCGACCTGGCGGACGAGCGGTACAAGGTGCTGACCCCGCACCCGGCGACGCCCGACGCGGTGGCCGACGGGGTGAAGGAGGTCGTCGACCACTTCGGCTGGACCGGCCCGGTCGGCATCACCTTCCCCGGCGTGGTCACGGGCGGCGCCATGATCCGTACGGCGGCCAATGTGGACAAGGGCTGGATCGACGTCGACGCGCGGGCCCTGCTCGGCGACCGGCTCGGCGGCCTGCCGGTCACCGTGGTGAACGACGCGGACGCGGCGGGCGTCGCCGAGGTGCAGTTCGGCGCCGGGCGCGACCGTCAGGGCACCGTCATCATGCTGACCTTCGGTACGGGCATCGGCAGCGCCGTCTTCTGCGACGGCGTCCTCGTCCCCAACACTGAGCTGGGCCACCTGGAGCTGGGCGGCCACGACGCGGAGACCCGCGCCTCCACGAAGGCGAAGGAGGACCACGATCTGACCTGGGAGCACTGGGCCAAGCGCGTCACCAAGTACCTCGCGCATGTGGAGATGCTGTTCTCCCCGGAGCTCTTCATCATCGGCGGCGGCGTCAGCCGCAAGTCCCACAAGTTCCTACACCTGATCGAGGGCATCCAGGCCGAGATCGTCCCGGCCCAGCTCCAGAACAACGCGGGCATCGTGGGCGCGGCGATGCGGGCGGCGAAGGCCGGCTGACGGGGCGGGGCCCTTTGGGAGGCCCGAGGCAGGGCTCGACGGAGGGCTCGCTTCGGCGGGTGCCATCGGAGAGGGCTCGACCGGTGGGGGCGTGGTCCCGTCCGAGAGGGTGGGTCGGGGCCTCAGGAGCCGCGGGGCGCCGTGCGGCGGGGCTGGGCCGGTGGCCTCGGGGACCTGGATCGGTCCGGGGCGTGGTCGTACGAGGGGCGAGGCCGATCGCCGGCACCGGCTGTCCCGGACCGACCGTGCCCTCGGGACGCCTCCGCTTCTCGGTACGGCGCCGCTCCCCGAGGCACAGCAGCTCCTTCGGGCACCGCCGCTCCTCGGGACGCCTCGGCCTCCCTGCCTTCCCCCCGCCCTCTGCTCCGCTCCCGGGCCATGTCCCCGTCCCGCTCGGCCGCCCGCCGGGCCATCAGCCGCAGCTTGCGCACGGTCACGATGAGGCCGGCGACGAGCGTGCCGCCGTAGAGCCAGCCCGCCGCCATCGCGAGGGCGGTGACCAGGCCCATCAGATACCCGGCGGGTCCGCCGTCGCCCCCGGCGATCGGCGGCAGCCCGGCAGCGAAGCCGATGGGCACGACCACCGGCCCGCTCGCGAGGTCACCCCGCCGCACCCACACCGCGGTCAAGGCGCTGACCGGCAGGAACAGCACCCCGTACAGGGTGAGCGACGCGCTGAACAGCAGTCGGTCGAGACAGGCGAGCGCGAACATCGACACCGCGCAGAACAGTCCGCCGCCCAGCCCGGTGAGCCGGGGGTTCGGCATCCGGCGCACGGCGCGGGCGACGCGTCGCACGGCTCGGACCGGGGCGGGGACGGGCCCGCGCGCGACCGGGGCACGACGCGCCGCCCCCGCGCCGCCGCGCTCCCGGCCGCCTCTGGCCATCTGTGGCGGAAGGGGAGTGCCACGCTGCGGTCCGGTCCGAGGGGGATGCGTCCTGTGCTGCTCCACTCGACCAACCTAGGTCGGTTAATGTGCCGAATGGGTTCACAGACACGCCGTCGAGGGGACCTTGGCCAAGCGTTCGATACGTCGCCGGGCGGGGCGCGGGCACGCCGTAAACTGGGGGACCGGCCAGCCCTCTGGCCCCTGGGGCGCGATCCGCGGGACCGCACCCCCAGGCCCCGCCGCCCCAGGCCACCGGCCGCCTGGCCCTCCTACGTACGGGAAGTCGCAAACGTGTCGCTCACGATCGGAATCGTCGGTCTGCCCAACGTCGGCAAGTCGACCCTGTTCAACGCCCTGACCAAGAACGACGTGCTGGCGGCCAACTACCCGTTCGCCACGATCGAGCCGAACGTCGGTGTCGTCGGCGTCCCGGACGAGCGCCTGACGAAGCTGGCGGAGATCTTCGGGTCGCAGCGCGTCCTCCCGGCGACCGTCGACTTCGTCGACATCGCGGGCATCGTGCGCGGCGCCAGCGAGGGCGAGGGCCTCGGCAACAAGTTCCTGGCGAACATCCGTGAGTCCGACGCGATCTGCCAGGTCATCCGTGCCTTCAAGGACGAGAACGTCGTCCACGTCGACGGCAAGGTCTCGCCCAAGGACGACATCGAGACGATCAACACCGAGCTGATTCTCGCCGACCTCCAGACCATCGAGAAGGTCCTGCCGCGCCTCCAGAAGGAGTCGCGCATCAAGAAGGACATCGCGCCGAAGGTCAAGGCCGTCGAGGAGGCGAAGGAGATCCTGGAGAAGGGCGACACCCTCTTCGCGCACGGCATCGTCCAGGGCAGCGAGCGCAACGAGCTGCTGCACGACCTGCACCTGCTCACCACCAAGCCCTTCCTCTACGTCTTCAACGTCGACGAGGAGGAGCTGGTCGACGAGGACTTCAAGAACGAGCAGCGCGCACTGGTCGCCCCCGCCGAGGCGATCTTCCTCAACGCCAAGCTGGAGGCGGACCTCGCCGAGCTGGACGAGGAGGACGCCCTCGAACTCCTCCAGTCCGTCGGCGCCGACGAGCCCGGCCTCGCCACCCTCGCCCGCGTCGGCTTCGACACCCTCGGCCTGCAGACCTATCTGACGGCCGGCCCCAAGGAGTCCCGCGCCTGGACGATCAAGAAGGGCGCCACCGCCCCCGAGGCCGCCGGCGTCATCCACACGGACTTCCAGAAGGGCTTCATCAAGGCCGAGGTCATCTCCTTCGAGGACCTCGTCGAAACGGGCTCGGTCGCCGAGGCCCGCGCCAAGGGCAAGGCCCGCATGGAGGGCAAGGACTACGTGATGCAGGACGGGGACGTGGTGGAGTTCCGCTTCAACGTCTGAGCGAATGAAGTAACACCACGTCGCTGACGTGGCAAACATGCAGGTCAGAAGGGGTCGGGCTGTTGAGAGTCCGACCCCTTCGCCGATTCCGTGCTGGATCGGTGCTGGATATTCTGACCTGGCATCAGGAGTGTTCAGGCGCCGTAGACGGTGGAGCGATGCCCGACGTGTACCACCCACACCACCAGCTCGCCATTGTCGAGCGAGTAGATCACGCGGTAGTCGCCGACCCGTAGGCGGCGGCGGTCGGGCTGGGAGACGAGGGCTGTGGTGTTGAACCCCAGCGGGTCGGTCTCCAACTCGGTCAGCTTGGCCAGAATGCGGAGGGCCATGTCTCGCGGGACCTTGCGGAGCTCGGCCTGAGCCTCTGGTCGAAAGACGGTGCGGTACTCACTCACTGCGCGCCAGCGTCTCCCTCATGATGTCCTCGATCGGGATGCCGGGTGCTGGGTTGGCCATGCGCTCGTCGATGATCCGGTTGATCTCGCGCTCTTCCCACTCCTGGTACTTGCGCAGCACCTCGATGGACACGACAGCGGCGACCTGCTTGCCGCGGCGAGTGATGACGGTGGGCACGTCGTCCCGATCGGCTCGCTCCACGACCTCGGCCAGATGCGCACGGACATCGCGGATGGACTCTATGGGCAGTGGCTGCGTCATGCGCCCAAGGGTACCGAGTGTCCGATGTGTACACAACGATTGGTGACGGGGCGAGCCGCCTCGCCACGGTCGCGCGTCCGATACGTCCGGCTAAACGCCGCCTGAACTGCGACGGAGCGGGTTGAGCGGCCTTTTGCGGCCCGCGCGGAGTCCGCAGTGTGCTGACTTTGGTTCAGCGCGCCGGGGGGGCGGCGGCTACGCCGCTTCGTATGGGTGTAGATGTTCAGCGTCATGGCTGTACGGGTCCAACGTCGGCGAACTCGCCTTGACCCACAGGTCGGCTTCCCGGTCGAGGTGGGCGGTGAGGGTCTCGGCGTCGGCGCGTGCGGGCGGCTGCCGTACAGCCTCGTCACGCAGCTCTCGACCGCATGGCCGTAGCCGACTTCCTAGGGTGCCGGGGCGGCATCGGTCACCTTGTTCCGTGCGGGCTTCGTACGACGGGTCGGCCGAGTCGTCGAGCTGCTGGACGAGTCTCTCGACGTGGGTCGTCATGGGTGGTCCCGGCGCCAGAAGGTGGGGCAGCCACCAGCAGAGCACCGAGCGGTCGGCGGGCCACGGGGCGCGGTTCTCGGCTGACCAGTCCTCGATGGGGTCGCGTGTCAGGTCGATGGGGCGCCAGGCGGGGTCGAGCGGCTCGTCCTCGGCCGGCGGGCGGACGTACCGCCGGCCGTGCTGGTCGCAGGCGCCGAAGTCCTGGTGGTTGCGCTGGGCCTCGATCAGGGAGACCTTGTTCGCCCCGCTGGCCATGGTCGGCCAGCGGAACTGGACTCCGTCGTCCTCCCAGAAGCAGACGGGACAGATCTCGTGGGAGCCGGGCATCTCGTCGAGCACGCGGTGCCCGCAGCACGGGTTCGGTTTCTGCTGATGTGGAGTCAGCGGCCATCAGCTGGGCAGGAGTTGGGCGAGTCTTGAGCGCGATAGGGAGAAAACTGATCAATAGCGGACAGGTTGCGAAGTAAACGTGAAGTTCTTCACTCTGCGCCTTCAGATGATTAGGTCCACTCGTGGGATTTGCCCCCGTGTGAGTCCCTGGTAAGTGGGCTGCCGCTGCTCGTATGTTGCGATCTGATCGATCGTCCGCACATGACCAGTCGCGGCTCAACACCGCTTGGCGGGGGAACTCACATATGAATACGTACGGGGGAAGACGTCGGCTGCGCACAGCCGGCGTGGTGCTCGCCGCAGCCTTGACGCTGGTGGCGAGCACAGTCGGTGATGCCATGGCAGTGGCCGACGGGCGCACCGGCGCCTCGGCCGTCGACGCCACGAAGGCCGGCAAGGGGGGCAAGGCCGGCAAGGGGGGCAAGGCCGGCAAGGGGGTCAAGGCCGCCGACACGGGCGGTGCTGCCGACGAGGCCGCGGCGGGCGAGGACACCAAGGCGCTGGCCAAGGCCGCGCGTACCGGTAAGCCGGTGGAGATCGTCTCACTGCGCGGTGAGAGCAGCGAGGTGTTCGCGACGCCCGAGGGCAACCTGGAGGCCCGCGAACATCTGCGTCCCGTGCGGACGCGAGTCGACGGCGAGTGGCGGGACATCGACACCACTCTGACGCGCGGCACGGACGGAACGGTCGCGCCCAAGGCCACCACCGTCGGGCTGACGTTCTCGGGCGGTGGCTCCGACCCGCTGGTACGGATGACGAAGAACGGCCGCGAACTGGCGTTGACCTGGCCGGAGAAGCTGCCCGCCCCGGAGCTGAGCGGCAACACCGTCACCTATCCGGACGTGCTGCCCGACGTCGATCTGCGGATGACGGCCCAGCAGGACGGTTTCACCCAGCTTCTCGTCGTCAAGTCGGCCGAGGCCGCCGCCAACAGCGACCTGAACGAACTCCGCCTCAAGCTCGACGCCGACGGCATGCGGGTCGAGGAGACCAAGAACGGCGGCCTGGCCGCGATCGACGAGGGGGCCGGAAGCGCGGTCTTCGAGGCCCCTCGCCCGGTGATGTGGGACTCCAGCGACAAGGCACCCGCCGACAAGTCGTCCGGTAGCAAGGCCCCCGACGCCGGGGAGCAGCCCGCGACGCGCTCCGCCGACCGGGGCGCCTCGAAGGTGTCGTCCTTCTCCGGGCCGCGGTCCACGGTCGCGGCCACCACGACGGCCACCACGACCGGCCCCGCGACCGCCGTCGCCACCGACGACGGCGGGGACGCCCCGGAGGCCGTTGCCGCCGAGTCCGCGAACGTGGCCGCCGTCGGTGTGGACGTGCCCACCGCGCAGGACGCCCTGGTGCTGACCCCCGACCGGGACGTGCTCCGCGGCAAGGACACGGTGTACCCCGTCTTCATCGACCCCCAGTTCTACTCCCCGAAGGCCACCGCGTGGACGATGGCCTCCAAGTACTGGGCGTCGTCGCCGCAGTGGAAGTTCAACGGCGAGTCGGACGCCGGCCTCGGATACTGCAACTGGGCCTACTGCGCCCCGCACGACACCAAGCGGCTCTTCTACCGCATCCCGACCTCGAAGTTCGCGGGCCGGAGCGTGCTGGAGGCGGAGTTCGTGGTCCGCAACACCTGGTCGGCGTCCTGCTCCGACCGGAGCGTGGAGCTGTGGCGCACCAAGGACATCTCCTCGTCGACGACCTGGAACTCCCAGAACGCGTCCGGCTTCTGGATCGACCACCTCAAGACGGAGTCCTTCGCCTACGGGTTCACGGGCTGTGCCGCGAAGGACGCCGAGTTCAACGTGAAGTCCGCGATCCAGCTGGCGGCGGACAAGAAGTGGTCGACGATGACCTTCGGCATGAAGGCGGCGAGCGAGTCCGACGCCTACGGCTGGAAGCGGTTCTCGGACGACGCCTTCCTGCGGGTGCAGTACAACCGGCCGCCGCCGCAGGTGAAGATGTCGCAGCTGGTCATGGAGTACGGCGGTACCTGCAAGAAGCCCGAGAACGCGCCGCGCGTGCGCACCCTGGGCACGATCCGGGCGAACGACATCACCGACCCCGACGGGGACGACATCAAGGTGGAGTTCCGGGCGAGCTGGGACACCGGGGACGGCAAGGGCGCGATCACCCGCTGGCGGTCGGGGCTGACGAAGGCGAAGAAGTCCGGCTCGGACTTCGTGATCAACCTGCCGACATCGATCCCCGCCAACAAGACGGTGAACTGGTACGTCCAGTCCTACGACGGCGCCCAGTACTCGCCCTGGTCGTACACGGGTGACGCGACCTCCTGCTACTTCGTGTACGACACCAGCGTGCCGAAGGCGCCGGGCATCTCCTCCGCCATCTACCCGGCCTCCAACCCGGAGGACCCCGAGGACCCCTGGCACGACGGAGTGGGCCAGTACGGCAACTTCGTGATCACCGGCGCCGTCTCCGACGTGACGAAGTACTGGTACGGCATCAACGGCGACCCGGTCTCCGCGAACACCGTCACCACCTCGGGCGGCGCGGCCAGGACCGTCCCGGTGCTGCCGCTCAAGCCCGGCCTGAACACCTTTACCGCGCGATCCTTCGACGCCGCCGGCAACGGCTCCGAGATCCGCACCTACCAGTTCCGCGTCAAGGCGGGACAGCTGGAGCGCGCCAACTGGTCCATGGACGAGGCGGCCGGTGCCACCCAGGCGGCGGGCAGCGCGCCCGAGCAGCCCGCGACGCTGTTCGGCAGCCCGACTCGGAACGTGGACGGCAAGATCGGCAAGGCGGTGCAGTTCGACGGTGTCGACGACTACGCCGCCACCGACATCGCCACCATCAACACCGATGTCAGCTTCTCGGTGTCGGCGTGGGTGAAGCTGTCGTCGCTGCCGTCCAGCGGAGCGGTCGTCGCCTCCCAGCGGGGCAACAACGCGCCGGGCTTCGAGCTGTACTACTCCAAGGGGTACGACCGCTGGGTGTTCAACCAGTACAGCTCCGACAGCACCAGCGCCACTCCCGTCCGGGCCATGCAGCCCGCCGCGGGCGGCGCCAAGGTGGGGGAGTGGACGCACCTGGTCGGTGTGTACGCAGCCGGTGATCAGCAGCTGAGGCTGTTCGTCAACGGAACGCTGGCCGGGAGCACCCCCTACAGCACCGGATGGAACGCGCGCCGCGGAATGATGATCGGCGGCAGCTTCCTCAACGGCGCGGCGACCTCGTTCTTCCCCGGTTCCATCGACGAACTGAGGACCTACGAGAAGCCGCTGTCGGCGGCCGAGGTGTCGACCCTCTACAGCACGAACTCGATCGGCGCGGGCCGCCCGGCCCGAGCGGTCTTCACCATGGACGACGCCGCCGACGCCACCGTGCTCAGCGGCCGTGCCGATGTGAACCCCGCGGTCCTCAAGGGCGGGGCGACCGCCGGCGGGGCAGGAGTGGACGGCAACGCGCTCACCCTGGACGGCACGGACGACTACGCGATCACCAGCGGCCCGCACATCAACACGTCGTACAGCTACGCCATCTCTGCCTGGGTGAAGCTGCCGAAGACGAAGCCGAACCACGCCGCCACGGTCGCCTCGCAGATCGGCGCCACGGTGACGGGTCCGGAGCTCTACTACTCCAACTCCTACGACCGCTGGGTGTTCAACCAGCACAGCGCCGACACCGCCGACTCCACGGTGGTGAGGGCGATGCAGCCCACCGGCACGACCGCGCACGGCGGTGAGTGGACGCACCTGGTCGGTGTCCAGGACACCGTGGCCGACAAGCTCTCGCTGTACGTCAACGGCACCCTGGCCGGCACCACCGCCACGACCACCACCTGGTACGCCGGGGGCTCGGTGCAGATCGGTGCCAGCGCGTTCGAGCGCACGCCCACCTCGTTCTTCCCCGGCCAGATCGACGACGTACGGCTCTTCGACCGTCCGGTGTCCGCCGGTGAGGTGCAGCAGCTGTTCAAGCAGCGCGCGGTGGTCAAGGGCCGCTGGAAGTTCGAGACGGCCGCCGGTACGCCGCTGACGTCGCCGGACGCCTCGGCCTCCGGCAACGCCATGACCCTCTACAACGGTGCCCAGACGGGCTCGGGCTGGGTCGACGGCGCCGTCACCCTCGACGGCACCAACGACTACGCCGCGGTGCCCGTCGTCCCGGTCGACACCGGTGCCAGCTTCACCGTCAGCGCCTACGTCCAGGCGGCGGCGACGCCGACCGGCCCCGTCACCGTGGTCAGCGCTCCAGGGGCCAAGAAGAGCGCGTTCGCCGTGCGCTATGAGCCCAGCGCCAACCCGACGACCGATCCCGGCCGTTGGCGGATCGCCACGGCCGAGACCGACAGCGACACCGCCGCGGTCTCCGACGTCGGCAACGGCATGTTCTACAGTCCCACCGACTGGAACCACCTGGCCCTGGTCTACGACGGGTTCTCCAAGGAGGTGCGCCTCTATGTCAACGGCGAGCTCCAGGAGACCGCCTGCGCCGACGCCGACGACGACGGGGTGCAGGACGACGCCGGCTGCGCCGACGTCGTCTCGTGGGCCGACGACGTACTGACGTACAAGGCGTCCAGGACGCTGCAGCTCGGCCGGGACACCACGGGCACCACGTCGGGTCAGTACTTCCCCGGCTCGCTCTCCGACGTCTGGGTCTTCCAGGGCGCGCTGACCGAGACCCAGATCGATCACCTCGCCGTCGGCATGCCGGGTGTGGAGACCACCGTTCCCAGCGGCGACTGACCGGCTCGGTCATCAGGAACGGGGCCCGCCGTCGCACACGGCCGGCCCCGTTCCTCCCTCTACTTTTCTCGCTCCGCCCCGCATGGCCCCGTCCTGCCCGCGGAGCACCCAACGGGAGAAACAGACGCGCATGACAAGCAGACCACGCAGGAGAACAGGCAGGCCGTGGCGGCAGGTGGCCCTGGCCACGGCCGCCGTGCTGACCGGCACCCTCGTACAGGCGGCGGGTGCTCCCGCCGTGGCCCAGGCATGGCACAAGCCCGCGCTGCCGAAGGCGGAGAAGCCGGTCGTCGGCGGCCCGGCGGGCAAGGCGGTGCCGCGCAAGGTGATGAAGGGTCCCCGCACGCCTGCCGAGGCCCCGGCCACCGCCTGGCCGAAGGCCACCGCCGCGACGGTGACCCTGGGCGAGGACACCACCCGCGTCAAGGGCACCCCTCTGACCCTGGACACCCGCGGCACCAGGGCCAAGGACGCCGCGGACGGCAGCTACACCGTCAGTGTCCTGTCCAGGAAGGCCGCGCGGGAGACCGGCGTGGACGGCCCCGTCTTCACCCTGACGCCCGGTGAAGGCGGCAGCCGGCGCGCGGGCAAGGTCCGTGCCGGGCTCGACTACTCCTCCTTCGCCGGCCTCTACGGCGGCGGCTACGCCTCCCGCCTGACCCTCGTCGAACTGCCCGCCTGCGCCCTGACGACACCGCGGAAGAAGCAGTGCCGTACCACGCGGCCGATGACGACCGTCAACGACACCGAGAAGCAGACGCTGACCGCGAAGTCGGTCACGCTCGGCTCCGGCGCCCCCACCGTCTTCGCCGCCGTGGCGGACACCAAGAGCGTCGGCAGCGACTACAAGGCCAGCCCGCTCTCCCCCTCCGCGGCCTGGAACACCAATCTCAACACCGGTGACTTCACCTGGTCCTACGAGATGGCCGTCCCCGAAGTGCCCGGCGGCCTGAAGCCCAACGTCGGGATGACGTACTCCTCCGCCTCCGTCGACGGGCGCACCGGGAACACCAACAACCAGGCGTCATGGCTCGGCGACGGCTTCGACCTGTGGCCCGGCTACATCGAGCGCCGCTACAAGCAGTGCGACGACGAGGGCGTGGAGAACGCCGACGGCGGCAAGCCGGGCGATCTGTGCTGGGCCTACGACAACGCCTTCCTCAACTTCAACGGCAAGGCCGGTGAGCTGGTGCCGAACGGCACCAACTCCTGGAAGCTGAAGAAGGACGACGGCACGAGGGTCGCCCGAATCTACGGCTCCAGCGACAACGTGCGGTCCAACGGAGCCCGCAACGACGAGTACTGGCGCGTCACCGCCCCGGACGGCACCCGCTACTACTTCGGCTACAACCGTCTGCCGGGGTGGGCGGACGGCAAGGAGACCACCGACTCCACGTGGACGGTGCCGGTCTTCGGCAACAACGCCGACGAGCCCTGCCACGCCTCCACGTTCGCCGCGTCATGGTGCCAGCAGGGCTGGCGCTGGAACCTCGACTACGTCGTCGACGCGCGCGGCAACGCCATCGCCTACTACTACGACAAGGAGACCAACTCCTACGGCCGTAACCTGAAGGCAGCCGACGACACCCGCTACGTCCGTGGCGGCACGCTCGACCGCATCGAGTACGGACTGAAGTCCAACGCCATGTACTCGGCGAAGGCGCTGGCCAAGGCCGACTTCACCAACAGCGAGCGCTGCATCCCGGACGCTCAGACCGACTGCGACTCCATCGCCAACGACGCCGCCTACTGGTACGACACCCCCTGGGACCTGAACTGCGACGCGGGCACGGACTGTGACAAGGGCCGTTTCTCGCCGGTGTACTTCACCCGCAAGCGGCTCACGCAGGTCGCCACCCAGGTCTACGACGGCAGCGCCTACAAGGACGTCGACTCCTGGAAGCTGACCCACCGCTGGGGCATGGCCGACACCGACTACCAGCTGCTGCTCGACTCCGTCCAGCGCACGGGTCACACCGCCACCCCGGCGATCACGCTGCCGAAGACGACCTTCGCCTACAAGCAGCTCGCCAACCGCCTCGACAGGACCGGCGACGGCTACGCCCCCTTCATCAAGTCCCGGCTGTCCACGATCGCCGACGACTCCGGCGGCCAGACCGACGTGAACTACTCGGCCCCCGTCTGCGACTTCGACGCGCTGCCGACCCCGCAGACCAACACCACCCGCTGCTTCCCGCAGTACATCGGCGGCAGTTCCACCGCCGATCCCGAACTGCAGTGGTTCAACAAGTACGTCGTCGACTCGGTCACGGCGACGGACCGCACGGGCGGCTCCCCCGACCAGGTCATCACGTACGACTACAAGGACGGCGCGGCCTGGCACTTCGACGATGACGACGGGCTGACCAAGGAAAAGCACAAGACCTGGTCGCAGTGGCGCGGTTACGGGCACGTCCGCGTGCAGACCGGCGGCCAGGGCGGCGCCTCCGCCATGAGGACGCAGGAGGACACCTACTTCCTGCGCGGTATGGACGGCGACCGCAAGGACGGCTCCGGCGGCACCAGGTCCGTGAGCGTCTCCCTCGGCGACGGCGAGGGTGACCCGATCACCGACCACGAGTCGGCGGCCGGCTTCGCCTACAAGACCGTGGCCTTCTCGGGGCCGGGCGGCAAGGTCCTGGCCAAGACGGTCAACCGCCCCTGGCACCACGAGACGGCGAAGAAGACCCGTGACTGGGGCACGGTGACGGCCAATCTCACCGGCACCGAGCACACCAAGTCCTGGACGTCGCTGGACGACGGAGCAGGTGCCGACTGGCGGATCACCTCGCTCGCCAACACGCACGACACCGTGGCCGGACGTGTCACCCAGGTCGACGACCTGGGCGACAACGCCAAGTCCACCGACAACAAGTGCACCCGCACCACCTACGCCACCAACACCACGGACAACCTCCTCACCTACGCCTCCCGCGTGGAGACGGTCGCCAAGTCCTGCGGGACGACCCCCAGCCGTCCCGCGGACGTGATCTCCGACGTGCGCTCCGCCTATGACGGCGGCGGCTACGGCGCGGCGCCCACGAAGGGCGATCTGACCGCGACCGCGACGCTGAAGAAGTACGACGGCACCACCGCGGTCTACCTGGAGGCCGGAGCCACCTTCGACTCCTACGGCCGCCCCCTGCAGAGCACCGACCTGACCGCCGACGTGAAGGTCACCGCCGCCGGGGTACTGACCCGGACGGCACGCGGCGACGGCCGTACGACCACCACCGCCTACTCGCCGGCCACCGGGTTCGCCACCAGCACGAAGGTGACCTCGCCGCCGGCCACGGCGGGTGACGCGACCACGGCGCACTCCTCGACGACCACGTACGACATCCTCCGTGGTCAGCCACTGACCCAGACCGACCCCAACACCAAGGTCACCAACCTCACCTACGACGCGCTGGGGCGTTCGTCCAAGGTGTGGCTGGCCGACCGGACCACTGGCCAGACCCCGTCCTTCGAGTTCACGTACACCATCGCCGACGGCAAGCCGGCCGCGGTCGGCACCAGGACGCTCGGCAACGGCGGAGCGCAGCGCACCTCCTACGTCCTGTACGACGGCTTCCTGCGCCAACGCCAGACCCAGGAACCCGGCCCGGACGGCGGGAGCCTGCTGGCCGACACCTTCTACGACGAACGCGGTCTGGTCTCGAAGGAGTTCGCGAGCTACTACGCGAGCGTCGCCCCGTCCACCACCCTGTTCAAGCCCGAGAACGCGCTGAGCGTCGAGACGCAGAACCGGTACTCCTACGACGGTCTGGGACGGCAGACCGAGATGCGGCAGCTCGCCGGGAACGGCGACGGCGGAGCGGTCCTCGGCGTCACGAAGACCCTCTACGGCGGTGACCGCACCACGGTCGTCCCGCCCGTGGGAGGCATCGCCACGACCAAGCTCACCGACGTCCGCGGTCAACTGACGGAGTTGCGCCGGCACCACGCCCGCAGCGCCACCGCCGCGTACGACACCACCAAGTACGACTACACGGCGGGCGGCAAGCTGGAGAAGGTCACCGACCCGGCGGGCAACGCCTGGGAGTACCAGTACGACCTGCTGGGCCGGCAGACCAAGGCCGTCGACCCGGACAAGGGCACCACCTTCAACGCGTACGACGACCGGGGCCGGCTCATTACGACCGACGACGCCCGTCCCGACGCCGAGTCCCCCGTCCTCTGGTACGGCTACGACAACCTCGGCCGCCGCACCGAGATCCGTGAGGGCTCCTCCGGTGGCGCGCTGCGCGCCAAGTGGGTGTACGACACGGTCAGCGGCGCCAAGGGGCAGCTCGCGGAGTCCATCCGCTACAGCGGAGGCAACGCCTACAGCTCCAAGGTCGTGGCCTACGACCGCCTGTACCGCCCGCTGCGCACCTCCGTCACCATCCCGTCCTCCGAGGGCGCCCTCCAGGGCACCTACCTCTCGGCGACCACGTACAACGAATCGGGCACGGTCCAGGGCGTCGGCTACCCGAAGGCAGGCTCCCTGCCGGCGGCGACGGTGGCCTACACCTATGAGGACGCGACCCTGCGACCGACAGGCGTCTCGAGCAGCCAGGGGCTGAAGTCCACCGCGAGCTACAGCCTCACGGGCAAGCCACTGCAGTACGAACTGTCCAACAGCGGGGGCAAGAAGACCTGGGCGACCAACACCTACGAGTGGGGCACCCAGCGGCTGGCCACCTCCCGGGTGGACCGCGAGGACGTCGCGGGCGTCGACCAGCACAACACCTTCCGCTACGACGAGGCCGGCAACGTGCTGTCCGTGTCGGACGTCTCCCGCTCCGGCACCGACACCCAGTGCTTCACCTACGACTACCTGCGCCGCATGACCGAGGCGTGGACGCAGTCCGCCACCGGCTGCGCGACCGCGCCCAGCGCGGGTGTCCTCGGCGGCCCGGCCCCGTACTGGCACTCCTACACCTACGACAAGGTGGGCAACCGCCAGAACGAGACGATCCACGACCCCGCCGGCGACCCGGCCAAGGACACCAAGCGCGCGTACGACTACCCGGACGCGGGCACCCCGCAGCCGCACACCCTGACCTCGGTCGTCACGACCGACGCGACGGGCACGGCGGAGGAGAGCTACGGCTACGACGAGACCGGCAACACCAGGACACGCACCCTGAGCGGTGACACCCAGACCCTCACCTGGGACGCGGAAGGCCACCTCTCCAAGGTGTCCGAACCGGTCGAGGGCGGCAGCGCCAAGGTCACGGAGTACCTCTACGACACCGACGGCAGCCGTCTGATCGGCCGCACCCCCACCGAGACCACGCTCTACCTCGGCGCGACCGAGATCACCCTGGCCAAGGGCTCCACCACCGCCAAGGCCACCCGCTACCTCGACCTCGGCGGCGGCCACCAGGGCGTCCAGAAGGACGACGGCAGCGTCTCGATCACCCTGGCCGACCACCACGGCACGTCCCAGCTGGCCGTCGACACGGCCACTCAGCAGCTCACCCAGCGCCGCACCCTGCCGTTCGGCGGGCCCCGCGGCACCCAGCCCGCGAACTGGCCCGGCACCAAGGGCTTCGTCGGGGGCACCGACGACACCAAGGTCACCGGGCTCACGCACATCGGTGCCCGTGAGTACGACCCGTCGATCGGCCGTTTCATCAGCGTCGACCCGGTGATGGACCTGACCGACGCGCAGCAGATGCACGGCTACACCTACAGCAACAACAACCCGGTGACGTTCTCCGACCCGACCGGCCTGTGGTGCGACAGCTGCAACGACGGCAAGGGCTGGCCGACGGCCGACGGGTACGAGGGCGCGTCCAAGACCACCCCGAAGAGCACCTCGAAGAAGAGCAGCAACAACGACAGCGTGTGGATCTCGCAGCACGCGCCGGCTTCGACGAACCAGGATCAACTCGACGCGTGGTTCCAGGAGAACTCGCCGAGTGGCCGCGCACCGGACGGTGACTACTGGAACACCCCGGTCATCGAGAACGATGGCAGCGTCGGCCAGGCCTGCTTCGGCCGGCTGGCATGCCTCAAGGCCAACAACTTCCTGACACAGGCCACCCGTGGCGGCCGCAAGCTCACCGACGCCGACTACACCAAGGCCAAGCGGATCGCCGCGACCTACTGCCTCGACAACGCCTCCAAGTGCGTCGACGACGCGGAGGCGTGGGAGCGCGGCAAGGTCATCGAGGGCCTGATCGCCCTGGCGTTCGGTGGCGGCAAGGGCGGAAGGGTCACCAGGTCGCTGGGCGGCTGCAAGTGCTTCCTGGCCGGCACCGACGTCCTCATGGCCGACGGCACCACCAAGGACATCGAGGACATCAAGCTCGGCGACGAGGTCATGGCCACCGATCCCAAGACCGGCGAGTCCGGCCCCCGGAAGGTGACCCGCCTCATCGTCACCGAGGACGACAAGCACTTCAACGAGCTGTCCATCGCCACCGGGGACGGCGTCGAGAAGCTGACGGCGACCCACGAACACCCGTTCTGGTCCCCGTCCGAGCGGGACTGGATCGAGGCGGGCGACCTCACCGCGGGCATGACCCTGCTCACCGACACCGGCGACACGGTCATCGTGACGGCCAACCGCTCCTTCACGAAGCGGGCCCGGACGTACAACCTCACGGTGGCGGGCCTGCATACGTACTATGTGCTGGCCGGTGAGACACCCGTACTCGTCCACAACACGGGCTGTGTCGTTTATGACGCGGACTTCGCCATGGGGCAGCTCACCAGAAATGGCGCCGCCAAGGCATCCCAACTGGAGGAGTTCGGGCATGCGAACGGTTGGGTCCGCAGTCAGACGGCGAATGGCCCCATCAAGTTCCGTGACGCGAACGGCGTCCTTCGGCTCACCATCAAGAAGGGCACTGGCAGAGCGCCAGGAAGCAGTGACCCGCACGTCGAGATGAGGAACGCCGACGGAGAGCGCATCGACTCGTTCGGAAATCCCGTCACGCGAAAGAGCCCCGGAAACCACACGCCCATCGAATGGGACCTGCCATGAAGGACTACAGGGAAGTAAGCCGGCTGGCCGTTTACCACTTGGAGGAGAGTTATGTGCTCGACATCCAAGCACGCCCAGGAGCCCTGACCCTGACGATGGATCTGGCCCTGCATGCCGACCATCCGCAGCACAAGCCCGCGTCACCTGGCGAACGACACTGCTACCAGCGAGGAACTCTGCGGTTCGCGCAGGTAGTGGAACTGCACTGGACAGAGCAAGGGACTCCGCCGGCAAAGGACGCGACTGGAGAGCTGGACTACGGGACCATCGACTCCCTTGAGGTGGAAGGGAACCTGTATGTCATGACAGGCGACTTCGGGCGAATTTCCGTCACCGCTTCCGACCAGTCTATTCAGCTCCATGACTGAGGAACGCGGTGGTTCTTCTCGCTGATAGGGATAGAACAGCCACAGGGACCGGCAGTCGGCAGGACAGACATCGCCGACTGCTGGTCCCCGCGCTTGCCAGGGCCCCTTCTCCGGTTCGCTCACGCACTCAGGATCCAACTTCGGACCAAGGAAAGATTTTGCGTAGATCAGGAATCATGTGCACGGTGACCGCGGCGACTGTCGCAATTCTTGTCAGCGCGTGCGGGGAGGGCACCGGGAAGACAAGTGGGACTTCCGAGGGCGAGAAGTCCTCGGTGAACAGCACGCCCCGCTCACCGTGGACCGAGGCGGATCTGCATCGGGTGGCGTTGGGTGAGGGTGATGGGTTCGAGTGGTTCGGCAGGGTGCCGATGAGTGCGCTCCCTTCCGAGAGAAGAGCAGAGCCCGTCGAGTGCAGTGCGATTGCCCTGACTCTGGGGCGGAGTACCAGCGCCTACGCGGCTCATGCGCGGATCCAGCGGATGTTCAGTCGAAAGGGAGCGGGCGGCGGTGCGGTCATGACTCTCGCATCGCACAAGGTCGGCGACGCTAAAGCGGTGGTGCAGGAATTCAGAACTGCGGCTGATGAATGTACCGACTTCAAGGAAGGCGAGAGGTCGTTCGAGGATGTCGACGTGCGGCCCGACCCTGGATACGGGGACCGTTCCGTCTCGTTGCGCTTGGTCGAAGTCGTGTCGTCTCCGGACGGTTTCAACATCCAGGTTCCCCACACGGTGGTAGTGCTACGGGAAGGCACTACGGTCGCGATGTTCCATAAATTCACCAGACCGGGCAAAGCGGAGGGGAAGAAGTCCGCCGATATTCCGGATGAGCTGGTCACCGCGCAAGTGGAAAAAATCCGTCAGTTCGGTGCCCAGAAGTGACCAATAAACGGGAGGAAACAAGAGCGATGCAGGCAAGGCAACGCAGGAGAACAGGCAGGCCATGGCGCCAGGTGGCCCTGGCCACCGCCGCCGTGCTGACCGGCACCCTCATACAGGCGGCGGGTGCTCCCGCCGTGGCCCAGGCATGGCACAAGCCCGCGCTGCCGAAGGCGGAGAAGCCGGTCGCCGGCGGCCCGGCGGGCAAGGCGGTGCCGCGCAAGGTCATGAAGGGTCCCCGCACCCCCGCCGAGGCCCCGGCCACCGCCTGGCCGAAGGCCACCGCGGCGACGGTGACCCTGGGCGAGGACACCACCCGCGTCAAGGGCACCCCTCTGACCCTGGACACCCGCGGCACCAGGGCCAAGGACGCCGCGGACGGCAGCTACACCGTCCGTGTCCTGTCCAGGAAGGCCGCGCGCGAGACCGGCGTGGACGGCCCCGTCGTCACCCTGGCACCCCGTCAGAACGGTGGGACACGTGGGGGAGAGGTCCGCGCCGCCCTCGACTACTCCTCCTTCGCCGGCCTCTACGGCGGCAACTACGCCTCCCGCCTCACCTTCGTCCAGCTGCCCGCCTGCGCCCTGACGACACCGCGGAAGAAGCAGTGCCGTACCGCGCGGCCCGTGGAGACCGTCAACAACGCCGACAAGCAGACGCTGACCGCGAAGTCGGTCGCCCTCAGCTCCGGCTCGGCGACCGTGCTGGCGGCCACCACCTCGGCGAGCAGCGACAAGGGTGACTACAAGGCCACCTCCCTGTCGGCCTCCTCGACCTGGAACACGGACCTGAGCAGCGGCTCGTTCGCCTGGGCGTACGACATGGGGGTGCCCAAGGTGCCCGGCGGGCTGACGCCGCAGGTCGGGTTGTCGTACTCGTCCGGCGGTGTCGACGGCCGGACCGGCAACAGCAACAACCAGGCGTCCTGGGTCGGCGACGGCTTCGACCTGGCGCCCGGTTTCATCGAGCGCAGCTACAAGAGCTGTGAGAAGGACGGGGCGAAGAACGCCGACGGGAAGGAGCCGGGCGACCTGTGCTGGGCGTACGACAACGCCACCCTGTCGCTGAACGGCTCCGGCGGTGAGCTGGTGCCGAACGGCACCAACTCCTGGAAGCTGCAGAACGACGACGGCACGAAGGTCGACCGGCTCTACGGCTCCAGCGACAACGTGCGGTCCAACGGAGCCCGCAACGACGAGTACTGGCGCGTCACCACCCCCGACGGCACCCGGTACTACTTCGGCTACAACCGGCTGCCCGGCTGGGCCGACGGCAAGGAGACCACGGACTCGACGTGGACGGTGCCGGTCTTCGGCAACAACGCCGACGAGCCCTGCAACGCCTCCACGTTCGCGGCGTCCTGGTGCCAGCAGGGCTGGCGCTGGAACCTGGACTACGTCGTGGACCGGCGCGGCAACGCGGTCGCGTACTACTACGACAAGGAGACCAACTCCTACGGCCGCAACCTCAAGGCCGCCGACGACACCCCGTACGTACGCGGCGGCACCCTGGACCGCGTCGAGTACGGGCTGAAGTCCTCCGCCATGTACAGCGCGAAGGCGCTGGCCAAGGTCGACCTGACCAGCAGTGAGCGGTGCATCGCCGACGGCTCCACCACCTGCTCGTCCATCTCCACGGGCTCCCAGTACTGGTACGACACACCGTGGGACCTGAACTGCGAGGCGGGCACCGACTGCGACAACGGCCGGTACTCCCCGGCGTTCTTCACCCGCAAGCGCCTCACCGAGGTCGCCACCGAGGTGTACGACGGCAGCGGCTACAAGAACGTCGACTCGTGGAAGCTGACGCACCGCTGGGGCATGGCCGACACCGACTACCAGCTGCTGCTCGACTCCGTGCAGCGCACCGGTCATGACGGCACGTCCTCGATCACCCTGCCGAAGACGACCTTCGCCTACAAGCAGCTCGCCAACCGGCTCGACAGGACCGGTGACGGCTACGCCCCGTACATCAAGTCCCGGCTGTCCACGATCGCCGACGACTCCGGCGGCCAGATCGACGTCAACTACTCGGCCCCCGTCTGCGACTTCGACGCGCTGCCGACTCCGCAGACCAACACCACCCGCTGCTTCCCGCAGTACATCGGCGGCAGTTCGAGCGACGACCCCGAGCTGCAGTGGTTCAACAAGTACGTCGTCCACTCGGTCACCGCGACCGACCGTACCGGCGGCTCGCCCGACCAGGTCACCCAGTACGACTACCTGGACGGCGCCGCCTGGCACTACGACGATGACGACGGCATGTCCAAGGCGAAGCTGCGGACCTGGTCGCAGTGGCGCGGTTACGGCCACGTACGGGTGCGCACGGGAGGCCAGGGCGGCGCCACGGCCATGAGGACGCAGACCGACTCGTACTTCCTGCGCGGCATGGACGGCGACCGCAAGGACCCCTCGGGCGGCACCAAGTCCGTCAGCGTCACCCTGGGCGACGGCGAGGGCGACCCGATCACCGACCACGAGTCGCAGGCCGGGTTCGCGTACAAGACCGTCACCTACTCCGGGCCGGGCGGCAAGGTCCTGGGGAAGACGGTGAACCGACCCTGGTACAAGGAGACCGCGAAGAAGGTCCGCGACTGGGGCACCGTCACCGCCAACTTCACCGGCACCGCCTCCACAAAGTCCTGGACCTCGCTGGACGACGGCGCGGGCACCAAGTGGCGGACCACCTCGGGTTCGGACACCCATGACCCCGCCACGGGTCTGGTCGTGCAGAGCGAGGACCTGGGCGACACGACGACCGCCGCCGACAACCAGTGCACCCGCACCACCTACGTCGCCGGCAGCGTGCCGCTGGCCACCCCGGCCCGGGTCGAGACCGTCGCCAAGGCGTGCGACGTCACCCCCAGCCGTCCCGCCGACGTCATCTCCGACATCCGCACCGCCTACGACGGCGGGGCCTACGGCGCCGCCGCGACCAAGGGCGACGCCACCAGGGTGGCGAAGCTCAAGACGTACAACGGCACCACCGCGGTCTACCTGGAGTCCAGCTCCACCTTCGACGGCTACGGCCGGGCGCTGACCACCACCGACCTCACCGCCGACGTCACGGTCACCTCCTCCGGCGTGCTCACCCGCACCGCCCGCAGCGGCGGCCGGACCACCACCACCGCGTACACGCCCACCACGGGCTTCACGACGAGCAGCACGGTGACCACCCCGCCGGCCACGGCCGGGGACAGCACCACCGCCCAGACCTCGACCACGACCTACGAGGCGCTGCGCGGGCTGCCGCTCACCGAGACCGACACCAACAGCAAGGTCACCACCTACGCGTACGACGCGCTGGGTCGTGTCACCAAGGTGTGGCTGCCGGACCGGACGACGGGCCAGACCCCGAGCAGCGAGTTCACCTACACCATCACCGACGGCAAGCCGGTCGCGGTGGGGACGAAGACCATCGGCAACTCGGGTGCGCAGGACACCTCGTACGCCCTGTACGACGGTTTCCTCCGCCCCCGTCAGACGCAGGCCCCCGGCCCGGACGGCGGAACACTCCTCGCGGACACCTTCTATGACGAACGCGGCCTGAAGGCAAAGGAGTTCGCCACCTACTACATCACCGCCGCGCCGTCGACGACGCTCTTCAAGCCCGCCGACGCGCTGAGCGTGGAGACCCAGAACCGGTACACCTACGACGGCCTCGGCCGGGTGACCGAGGTGAAGGCGATCGCCGGCAACGGTGACGGCGGAAAGGTCCTCGGCGTCACGAAGACCCTCTACGGCGGCGACCGCACCACGGTCATCCCACCCGTCGGCGGCACGGCGCAGACCGCCGTCACCGACGCCCGCGGGCGCACCACCGAACTGCGTCTGCTGCACTCCCGTTCCGCCGACGCCGCCTACGACACCACGTCGTACGACTACTCGCCGCGCGGTGAGCTGACCAAGGTCACCGACCCGGCCGGCAACGCCTGGACGTGGACGTACGACCTGATGGGCCGGCTCACCGACACCACCGACCCGGACAAGGGCGCCGGTCACCTGGAGTACGACGACCGGTCCCTGCTGACCCTCTCCCGGAACGCCAAGGGTGTCCTGGCGTACGTCTACGACGGCCTGGGCCGCAAGACCGAGATGCGGGACACCTCCTCGTCCGGGACGCTGCGCGCCAAGTGGGTCTACGACACCATCAGCGGCGCCAAGGGGCAGCTCGCCTCCAGCTCCCGCTTCAGCGGCGGCCAGGAGTACAAGTCGAGCGTGGTCGCCTACGACCGGCTGTACCGCCCGCTGCGCACCTCCGTCACCATCCCGTCCTCCGAGGGGGACCTCCAGGGCACCTACCTCTCGGCGACCACGTACAAGGCGTCGGGCGCCGTGGAGGGCGTCGGCTACCCCAAGGCCGGTGACCTGGCCGCCAACACGGTCACCTACACCTACGAGGACGGCACGCTGCGGCCCGTCGGGCTCAGCGGCCCGCTGAACCTGACCGCGAGCACCAAGTACAGCCTCACCGGCAAGCCGCTGCAGTACTCCATGGCAGCGAACGGCGGCAAGGCGACGTACGAGACCAACACCTACGAATTCGGCACCCAGCGGCTGGCCACCTCGCGGGTGGACCGCCAGGACATCGCGGGTGTGGACCAGCTCAACACCTACACCTACGACGAGGCGGGCAATGTCCTGTCCGTCTCCGACACCTCCCGCTCCGGCACCGACAACCAGTGCTTCAGCTACGACCACCTCGGACGGGTGAAGGAGGCCTGGGCCCAGTCGACCACCGGCTGTGTCGCCACTCCCGCCCCGGACGCGGTGGGCGGACCGGCCCCGTACTGGACGTCCTACACCTACGACAAGGTCGGCAACCGCCTCACCGAGACCCAGCACGCGACCACGTCGGGCGGCTCCGACACCAAGCGGGAGTACCACTACCCGGACCCGGGTGCCGTGCGCCCGCACGCGCTGACCTCGGTGGACAACACCGTCGGTACCGTCAAGTCCCGCGACAGCTTCACCTACGACGACGCCGGCAACACGCGCACCCGAGTGCTGAGCGACGGCACCTCCCAAACGCTGGACTGGGACACCGAGGGCCATCTGACCAAGGTCACCGAACCCGTGGAGGGCGGCAGCGACAAGGTCACCGAGTACCTGTACGACTCGGCGGGCAACCGGCTGATCGGCCGGACGCCGACCGAGACGACGCTGTACCTCGGCCCGACGGAGATCACCCTGGCCAAGGGGTCCACAGCGCCCAAGGCCACCCGCTACTTCGACCTCGGCGGCGGTCACACCGCCGTCCAGGCCAACGACGGGAAGATCTCCTTCACCCTGGCCGACCACCACGGCACGGCCCAGCTGTCCGTGGACGCCACCACGCAGGCCCTGAACCAGCGCCGCACCCTGCCCTTCGGCGGCCCGCGCGGCACCCGGCCGACCTCGTTCGCCGGCACCAGGGGCTTCGTCGGCGGCACCATCGACAAGGCCACCGGCCTGACCCACCTCGGGGCCCGCGAGTACGACCCCGACCTGGGCCGCTTCCTGTCGGTCGACCCGGTCTTCACCGACAGCGACCCGCAGCAGATGCACGGCTACACCTACGCCAACAACAACCCGCTGACCCACTCCGACCCGGCGGGCACGGAGATCGGTTCCAAGCCCAACTCCTGCCAGTACGACCTCAAGTACTGCAGCAAGAAGACCCAGAAGGAGGTCGGCTACGACGCGAAGTCGGGCACGACCGACTACCGCCGCGGCAACATCTACAAGCGATCCCAGGCGGCGAAGAAGCACTGGGTGGCCGCGAACACCCCGGTGTCGAACGACATCGACAGACTGGGGGACTACTTCTCCAGAAGCATGATCGGGGAGTTCTCGAACGACTTCTGGGACAACCCGGTCTACGAGAGCGCTGAGAAGGGTCAGGCGTGTTTCGGCCGGGAGGGCTGCCGCCAGGCGTACCTCTACGTGCTGGGCATGGACAAACGAGGTGAGGTCGCCGACGTCGAGACCGCCAAGGAGATCGCGGCGACCTACTGCGTCTACAACGCCGACGAATGCAACGAGAAGGCCGCGGCCGTCGCCCGGGGCAACGTCATCAAGGAGATCGTCTACACGGGGCTGATGGCCTATCTGGGCGGCGCGGCCGGCATGGGTCGCCGGGGTGCAACGCCCTGCAACAGCTTCGTTCCGGGCACCCAGGTCCTCATGGCCGACGGCACGACCAAGGCCATCGAGGACGTGAAGGCCGGGGACAAGGTCCTCGCGAGGGACCCGAAGACCGGCCGCACCGAGGTCAAGACGGTCACTGCCGAGATCCTCGGCCAGGGCCGGAAGCACCTGGTCAAGCTCACGCTGTCGGTGGAGACCGACGGCGGGAAGCGGGCCACCTCGATCACCGCGACAGCCGAACACCCCTTCTGGGTGCCGGAGATCGGTGCCTGGGTGGACGCCACGGACCTGACGGTCGGCGAGGAACTCGCCACCCCGTCCGGAGCCGTGGTCCGGATCACCGGCATCCGCCACTGGACCGAGTCGGCCACCGTGCACAACCTCACCGTGGCCGACATGCACACGTACTATGTGCTGGCGGGCGAGACGCCGGTCCTGGTTCACAATGCCGGCAACAATCCGGCGACGCCGAACGTCATTCTGCGCGGTGTGCAGCAGATCAAGGACGGAACGCTGCAGCAGCGGAGAAACCCCGACGGCTCCTTGGACTTCTTCCAGAACCATGAGAACAACAGGAGAAACAACTGGTGGGTGGGTGCGAAGATCTATGCGCCGGATCCGAACAACAATGACTACCGCATCCTCGAGAAAAACGGCCAGTACAGGTGGGTGGGCCCGAAGGGGAACGCCAAGGGGGCAGGGCATTTCTACGGAAAGCTCATGAACATCCCTGGCTGCGACTGAGGTGGGAGGAGGTACATGGCCGTGAATACCGAGATGCTGACGCAGGCGATGAAGGACGCCGGTCTGCGTTTCCTGGGCTTCAGGCGTGGAACGGGTATCCCTCCCTACATCGCCGGGATGGTCACGTCATGCCACCCCGACGACGGCCGCCGGGACCGGACCGCCGCGCTCGACGACCCCGCCCGGGTTCCGAAGGCGAACGCCGGCTGGTTCGAACTGGCGACGGAGTGCGGCTTGTTCTCCGCCGACCGCCAGTTCCTGCTCTCGGTCAGCATGCCGCGCCCCGACGCGGTCGACGAGACGGATGTCGAAGGCGTCTGGGGGCTTGTCGAGCTCCTGGACGACTGGGACATCATGGGCGCGGGTTGTGCGGCCGGTGTCACCGGGAGCCGATACGGCTTCCCCGCGTTCGTCATGGCCGCTCTCGACGGATCGGTCTTCGTGCAGGGAACGGTGTGGCAGGACAGCATCGGCACCGCGGCTCTCCCCGAGCCTGCCCGTGTGCGGTCTCTCCGGGAGGTCGCCCGTCTGAGCGTCGGGAAGCCCTACCGATCAGCCGCTGAGAACGAGGACACACTGGCCTGGCTCGCCAGGTAGGAACAAGCACAAAAAGGGGAAGCCCCGCCCGAGTGCGGCGGGGCTTCCTGCGGCAGAGGAGCGGATCTAAACCCGCGCCACTTCGGACGACGCCCCGGACCCCACCCGGTCCGGGGCGTCGCGGCGTGTCAGGCGGCGGCTGAGACGTCGGCCCCACTTCTGGGCCGGTGCCTCGACGCAGTAGTACGTCAGGACGCACACCGGCAACAGCACCGCGTAGAAGGCCACTTCGAGGACGAGGTCGTCGTGGCGGCGGCGGCCGATCGTGCCGTCGCTCACCGCCAGCAGCAGCGGATGCACGAGGTAGACCGAGTAGCTGATCGTGCCCAGGAACGTCAGCAGACGCGGGATCCGCCGGCGGCGCAGCGCCAGCCCGATGCCGAACGTGACCACGGCCAGCAGGAAGGACACGATCCACGCGCGCCGGGTGAAGTGCCCACCGTCACCGTCGACATACGCGCTCCCGACCGCGCAGGCGACCACCAGGGCCGCCGCGCACCCCGCCCACGCCCAACTGCTCTGCCCGGTGTCGGCCCGGTACACGGCCGTACCGAGGAACATCACGGCGAGGATCACCAGCCCCTCCCACACCGGGACCGTGCCGTTGAGGGCGACCAGGGCCAGGGCGAGCCCTCCGCCCAGCAGGCCCCCGCACACCCGCAGCACGGCCGACCCGGTGCTCGCGCAGCAGATGGCGACGACCATCACGACCGCCGCGATGGCGATCAGCCGACCGGTGCCGAACTCCTCCGAGAGCGCCGACGCCGGCAGGGCGAACCCCGCCGCCACGCTCAGCGCGGCGAACCCCGCCAGGGTGACGGCGACCGCGCCGGACCGCCGGTGCTGACGCACCGTGAAAAGCCCGACGACCAGCAGGTAGAAGGCCATCTCGTAGGAGAGCGTCCACAGGACGAGCAGCAGGTTGGGGGTGCCCAACAGCTCCTGGAACAGGGTGAGATGGGCCACCGCCACCGAGGCGAGGCTCTGGCCGTGGAACTCACGGATCTCCGCCACGCCCAGATGGTCGGCCAGCACAAGACCGGCGACGACGGCCGCGCACAGCGGGTAGATACGGAAGAAGCGGCCGGTCCAGAAGGTTCCCACCGAGCCCCGGCGCTCCAGGGACGCGGGGATGATGTAGCCGCTGACCAGGAAGAACACCATGATGCCGTAGCGGCTGGTGTTGAACTCCGGCATCAGCTCCCGTCGGAACTCCGCCATGAAGGAGTACGACGAGTGGTCGAACACCACGACGAGCGCCGCGATACCGCGCAGCGCGTCCAGCCAGCCGAGCCGCGACGCACCGGACGCGGCCGGCCGGGGCGTCGCGGGGAGTGAAGAGGTCATACCCGTTCTCACGTGCGGCCTTTCCCTGGTGTTCAGCCCGGCTGTCACCGCCGGCGGCGAGGACTGCGGGCTCGCCCCGCCATCCTCCACGGGTGCCGGCACTCCTGGCGAGGAGGGCCGCCACCGCGCGACCCCCACTGCCCCCGCGGGTCCCGAAGGGCGGTGTCCGGCGTCTTGTCCGGCTCGTGGTGGTTCGGGGGATGTCGATCTCGCCGCCCGGGCAGCTCTTGAGGAGGGGGCCGGAAGGCCGGGGGAGGGGGACATATGTGGGTCGCGTTGGCGGTTCTCGGGGTGCTGCTCGTGTTCAACGGTGAGGCGCGGGTGCTCGCGGTCGCCGCCGCGGTGCTGCTGCTGTGGCTGGGCCACAAGCGGAGCAACATGCTGATGACGGCAGCCGGGGCGGGGGCACTCGCCTTGTTGTGGTTCGTGGCGTTCTAGAGCCGCGGAGACCCATCAGAAGGGCCCTCGGCGCGGCCCGTCACCTCGGGTCCGCCCTGGGTCGCCGCCCGGCATGCCGCCGCGTACGCCTGGACCAGGGGGCGGCGGGCGTCCTCCTTGCGCCAGGCCAGGACGTAGCGGCTCGGGGGGACGCCCCGCACGGGGCGGGTGGTGACGCCGCCCAGGGTGAGGAGGGGCACGTTGCCCGTGGCGACGAGGCAGATGCCGAGGCGCGCGACGAGGGCCTCGTACGTCTCCTCCGTGCCGGAGATCTCCGCGCCGACACGGGGCGGCCGGCCGTCACGGGCGTCCAGGGCGAGCCAGTGGTCGCGCAGCGGGCCGGTGCTCTCGGGCAGGGCCAGGAACGGCTCGTCCAGGAGGTCGGAGAAGTCGATCTCGGCCCGGCCGGCCAGCGGGTGCGTGTCCGGGAGGGCCACCTGCACGGGCTCCTCGGCGATCACCGTCCACGCGTAACGGTCCTGGTCGGGGACGGGCAGCCAGATGAACGCCAGGTCGGCGTCACCGTCCGCCAGACCCGCCGTCGGGTCCTCCCAGTTCACCTGGCGCAGCCGGATCACGGCCTCCGGGTGGGCCGCCGTGAAACGGGACCGGACGGCGGGGAGCAGGCCCCCGCGGCCGGGACTCGTACTCATCCCCACCACCAGCGTGCTCCGCTGCGCCGTGCGCACCTCCTCGACCGCCGCCGCGCCCTCCTCCCAGGCCGCCAACACCCGCCGGACGTACGGCAGGAGCGCCGCGCCCGCCGGGGTGAGCGCCGCGCCCCGCCGTTCGCGCCGGAACAGCTCCACCCCCAACTGGCGCTCCAGCGCGCGGATCTGCTTGCTCAGCGCCGGCTGGGAGACATAGAGGCGCTCGGCGGCGCGCGTGAAGTGCAGTTCCTCGGCGACGGCAACGAAGTACCGCAGATCCCGGCCGTGTACGTCCATGGTCATAACCATCGGCTATCACCGAAGGTCTTGGACGCACAACCACCGTTCGCCGCAGGCTTGGCGGTGTCAGAGCAGCCACCGGCGCGGATCGGTGCCAGTGGCCGCGGATGAGCATGAGACACGAAGCGTGAAACACGAAGCGTGAAACGGGGAGCGTCATGAACAAGGTGTGGCTGGTGACCGGGGCGAGCAGCGGTTTCGGGCGGGCGATCGCCGAGGCGGCGCTGGCGGACGGCGACGTGGTGATCGGCGCGGCCCGGCGCACCGGCGCGCTGGACGACCTGGTGGCCGCGTACCCCGACCAGATGGAGGCGCTCGCCCTCGACGTCACCGACACGGCGGCGGCCGAGGCCGCCGTACGGGACGTGCTGTCACGGCACGGGCGGATCGACGTGCTGGTCAACAACGCGGGGCGGACCCATGTGGGGGCCTTCGAGGAGACCACCGACGCGGAGCTGCGGGCGTTGTTCGACCTGCATGTGTTCGGGCCGGCCGCGTTGACGCGGGCCGTGCTGCCGTCCATGCGGGACCGGCGCTCGGGAGCCGTCGTGCAGATGAGCAGTGTGGGCGGTCAGGGGTCGTTCGCCGGGTTCTCCGCGTACAGCGGCACGAAGTTCGCGCTGGAGGGCATGTCCGAGGCGCTCGCGGACGAGGTGGCCGAGTTCGGGATCAAGGTGCTGATCGTCGAGCCGGGCGCGTTCCGCACGGCGCTGTTCGAAAACGGTCGGGCGGGGGTGAGCGCGGACAGCGGGGTGTACGGGAAGGTCGACGCGACCAGGGGGTTCGTGGAGGGCGGGGACGGTACGCAGCCCGGGGACCCCGCCAAGGCGGCGGCGCTGATCCTGGCCGCGCTGGAGGCCGAGCGCACCCCGTTGCGGCTGCCGCTCGGGGACGACAGCGTGACCACGATCCTGGAGCACCTGGACGGCGTGCGCGAGGAGGTCCTGACCTGGGAGAAGCGCACGCGCGCGACGGCGTTCGACGAGTGACCGGGTGACCGGGTGACCGGGTGACCGAGTGAGTCGGTGCGTCAGTGGGTGAACGGTTCAGGCCGTCCCCTCCTCGCCCTCCCCGGACGGTTCCGTGGCGTGGAGCCGCTCGTAGCAGTCGTAGTTGCGCTGCGCGATGATCCTGCCCTCGCGGAACTCCAGGAACGCCGCGATGTGGGCGCGCAGCACCTGCCCCGCGGCCAGGTCTCCGACGGGGACGGCCAGGGTGCCGGACCAGGTGACCTCCAGGGCGACCTGGGGCTCGGCGGCGACCGCGTTGATCACCTCGAAGTGCTGATCGGCGAGCAGCGCGCGCCCCTGCCGCGCGGCGGCGACCAGGTCCGGCAGGCGGCGGACGGTGCCGTCCGGGAAGAGGGCGTTGGGCAGTTGGGTGTGGACCGCGTCCGGGTGGAAGAAGGCGGCCAGTTCCTCGTCCGGTGCGAAGCGGGACACGGCCTCGTGGTAGCGGACGGCGGTGCGGACATCGGGGTGCTCAGGGAATCTCGCCATATCCACAACCGTAGTTGCACAACCAAGGTTGTTCAATGGCAGAGTGGGCCCATGCAGCACCCACTCGACCCGCACGACCTCGACACCGGCACCCTCGCCCTCTTCGTGGGCCTCGCCGCCGCGTCCGCCGTCCAGGACGAACTCGCCGGCGCCGGCTTCCCCGACCTGCGCATGTCCCACGGCTATGTCTTCCAGCACCTCCTCCACGCCCGGCCCACCATCGGCGACCTGGCCGGGAAGCTCGACATGACCCAGCAGGGCGCCTCCAAGGCGGTCGCCGAACTGGAGCGCCTCGGCTACGCCGAACGCCTCCACGACCCTCTCGACGCCCGCATCCGGCGTGTCACGCTCACCCCACGTGGTCAGGAAGCCGTCGCCGCCGCCCGTCGCGCCCGGGCGGCGCTGGAGGAGCGCCTCCGGCAGCGCTTCGGCGCCCAGGCCCTCGACGCCGCCCGCGCCCTGCTCGCCGACCTCCTCGACGACCTCGGCGGCACCGCGGCCGTCCAACGCCGCGAGGTAAGACCACCCCGCTAGGCCCTGCTCTCAGCCCTTCGCCACGCCCGACTTCAACCCCGCCCCGCACAACGGCACCACCGCCGAGCGGCCTCCGAGGGCGCCCTCCCGTACGGCCGCCCAGCAGGCCACTCCCGTCGCCTCGACGAACAGGCCCTGGGAGGCGAGGTCGTGCTGGGCGTGGCGGAGCTGGTCCTCGGTGGTGGTGAGGAACCTGCCGCCGGAGTCGCGGACGGCCCGCAGGATCTGGCGGGCCCGGGGCGGGCGCGGGATCGCGATGCCCTCGGCGTGGGTCGACGCCATGGGCGTGGTGCCGACGAGGTCATCCGCGCCCTCGGCCCAGGCGTGGGCCAGGGGGGCGACGGCCGCCGACTGGACGGCGTACAGGGCGGGGCGGCGGTCGATCAGGCCCGCCGCGTGGAGTTCGGTGACGGCGAGGGCGGCGCCGAGCAGCAGCGTGCCGTTGCCGACCGGGACGACCAGGACGTCCGGGAGACGGCCGCCGAGGTCCTCCCACAACTCGTGGACGTAGGTCTTCGTCCCGTGCAGGAAGTAGGGGTTGTAGACGTGCGAGGCGTAGAAGACGCCCTCCTCGTCCGCCGCCTCACGGGCCGCGGTCGCCGCCGCCTCGCGGTCGCCGTCGACGATCCGGAGGCGTGCGCCGTGCGCCTCGATCTGCTCCAGCTTCTTGGCCGAGGTGCCGGCGGGGACGTACACCGTGCAGGGCAGTCCGGCCCGCGCGCAGTAGGCGGCGACCGCCGTGCCCGCGTTGCCGCTGCTGTCGGCGACGACCCGGCTCGGCCCGAGCCGCAGCGCCAGCTCGGCGAGGAGGACCGCGCCCCGGTCCTTGAAGGACAGCGTCGGCATCAGGTAGTCGAGCTTCGCGGAGATGCCGTCCTTGAGGCCGACGAGCGGGGTGCGGCCTTCGCCGAGGGAGATCGACGGCGCGGCGAGAGGGAGGCACTCGGCGTACCGCCAGAGGGAGTTGACCCGGCCGGCCAGGGACTTGAGGGGCGCGGGGGTGGGCGCGAAGTCGAGGTCCAGGGGACCGCGGCAGGTCGGGCAGCACCAGGCGAGGGAGGCGGCGGGGACGCGGGTGCCGTCCGTCGGGCAGAAGCGATCCGGCAGAGGTGTCATGCACGCAGAGTAAGTGGAGCCGTCGGTGAGGCTGTCGTATGACGGTGTGTCATGGCAGTGGCATGACCCCGTGACGCGGCCGTCGTTCCGTGTGTGCAGGGGCCTTGTGCAATTCCTTCAGAGGCATCAATCTTTCGGCTGACGCACAGGAACCCCGCCGATGTTTGACATGGGCATGATTTTTTCGTGCCCTTCTTCGCGTCCGCGTTCGCGTGTGTGCGTGCGTCATCCCCCACCAGCGCACCACCGATTGAGGAGGATCCTCAGATGGCAGTGATGCGTCAGAACCGGCGAAGACTGGCCGTGATCAGCGCGGCGGCCACCGCGGCGCTCGCCTCCGGTCTCGTCTCCGCCCTCCCCGCCACCGCCGCGCCGGAGGGCCGCGTCCAGTACGCCGGCTCGGCCGACGCCGTCAAGGACAGCTACATCGTCACCCTGAAGGCGGACGCCCGGGCCGGCTCCGGCAAGGGCAGGGCCCTGGCCGACCGGTACGGCGCCGAGATCGAGCGCACGTACACCAAGGCGCTCAACGGCTATGAGGTCGAGGCCACCGAAGCCGAGGCGAAACGATTCGCCGCCGACCCGAACGTCGTCTCCGTCGTCCAGAACCGCATCGTCCGCATCTCCGCGACCCAGCCCAACCCGCCCTCCTGGGGCCTGGACCGCATCGACCAGTCGGCGCTGCCGCTCAACCAGAGCTACAGCTACGACGACACCGCGGGCGAGGGCGTCACCGTGTACGTCATCGACACCGGCGTGCGCGTGACGCACAGTGACTTCGGCGGCCGTGCCAAGGACGGCTACGACGCCGTCGACAAGGACAACACCGCCCAGGACGGCCACGGCCACGGCACCCATGTCGCCGGAACCGTCGGCGGCACCGCGTACGGCGTCGCCAAGAAGGCCACGATCGTCGGCGTCCGAGTCCTGAACAACTCGGGCCAGGGCACCACCGCCCAGGTCGTCGCGGGCATCGACTGGGTGACCGCCAACGCCGTCAAGCCGGCCGTCGCCAACATGAGCCTCGGCGGCCCGGGCGATTCCGCGATCGACACCGCCGTCCGGAACTCCATCGCCTCCGGCGTCACCTACGCCGTCGCGGCAGGCAACGAGACCACCAACGCCTCCACCCGTTCCCCGGCCCGGGTCACGGAGGCCATCACGGTCGGCGCCACCACCAGCTCCGACGCCAAGGCGAGCTACTCCAACTACGGCACCGTCCTGGACCTGTTCGCCCCCGGCTCCTCCATCACCTCGGCCTGGCGCACCAACGACACGGCGACCAACACCATCTCCGGTACGTCGATGGCGAGCCCGCATGTCGCCGGTGCCGCCGCGCTGTACCTGGCGGACAACCCCACCGCCACCCCGGCGGCCGTCCAGACCGCCCTGGTGAACGCCGCCACCACCGGAGTCGTCACCAGCCCCGGCACCGGCTCGCCCAACCGTCTGCTCAACGTGGGCGGCGGAGGGACCACGCCGCCGCCCGGCCCGCGCTTCGAGAACACGGCCGACTACGCGGTCAACGACAACTCCACCGCGGAGTCGCCGATCACCGTCAGCGGTGTCTCCGGCAACGCGCCGTCCTCACTCAGCGTGCCCGTGAACATCGTCCACACCTACATCGGTGACCTCCAGGTGCAGCTGGTCGCTCCCGACGGCACCGCGTACACGCTGAAGGCGTACGGCACCGGCGGAAGCGCGGACAACATCAACACCACGTACACGGTGAACGCCTCCTCGGAGGTCGCCAACGGGGTCTGGAAGCTCCGGGTGAGTGACAACGCGGCGCAGGACACGGGTCGCATCGACGCGTGGGCGCTCCAGTTCTGAGCCCCGCCTGACCGTTCCGGTCCCCGGCTCGACCGCCGGGTGGGCGGGGGTGACACCGACGGACGCGCGACCCCCTGGGTTCGCTCCCCGTGTGTCGCCCCCGCCCGACCCGTGCTTACCATGCGCCAAGCCGTACGACAGTCGTACGCCAGTTCCCCTCTCCGGCGCAAGGAGCACGCGACCCGTGGCCACACCCCCGCCCCCCGGGGCCCAGCCGCCCCAGGGCGGCCCGTACCCGCCTCCGGGGCAGCCGCACTCCGCGCCGGGGCGGCCCTACCCCGCACCGCCCCCACCCTGGGGTCAGGCGTGGGGCCGGGCCCACCCGGCGGCGCGGCCGGTCCCGCCGGTCAACGGGCTCGCGATCGCCGCGCTCGTCCTGGGCGTCGTGTGCCTGCTGCCGGGCGCGGGTCTGGTCCTCGGTGTCCTCGCCCTGGTGCAGATCAAACGGAAGGGGGAGCGCGGCAAGGGCATGGCCGTGGCCGGGATCGCACTGTCGGCGATCGGCGCGCTGCTGATGACGCTCGCGCTCACCACGGGCGGCGCGCGCGACGCGTGGGACGGCTTCCGGGACGCGGCGAGCGGCGCGGGCACCACCTTCTCCGTGAAGAAGGGCGAGTGCTTCGACGTGCCGGACGGGTCCCTGGGAGGCTACGCCTACGGCGTCGACGCTGTGCCCTGCGAAGTGAGGCACGACGTCGAGGTGTTCGCCGAGTTCCGGCTGCCGGACGGGGAGTACCCGGGCGACGACGAGGTCGAGGACGCCGCCGACGACCGGTGCTACGACCTGTCCGGCGCATACGTCATGGACACCTGGGCGATGCCGGCCGATGTCGACGTGTACTACTTCACGCCCACCCGGCAGAGCTGGCGGCAGGGCGACCGCCAGGTGGCCTGCGTGTTCGGCAACGAGGACGCGGAGGCGGGCCTGACCGGCTCGCTGCGGCGGGACGAGACCACCCTCGACGCCGACCAGTTCGCGTTCCTGCAGGCCGACGCCCTCCTGAACGACGCCTTCGAGGGCCTGCCCGACACCGACTACGTCAGTGACGACCTGCCCGCCCACAAGGCGTGGGCGCCCGATGTGGTGGACGCCCTGGAGGAGCAGGCGGCGGCCCTGCGGGCGCACCACTGGGAGCCCGGCGCCGAGAAGGCGGTCACCGCCTACGCCGAGGCCCTGGACAGGGCCCGCGAGGAGTGGCAGGGCGCCGCCGACGCGAAGGACGCCGACGAGTTCAGCGACCACTGGGACAGGGCGCACCGGCTGACCGACGGCCCGAAGGCGGTCACGGCGCGCGAGGCTCTGGGGCTGGCCACCACTCCGGAGATCGGCGACGAGGGGGACACGGGCGAGGGCGACGGCAGGGACGAGCCCCGCGCGCAGGTGTGAGGACGCCCATAGCGGGGAGAAAGTGCCTGCGTAAAGGCTTCCCCGGGCACATGTCATCACATCGAGTGATTCCTTGGCCTTTGCTTGCATGGCACAACCCACGGTTGCCAGGCTGTTGCTGTCTGTACAGCCTGATGGGAGCGGCCAGTGACTTTCGGTGAGCAGCCGGCGTACCTGCGTGTCGCGGGTGATCTCCGCAAGAAGATCGTGAACGGATCGCTGCCACCGCACACCCGTCTTCCCTCCCAGGCACGGATCCGCGAGGAGTACGGCGTCTCCGACACGGTCGCGCTGGAGGCGCGCAAGGTGCTCATGGCCGAGGGTCTGGTCGAGGGCCGCTCCGGATCGGGCACCTATGTGCGGGAGCGGCCGGTGCCGCGCCGGGTGGTCCGCTCCGGGTTCCGTCCGGTCGGCGGGGCCACGCCCTTCCGGCAGGAGCAGGCCGACGCCGCCGCCCGCGGCACCTGGGACTCCCGCAGCGAGCAGGTCGAGGCGAGCGGCGCGATCGCGGAGCGGCTGGCCATCCAGCCCGGCGACCGGGTGATGTGCACGAAGTACACCTTCCGGGACGCGGGCGAGGTGATGATGATCTCCACCTCCTGGGAGCCCCTGGCCCTCACCGGCCGCACCCCCGTGATGCTGCCCGAGGAGGGCCCCCTCGGCGGGATGGGAGTCGTCGAGCGCATGGCCGCCATCGACATCATCGTGGACAACGTCACGGAGGAGGTCGGCGCCCGCCCCGGCCTCGCGGAGGAACTCCTCGCCCTCGGCGGCGTCCCCGGACATGTCGTCCTGGTCGTGCAGCGGACGTACTTCGCCTCCGGCCGCCCGGTGGAGACGGCGGACGTGGTGGTTCCCGCGGACCGGTACCGGGTCTCCTACCACCTGCCGGTCAAGTGAGCGGCGCGGTCCGCCCGTAGGGGAAATCCATAGATTCCGTGTGTATCGGACGGTGACGCGGGCATGGGTCAAGTGGCCTGTGCCTGAGGGAAGTTGGAGTCGCCGTGGCGTTCGGGGGGCATCCGAACACAGTTCGAATTCGGTCGTTCTTGCTGACGGGCGGTCCTGTCTCCCGGTGGCGTCCCGATGCGTCTGAAGGGCGCTGGGGGGCTGCTCGTTGAGGCGCGGAAAGGCGCACGGGTGGTGAGCGACGGCGCGTTCGGCGGGGTGCGCCCCTCTCATCTTGGCTTGTTGCGTACCTCTTTGTGAAAAGGCGGATTCGCTGCGTAAAGGTTAGGCGTACGCTCAGGCATATGCGGATTGCGGTTTCCTTAGGTGGCGGGGCGCGGCGGAATCCGGGGACGGGACTCGGATCGGCCGAGGCGGGAAGGAGCGGTGGGGGTCGATGAACGACAGCACGATCACTCTCCCCTGGCTCGTCATACGGCAGGACGACAACGGCAATCGCTACCGCGTCGGCAGATACGCGACCCGCGCCGAGGCGCAGAAGATCGCGGACAGCCTCGACAGTCGCGGCCACAAGCAGCTCTACTGGGTCGAGCGCATCGGGCAGAACGGTCAGAGTGGGAGCAAGTGATCCACCCCCGTCCGACGCGTCCGCCCGCTCCCGTAGGCTCCCGCGCATGACCGAACCGATCGTCGTGGTGGGTGCCGCCCTGCTGAAGGAAGGCAGGCTGCTCGCCGCGCGACGCAGTGCGCCGCCCGAGCTGGCCGGACGCTGGGAGTTGCCCGGCGGCAAGGTGGAGCCAGGCGAGGCCCCCGAGCAGGCCCTCGTGCGGGAGCTGCGCGAGGAGCTCGGCGTCGAGGCGAAATCCGCCGAGCGGGTGCCGGGGGAATGGCCGGTGGGCCCGGGCCATGTACTGCGCGTCTGGATCGCGCACCTCCTCTCCGGGGAGCCCCGGCCGCTGGAGGACCACGACGAGCTGCGCTGGCTCAGCGCGGACGAGGTGTGGGACGTCGACTGGCTCGACCAGGACGTTCCGGCCGTGATGGAGACCGTACGGCTGGCCTGGGGTCCCGGCGGCGTCTGAGTACCCCCGCTTCGGGGTGTCCGGACTGCCCTGCTTTCGGGGCTGGCCTCTGGGTGCCCCTGTTCCGAAGACCTCCTTCGATGCTTCTTCGGCGCGGCCCGCCGTACGGGTCCGCGCGCCCCTTTCCGGCATGTCGTGTGCGGGGGGATGCGCTCCCTGCGCTGTTTGTGCCACAGTGCGCCCTCATGCGCGGTACTCGGGGTTGGATATCGGGTATGTGCCCATTAACCCCATGAAACCGGACAGGGTCCGCTTCTGACTGGGAAGTGATCGGCGTGATCGACAACGGAGACGACTGCGCCGAGTGGACCTTCCCTGCGGAGGCCGGCGCCGTGCGGACCGCTCGGGCCGTGGTGCGCGACCGGCTGCGCGCCTGGGGCCTCGACTCCGTCGGGGATATCGCCGCACTGCTGGTGAGCGAGTTGGTGACCAACGCCCTGCGGCACGCCACCGGACCCATCGGCGTACGGCTCGTACGTTCCGGCGGCTCGCCCGGCACCCTGCTCGTCGAGGTCTCCGACCCGCTGCCCGACCCGCCACGCGAGCGGGCCGCCGACGCGGACGACGAGAGCGGCCGAGGACTGCGCCTCGTGGCCTGCTCCGCACGGGCATGGGGTACCCGACCCGGTGAATCGGGCAAGACAGTCTGGTTCGAGTTGACGGTTCCCGACTGACCGGACCCGTGGGCGTACGAGGTGAAAGTCCTGGTGCACGACCGGCGTCCACGGCGTACGGACCGGGCAAGGGGCGGCTCCCCGGGGCGCGCGTGCGACCGATCGGTTCAAGCCAGTAGCGCTGGCTGGAGTCTTTGGTTCGAGCGGGCAACGCCTGGTTAGAAGACTTGGGAGTATGTCCCAGCCGGTCCAAAAACGATCGGGACCGTGCTGTGATCGTGAACACCGTGTTGCGCGGCGCCGTAGTGCTGGATACTGCGGGCAGCCGCCCCTGGTGACCGAAGCCGGACGCGGTGAGCTGGAGGGGACGGTTCGCGTGAGCGAGATACCAGCGAAGGCCACGGAGTCCACGGAGCCGAACGGCCCGTCGGACCGCGGGAGGCCCGAGGCCGCGGACGATCCCGGCCTGGGCCGCACCACACGCGGCGATGCCGTCACGCGCGAGGGCGGAAGCGCTTCCGCCGGGGTCATGGCCGGTCAGGGACCCGGCGACCCCATGTGGCAGACCAGTCCGCCCGGATCGATGTACGACTACATCAAGGTGGCCTCGTTCTCGATCGGCCCGGACGGCCTCGTCGACCAGTGGAGCCTGCGCGCCGAGCAGTTGTTCGGCATCTCGGCCGCGCGGGCCGTGGGCATGGACCCCATCGAGGCGTTCGTCGACCCCGACCGCCGCGAAGAGGGCCAGCGGAAGATGGCCGAGGTCCTCGACGGCCGGGAGTGGACCGGCGTGGTGCCCTTCCGGGTGCCGGGCCCCGAGGGGACCGAGGGGCTCGCCGAGGTCTATGTGATGCCCACCACCGTCGAGGGCGGCGAACGGGCCGCCGTGTGCATCGTGGTGGATGTGCGCACCCTGCGCCGGATCGAGACCGACCTCGCCGCCTCGCAGGCGATATTCGGCCAATCTCCGTTCGGCTTTCTGCTCATCGACACCGACCTCCGGGTGCGGCGCGCCAACCAGCGGTTCGCCTCCATCTACGGCGGCCATGTCGACGACCACCGCGGCCGGGGCGTCCACGACTACCTCCGGTCCCCGGAGGCCGAGCGGGTCGAGGCGACCCTGCGCCGGGTCCTGGAGACCGGCGACTCCATCACGGACATGCACATCTCCGGGTTCGTGCCCGGCTCCGAGGAACGCCGCCACTGGTCCGTCAACCTCTACCGGGTGCACAGCGGCACCGGCCGCCCCATCGGCATCGCCTGGCTGGGCATCGATGTGACGGCCCGCCGCGCCGCCGCCCGGGAGGCCGCCGCCGCACGGCGGAATCTCGCCCTCCTGAACGAGGCCGGGTCCCGCATCGGCAACTCCCTCGACCTGGAGACCACCGCCCGCGAACTCCTCGACGTGGTCGTCCCCAACTTCTGCGACCTCGCCGCCGTCGACCTCTACCAGGGCCTCCTCGTCGGCGACGAGACCCCGCCCGGACTCGCCGACGGCAGCGCCGAACTGCGCCGGGTCGCCTTCGCCAGCGCCGTCTCCGACGCGCCCTTCGTCGGCGGTCCCGCCCCGGTGCGGGTGGGCGCCGTCCACCACTACCCGTTCAACTCGCCCTGCGCGGACGCCCTGCGCACCGCCCGCCCCCAGCAGGTCCCCGAAGAGGGCAACCTCATCCGGACGACGCTCGCCGTGCCGATGGTCGCCCACGACACCGTCGTCGGACTCGTGCAGTTCTCCCGCACCAAGGGCAGCGAGCCGTTCGGGGAGCGCGACCGGGCCCTCGCGGTGGAACTCGCCGCGCGCGCCGCCGTCTGCATCGACAACGCCCGTCTCTACCGGCGCGAACACGAACGCGCCCTCATCCTGCAGCGCTCCCTGCTGCCGCCGGGCGACCCCGAGGCATCGGGGCTCGACATCGCCTGCCGCTATCTGCCGGGCAACGCGGCGACCGAGGTCGGCGGCGACTGGTTCGACGTCATCGAACTCCCCGGCCACCGCACGGCACTCGTCGTCGGCGACGTCATGGGCCGGGGCCTGCGCGCCGCGGTCGCCATGGGCGAACTCCGCACCGCCGTACGCACCCTGGCCCTGCTCGACCTCGAACCCGCCGAGGTCCTCTCCGCCCTCGACGAGATCGCCCGCGGCCTCGGCAACCCCGGCGGCGTCCAGTCCGCGTCCCGCACGGCCGCCAGCCGCCCCCGCGACAAGGACCTCTCCGAGGTGTACCTGGCGACCTGTGTGTACGCCGTCTACGACTCGGTGACCCGCCGCTGCACCTTCGCCAACGCGGGCCATCTGCCGCCCGTGCTGGTCGAACCCGGCGAGAGCGCGCTGATGCTCGACGTGCCGCCCGGCATGCCGCTCGGTGTCGGCGGCGAGCCGTTCGAGGAGGTCGAGGTCGAACTGCCCGAAGGCGCGCTGCTGGCGCTCTACACGGATGGACTGGTCGAATCGCGCGACCATCCCCTCGACGAGGGCCTCCAGGCGTTCGTCGGCGCCCTCACCGACCCCGCCCAGCCGCCCACCGCGGGGCGCTCCGAGAGCCCCCGGTCGCTGGAGGACGTCTGCGACCACGTCCTCAACACCCTCGACACACATCACGGCGAGGACGACATCGCGCTTCTGATGGCACGTGTCCAGGGGCTGCCGTCCGACTCCGTCGGCGACTGGACCCTGCCGCGCGAGCCGCGCAGCGTGGGCCGCGCCCGGGAGTACGCCCGGGGCCAGTTGCTCAGCTGGGATCTGGAACCCCTGGTCGACACGGCCGAGTTGCTCGTCAGCGAGCTGGTCACCAACGCGCTGCGCTACGGCGAGGGCGAGATACGGCTGCGGCTGCTCCTCGACCGGACCCTCGTCTGCGAGGTCTGGGACGCCGGCCTCGTCCAGCCGCGCCGCCGCCGGGCCCGCGACACGGACGAGGGCGGCCGGGGCCTGCAACTCGTCGGCCTGCTCTCGGCCGCGTGGGGCTCCCGCCGCACGCCCCGCGGCAAGACGGTGTGGTTCGAACTGCCGCTCCCCGGAGAGGAGGGCGGCCTGACGGACCCGGCGGAGGCGCTGCTGAGCCTGTTCTAGGGGGGCGCGCCCGTGTCGCCCTCAGCCGTCCTGTGCGGGTCTCGCCGCCCTGCGGCCGCGGGTCGTCGTGCCGCCGAAGCAGGCCGGGCCCCGTGGGGTGATCCGGCCGCCCTCCCGGGTGTCCCCGAGGATGACGCCGCCCAGCAGCGCCCCGGCCATCCCGTCGCCGACCGGCCCCTCGTACGGCTCGCCGTAGTCACGTACGTCCTGCTCGGCCAGCCGCCGGGCCTCCCGGGCGAGGGAGTGCGCCCGACGCGCGCTCTCCGGGTCGGTGGTCTCGTCGTGGGCCCGCGCGGGCTCGCCGACGGCGTCCGCGTCGTGCACCGCTTCGTCGGCCTGTGCCGGCTGACCGCGGGTGAAGGTGTCGTCGGTCCCGTCGGCCGGAGGGAACTTCTCGGTGGCCCCGCCCGCGCGCTCCGCCCCGTCCGGCCCCTCCGCCGCCCCGCTGCCCTCGGGGCCGCCTGCGCGGTCCGCTTCCTCGGTTCCGGGGCGGAGTGCGGCCGCCTCGGCGCGTTCCACCTGGCGTTCCGCTTCCGCGAGGCGGGTTCTCGCGGTCACTCCCACCGCGCCGCGATGCGTCATGACGTAGTCCGCCGTGGCGGCCACCGCGCTGCGGGCCGGGAGCAGCCAGCGGGCCTGGTCGCACAAGGCGGCGAAGGGGTCATCGCCGCCCTCGGACGGCGCCCCCTGCCGCACGGACCCGGCGGCCCGCGCCACCTCGGCCGCCAGCCGCTCCACCCCCGTCACCAGGACGTCCGCCTGCTCGATGGCGCCCTCGGCGGCCCGCAGGTGCACGGCGGCCGTGAGCGGATCACCCGAGTAGGTGAACTGACGGGCCCGGTTCAGCTCGGCCGTCGCGAACACCAGGCGGTCCTCGGCCTGTTCGGCGTGGCCGGTGACGGGGCGGACCACAGCGGGGGCGTACCGCTCGCGGAGCCCGGCGAGGGTGGCGGCCGCCGTCGCCGTACGGCCGGTCAGCTCACGGAAGCGGGCCTCCGCGCTCTCCAGGGCCGGAACCGCGTCCCGTTCCAGGGCGCGGAGTTGGTCGAAGGCGGGGGCGGCGATGTCGAGACGGCGCTGGGCCATCGTGCAGCGGGCGAGGATCTCCTCCAGCAGGGCCCGCTCCTCGTCGGGCGGGAGCGTGCCGGCGTCGTCGTCCAGCCGCTGGCGCAACCGGAAGGCCGCCTCGACCTCGCGGCGCGCGTCCTCCAGGGCGTCGGTGAACGGCTGGGCCGCCGCGGGGCCCGACCGGGCCACCGCGAAACGAAGCTCCTCCGCGCTGGTACGGACGCTGTCGTCGGTCTCGACCAGCAGGCGCCGACCCCGCTGGTGCAGGTCGGCCGGCGGGGGGAGGTGCTCTTCGAAGGACCCGGTCGGCGTCGTCCGCAGTGCGGCACGCCGCCTGCGCCGGACGAGTGAGTACGCGGCGAACCCGACGACCACTCCCGCGACCGCGATCGGCAGGATCAGATCCGTCGCCGAACTCTCGTCGTCGCCGGGCGCCGCGTCGCCCACACCGACGACGGCCACGGAAGCGCCCGCGGCCGGGACCGGGGCCGCGGCCACGGGCACACGACGGCCCGGGTCCAGCGGGCCCGGCGAGTCCGTCAACGGGACCAGCAGCAGCCAGACCAGGGCGGTCATCCCGCCGAACGCGGCGTGCGCCACCCGCACACCTATGTGCGACGTGGCGCCGCGCGACCGGTTCCTCCTCGAACGCGACGTCACATTTGGGAGCGTATGGCCGGACCCGCCGGGTCGCGACCGGGAAGGAGGAAGGTGTCTGCGAGGACCCTGCCGCGCCGCGTCCTTGCCGGCCCCCTCAGTCCGCCGTCGAGCGCCGCCTGATCTTCGAGCCCAGCCAGACGAGCGGGTCGTACTTGCGGTCGACGGCCCGCTCCTTCAGCGGGATGAGCGCGTTGTCCGTGATCTTGATGCCCTCGGGGCAGACCTCCGTGCAGCACTTGGTGATGTTGCAGTAGCCGAGACCGTGCTCGTCCTGCGCGGTGCGCTTGCGGTCCAGGCCGGTGTCCTCGGCCGCGTCCAGCGGATGCATGTCCAGCTCGGCGACGCGCATCAGGAAGCGGGGCCCGGCGAAGGCCGGCTTGTTCTCCTCGTGGTCGCGGACCACATGGCAGGTGTCCTGGCACAGGAAGCACTCGATGCACTTGCGGAACTCCTGCGGCCGGTCCACGTCCTCCTGCATCATGCGGTACTCGCCCGGACCGAGCCCCTCCGGCGGCACGAACGCCGGAACCTCCCTCGCCTTCTGGTAGTTGAAGCCGACGTCCGTGACGAGATCCCGTACGACCGGGAAGGCCCGCAGCGGGGTGACCGTGATCGTCTCGTCCCGCTCGAACACCGACATCCGGGTCATGCACATCAGCCGGGGGCGGCCGTTGATCTCCGCCGAGCACGAACCGCACTTGCCGGCCTTGCAGTTCCAGCGGACGGCGAGATCCGGGGCCTGGGTCGCCTGGAGCCGGTGGATGATGTCCAGCACCACCTCGCCGTCGTTGACCTCGACCTTGAAGTCCTCCAGGCCGCCGCCCCCGACATCGCCCCGCCACACCTTGAAGTGGGCCGTGTAGCCGCTCATGACCGTGGCTCCTCGTGGCTGCTCACTCGTACAGCTCCTCTTCGGCGAGGTACTTGACCAGCTCCTCCTTGTCGAAGAGGGCGAGCAGGTCCGGTCGGATGGGCTCGGTGGTCTCCCGGGTCAGGGAGATCTGGCCCGCGACGGGATCGGTGGCCGCGAGCCCGCCCGTCGGGTCGGTGAGCCGGCACAGCAGGTTGATCCGGCGCCAGTCGCGGTCCATCGCCGGGTGGTCCTCGCGGGTGTGGCCGCCGCGCGACTCGGTGCGCTCCAGCGCGGCCCGCGCCACGCACTCACTGACCAGCAGCATGTTCCGCAGGTCCAGGGAGAGGTGCCAGCCGGGGTTGAACTGCCGGTGCCCCTCGACCCCGGCCCGGCGCGCCCGCACCCTGAGGTCGGCCAGTTTCTCCAGTGCCTGCTCCATCTCGCCCTCGCGGCGGATGATGCCGACCAGGTCGTTCATGGCCTGCTGGAGTTCCTGGTGCAGGGTGTACGGGTTCTCCGGCGGCTGCCCCTCCGCCCGCCCCTCGCCCTCGGCGGAGAACGGGCGCAGCGCCTCGGCGGCGGCCGCGTCGACCTGGTCGTCGTCCACCGGGGGCCGCGCCGCGGCGAGGCCCGTCGCGTACTCGGCCGCGTGCAGCCCGGCCCGGCGGCCGAACACCAGCAGGTCGGACAGCGAGTTGCCGCCCAGCCGGTTGGAGCCGTGCATCCCGCCGGCCACCTCCCCGGCCGCGAACAGCCCCGGCACCCCGCGCGCCGCCGCCGTGTCCGAGTCGACCGCGACGCCGCCCATCACGTAGTGGCAGGTGGGGCCGACCTCCATGGCCTCCGCGGTGATGTCGACGTCGGCCAGCTCCTTGAACTGGTGGTACATCGAGGGCAGCCGGCGGCGGATCACCTCGGCCGGCATGCGCGTGGACACATCCAGGAACACCCCGCCGTGCGGGGAGCCCCGGCCCGCCTTCACCTCGGCGTTGATGGCGCGGGCCACCTCGTCACGGGGGAGCAGCTCAGGGGGCCGCCGGTTGTGGTCCGGGTCCTCGTACCAGCGGTCGCCCTCCTCCTCGGACTGCGCGTACTTCTCCTTGAAGACGTCCGGGATGTAGTCGAACATGAACCGCTTGCCCTCGGAGTTCCTCAGGACCCCGCCGTCGCCGCGCACCGACTCGGTGACGAGGATGCCCTTCACCGACGGCGGCCAGACCATCCCCGTCGGATGGAACTGCACGAACTCCATGTTCAGCAGCGGTGCCCCCGCGAGCAGCGCCAGCGCGTGCCCGTCGCCCGTGTACTCCCACGAGTTCGACGTCACCTTGAAGGACTTGCCGATGCCACCGGTGGCGATGACGACGGCAGGCGCTTCGAGGACGAGGAAGCGGCCCGACTCGCGCTCGTAGGCGAAGACCCCGGAGACCCGGCCGCCGTCCTTGAGGACCCGGGTGACCGTGCACTCCTGGAAGACCTTCAGCCGGGACTCGTACTCCCCGGTCTCCTTGTGGTCCTCCTGCTGGAGCGCCACGATCTTCTGCTGGAGCGTGCGGATCAGCTCCAGTCCCGTGCGGTCCCCGACGTGCGCGAGCCGCGGGTACTCATGGCCGCCGAAGTTGCGCTGCGAGATCCGGCCGTCCTTCGTACGGTCGAAGAGCGCGCCCCAGGTCTCCAGCTCCCACACCCGGTCCGGGGCCTCGCGGGCGTGCAGCTCGGCCATGCGCCACTGGTTGAGGAACTTCCCGCCGCGCATGGTGTCGCGGAAGTGGACCTGCCAGTTGTCACCGGAGTTGACGTTCGCCATCGCGGCGGCGATGCCGCCCTCGGCCATCACCGTGTGGGCCTTGCCGAACAGCGACTTGCAGATCACCGCCGTACGGGCGCCCCGTTCGCGGGCCTCGATCGCGGCGCGCAGCCCGGCCCCGCCGGCGCCGACCACGACGACGTCCCACTCCTGTCGTTCGACCACGGACATCGCAAGCACCTTTTGTCGTCAGAAGAGGGTCGGTCAGAAGAGGGTCGGGTCGTCGAACGCGCCGGACGCGAGCAGATACACGTAGAAGTCGGCGAGCGCCACGCTCACCAGGGACGCCCAGGCCAGCTGCATGTGGCGGGCGTTGAGCCGCCCGACCCACTGCCACATCCGGTAGCGCACGGGATGCTTGGAGAAGTGCTTGAGCTTGCCGCCGACGATGTGCCGGCACGAGTGGCAGGAGATCGTGTACGCCCAGATCAGCACGATGTTGATCAGGAAGACGAGCGTGCCGAGGCCCATGTGGCCCCACTCGTAGTGTTCGTCGCGGAAGGCGAGGACGGTGTCGTACGTCAGGATCCCGGCGACGACGATCGCGGCGTAGAAGAAGTACCGGTGGATGTTCTGCAGGATCAGCGGGAAGCGGGTCTCGCCGGTGTACTTCTTGTGCGGCTCGGCCACCGCGCAGGCGGGCGGGGACGCCCAGAAGCCGCGGTAGTACGCCTTGCGGTAGTAGTAGCAGGTCAGGCGGAAGCCCAGCGGGAAGATCAGGATGATGATCGCCGGTGAGATGCCCCACCAGCTGCCGAAGATCTCCCAGTTGGGTCCCGCCCGCATCGGCTCGCAGCGCTCCGCCAGACAGGGGGAGTAGAACGGCGAGACATAGGGGGCCGCGTAGTAGTGCGCGTCCGAGAAGGCCCGCCATGTCGAGTACACGATGAAGGCGAGCAGACCGGCCGCGGTGCCGGCCGGGGCCAGCCACCAGCGGTCGGTCCGCAGATGTGGTGCGGTGATCGCGGCGCGCGTACCGCTGTGGACGCCGCCGCGCGGGGGATGGGCTTCTGTGCCTGGAGGTTCCGTACCAGTGGCCAACGGGGACTCCCGGTCGGTTCTTTTCGTCAGTCGAGCGCTCGGTGTACCGGGTGCTCGGGGTCAGGGGGCGCGGCGGTCGCGGGCGCCGAGTCCCTCGTCGTCCGAGTCCGTCCACAGCGAGTCGTCGTACGGCGTGTCGGGGATGGAGACGAGTTCGGGGTGCTTGGCGGACGAGCGGGCGACGGCCCCCTCGCGCAGCAGCGCGACGCTCTCGCGCAGGTGATCGGCGTCGGCGCGGACCCGGCGCATGTCGAGCCCACCGCTGCCGATCTGCTGTTCCAGGCGTCCCACCGACCGGTAGAGGTCGTCGAGGCAGCGCTGGACCGATGTCAGTTCATCTTGCACGGACATGACTTGCCCTCACTTCCGCGGATCGTCGATGACCGAGGCGGCAACGTTCATGCGCCTGCGAGTGTTGCGCGTCACACGTTGCGCTGGGAAGGGATGTGCGTCGATTGGCGGATTGCGGGCCTCCCGTGCACGCCTCCGCACGCTCGGTGTGCGCCGGGGATCAGGTACGGCGCGTTCCGCCGCACGGGTGGCTTTTCGCTCCCCGTCGCCGTGTCTCCATCGGTCGGTGAACCCCTTCCTCTTCAGTGTGTGGCCGTAGATGTGATCAGCTCCATATGCACCCAAAAGTGATCATAACGCCCTCCTGGTGGAGGGTGCGGTCCTCCGGAGGTAGCAGTGATGTCCCACCACGGCGTCGGACCGCGTGCGGTGATGCGCTCGGTCGCCTTCCTCACCGCGGGTGTGCTCGCGGCGCCCCTGCTCACCGCCTGCGGCGAGGAGGACCCCGCGGGCAAGCCGGCCGCCGGCCCCGACATCGCGCCGGCCGCCCGTGACCGGATCGCCGACGGCGGCACCCTGCGCTGGGCCGTGGACGCCGTACCGGAGACGTTCAACACGTTCCAGGCGGACGCCGACCCCACCACAGCGCGCATCGCCGACGCCGTCCTGCCGTCGATGTACCGCCTCGACGCCGCCGGGCGGCCCCAGGTTGACTCCGACTACCTGGAGTCCGCCAAGATCGTCGAACGCGAACCCCGGCAGGTCGTGCTCTACAAGCTCCACCAGGAGGCGGTGTGGAGCGACGGCCGGGAGATCGGCGCCGCCGACTTCGTCGCCCAGTGGCGGGCCCTGGCCGGCAAGGACTCCGCGTACTGGACCGCCAGGAACGCCGGGTACGAGCGCATTGAGAAGGTCGAACGCGGCGGCAACGACCTGGAGGTCCGCGTCACCTTCGCCCGCCCCTACGCCGACTGGAAGTCGCTGTTCTCCCCGCTCTACCCCAAGCAGGTGACGGGCACCCCCGACGCCTTCAACGACGGCGCCCGCAAGAAGCTCAAGGTCACCGCCGGTCCCTTCGCGCTCAAGGACGTCGACCGCAAGGGCGGCAAGGTCACCCTCACCCGCAACCCCCGCTGGTGGGGCCGCCAGGCCAAGCTGTCGGAGCTGGTGCTGCGCGCCGTACCGCGCGACAAGCGGGCCGAGGCGCTCGCCAAGGACCAGGTGGACATCGCCGAGGTCGACTCCTCCCAGGCGGAGCGGGTCATGCTGGCCGCCGAGCAGGCCCGCGGCCCCGAGGGCTCCGCGGGGCCCGGGGGTTCCGCCGCCCCGCACGGCTCGTCGGACGCCCGGGGCGCGCAGGGCCTCGGCGGGCCCCTCGCCGGGTCCGGCGGCATCCTCGCCCAAGGGCCCGGTACCGAGCTGACGGCCGCGAAGGCGCTGCGGTCCTGGGCGGTCGCCCACGGCTCCGACGAGAAGGCCGCCGGCAAGGAGACCCGCGCCCGTAAGAAGCGGCGCGCGGCGCTCGCCGAGTACACCGCGCAGCAGTCCGCCCTGAGCGGCTTCGAGGTGCGCCGCTCCCTCGAACCGGCCTTCACCCAGCTCGCCCTCAACGGCGCCGACGGCCCCCTCGCCGACGAGCGCGTCCGCCGCGCCGTGGCCCGCGCGCTCGACCGCGAGGAGCTCGCCGCCCTCGTCCTGAAGCCCCTGGGCCTGCCCGCCGTCCCGGTCGGCAGCCACCTCGCCCTCTCCGGCCAGGCCGCCTACGCCGACAGCAGCGGCGCCCTCGGCGGCCAGGACATCGCGGAGGCCCGCGCCCTCCTCGCCGACGCCGGCTGGGAGGAGGGCGGCCCGCTCCGGGAGACGGAGAAGGCCGCCGGGGCGGAGGGCGAGAAGGCCGCCGGGTCGAACGAGGAGAAGCCCGAGAAGAAGAAGGAGAAGAAGTCCGACAAGAAGTCCGAGAAGAAGACCGGCGACGAGGACACGTACGTCGTCGGCGACGACAACAAGCCGTACGAGACCGACGACGACAGCCACCTCGCCCAGGACGGCAGGCAGAACGCCCCCGGCGCCTACGCGCCGCGCGGCACGCGCGCGCCCGCCGACGCCGCGCGGGCACCGCTCGCCAAGAACGGCAAGCCGCTCACCCTCCGCTTCGTCCTGCCGTCGGGACCGGGCACCGAGTCGCTGCGGACCGTCGGCGAACGGATCGCGGTGATGCTGGAGGAGGTCGGCATCCGCACGCAGATCTCCAAGGTGTCCGACCAGAGCTACTTCAAGGACCACATCGCGAACGGGCAGTACGACCTCGCCCTGTACTCGTGGCCCACCTCCGCGTTCCCCGCCACCGACGCCCGCCCGATCTACGCCAAGCCGGTCCCCGCGGCCGACGGTTCCCTGAGCGTCGAGCAGAACTACACCCGCGTCGGCACCAACCAGGTCGACCAGCTCTTCGACCAGGCGATCTCCACCCTCGACGAGTCCGAGACGCGCTCCCTGATCCGCAAGGCCGACGCCCGCATCTGGGCCGCGGCCGGCTCGATCCCCCTCTACCAGCGGCCCCAGCTCTACGCCGCCCGCCCCCACCTGGCGAACGCCGGCGCCTTCGGCTTCCAGACCCCCGTCTACGAGGACATGGGCTTCCTGGAGAAGGGGGCGTCGGCGACGAGCCCCGCGAACAGATGATCACCGTTCCTCCGCGCTCCGGCCGCCGCCCCGCACGCCCGGGGGCGGCGGTCGGCGTATGGGGGGACGATGTGGGGTTCGGCACAGAGGCTCCGGGCGGATGGGCGTGCCCGCGCTGCTCCTGACTGCCGGCGCGCCGGCCCGCACCAGCGGCCCCGACGATGCCGCAGGCCCGGACACACGGGGCCTCCGTCGGCGTCGACGGCACCTGCACCGGGTCCGGTGTCCGGCAGCGGTCACTGGCACCCCGGCGTGAACCACCGAGGCCGGCGTGATCGGGCGCCGGGGCACGCGGCTGAAGGTCGAGGAGCCGCTCGCCGGCCCGTCCGAGACCGGGGCGCCGACCCCGGACGGGGGGGGCGGGGTCGGCCGCCTAGAGGCGGTGTCCGGTGGGTTCTCCCGCCGTCAAGGGCGTCTGAGCTGGGGTGGAGCGGGGGCCGCACGGCCCGGGCAGCCCCTGCCGTCGCGGGCCCGTACCATGGGGTGAGGCCGTGGCGTGTCCAGCCCGGCAGGGCCCGCGTAACACAGACGTACGCAGCAGGGCCGTCCTCACTCTCCGGGAGAACGCCGCAATATGGCTGTGACCACACGTCACGACATCCGCAATGTCGCCATCGTCGCCCACGTCGACCACGGCAAGACGACCATCGTCGACGGCATGCTGAAGCAGGCCGGTGCCTTCGCCGCGCACCAGCTCGACTCCGTCGACGACCGCATGATGGACTCGAACGACCTGGAGCGTGAGAAGGGCATCACGATCCTCGCCAAGAACACGGCGGTCAAGTACCACCCGAAGGACGGCGGGGAGCCCATCACGATCAACATCATCGACACCCCCGGCCACGCCGACTTCGGCGGCGAGGTCGAGCGCGGTCTGTCGATGGTCGACGGTGTCGTGCTGCTCGTCGACGCCTCCGAGGGCCCGCTGCCGCAGACCCGCTTCGTGCTGCGCAAGGCGCTCCAGCAGCGGCTGCCGATCATCCTGTGCATCAACAAGACGGACCGCCCGGACTCCCGGATCGACGAGGTCGTCAACGAGACCTACGACCTGTTCCTGGACCTGGACGCCGACGAGGACCAGATCGAGTTCCCGATCGTCTACGCCTGCGGCCGTGACGGCGTCGCCTCGCTGACCAAGCCCGCCGACGGCACCGTCCCGAGCGACTCCACCAGCCTGGAGCCGTTCTTCTCGACGATCCTGGAGCACATCCCCGCGCCGACGTTCGACGACGCCGCCCCGCTCCAGGCCCACGTCACCAACCTCGACGCCGACAACTTCCTCGGCCGTATCGCGCTGCTCCGCGTCCACCAGGGCGAGCTGAAGAAGGGGCAGACCGTCGCCTGGATGAAGCGCGACGGCTCCGTCACCAACGTGCGCATCTCCGAGCTGATGATGACCGAGGCGCTCACCCGCAAGCCGGCCGAGAAGGCGGGCCCCGGTGACATCTGCGCCGTCGCCGGTATCCCCGACATCATGATCGGCGAGACGCTGGCCGACGTGGAGAACCCGGTCGCGCTGCCGCTCATCACGGTCGACGAGCCCGCGATCTCCATGGTCATCGGCACCAACACCTCCCCGCTGGTCGGCCGCGGCGGCACCGGCAAGGGCGCGGACGCCAAGGCGGCCGTGAAGGACCGCAAGGTCACCGCCCGCCAGGTCAAGGACCGCCTCGACCGCGAGCTGATCGGTAACGTCTCGCTGCGCGTGCTGGACACCGAGCGCCCCGACGCCTGGGAGGTGCAGGGCCGCGGTGAGCTGGCGCTGGCCATCCTGGTCGAGCAGATGCGCCGCGAGGGTTTCGAGCTGACCATCGGCAAGCCGCAGGTGGTCACCAAGGAGATCGACGGCAAGACGTACGAGCCGGTCGAGCGCATGACGATCGACGTGCCCGAGGAGCACATGGGTGCCGTCACGCAGCTCATGGGCGTCCGCAAGGGCCGGATGGACAACATGTCCAACCACGGCTCGGGCTGGGTCCGCATGGAGTTCGTGGTGCCCTCGCGCGGTCTCATCGGCTTCCGTACCGAGTTCCTCACGCAGACCCGCGGCACGGGCATCGGGCACTCCATCCACGAGGGCTTCGAGCCCTGGTTCGGCACCCTGCAGACCCGCAACAACGGCTCGCTCGTCGCGGACCGCTCCGGTGCCGTCACCGCGTTCGCGATGACGAACCTTCAGGAGCGCGGTGTGCTCTTCGTGGAGCCCGGCACCGAGGTGTACGAGGGCATGATCGTCGGTGAGAACTCCCGCGCCGACGACATGGACGTCAACATCACCAAGGAGAAGAAGCTGACGAACATGCGGTCCTCGACCGCTGACGTCGCCGAGTCCATCGTCCCGCCCCGCAAGCTCTCGCTGGAGCAGTCCCTGGAGTTCTGCCGGGACGACGAGTGCGTCGAGGTGACCCCGGAGGCCGTGCGCATCCGCAAGGTCAACCTGGACGCCCGCGAGCGCGCCCGCGCCGCCAGCCGCGCCAAGCACGGCTGACAGACCGTCACCCGCGGTCCCCGAGGCCCCGGTCCACCGCACAGCGGCGGGCCGGGCCCGAGGTGTGCCCGCATCCGGGGAAAACCGGTGGCGCCCAGGCTGTCTGTGTGCCGTGAAGCACTGTTCGCATATCGGTGTTCCAGCGATCAAGTTTCGGACATGTAAACAAAAATCCTTCACCGAATGTCCGGTTCGCCGGTTTCTCGTCTCACCTGTCAAGCGCGACCAGGTGTCAATCTTTGCAATTTTTGCTCAAAATATGGACGGTAGGGAGATCCCTATGTCTTCCGCCCTTGACGCGCGTTGACTCACTTGGCGAAAGTTCCCCCAAAACGCAGAACCCGCCGGTAGTCGGATCTGTGCTGCGCTCAACTCTCCAACCCCCCGGGGGAAGAACACACATGACCAGTCCAACCAAGGCCGAGGGCTCCGGGCCCGCGGTCGCTTTGGACCCCGAACTGGCGGCGACGACCGAGACCGTCCAGGTCAAGGAACTCGTCGGTCGCTCCCCCGGCCAGCTGATGTGGATCCGCTTCAAGCGGGACCGCGCAGGAGTGACATCCGCCTGCATCGTCCTCTTCTTCATCGTGATCGGCCTGCTCGCGCCGGTCATCTCGAAGCTCTACGGCAAGGACCCGTACACGGTCTACGCCGACGAGCGCCCCGAGCTCTTCGACAGCGCGGGCGTTCCGCTTCAGCCCAACGGCGGCATCAGCGGCGAGTTCTGGTTCGGCCTGGAGCCGGGCAACGGCTACGACGTCTTCACCAAGCTGCTCTACGGCATCAGGAACTCGCTCGGCATCTCCCTCGCGGTCACCATCGCCACCGTGCTCACCGGCGTCCTCCTGGGCGTCGCCGCGGGTTACCTCGGCGGTAAGGTCGACTTCGCCATCAGCCGGGTCGTCGACTTCCTGCTCGCCTTCCCGTCGCAGCTCTTCTTCATCGCGAGCATGCCGGTCGTGGTCTCGCTCTTCGTGGACCCCAAGGACGAGACGCCGGTCTACGTCCGGGTGGTCGCGTTGATCGCGGTGCAGTGGTTCCTCGGTTGGATGAGTCTTGCCCGTATCCTGCGCGGCACCACGCTCTCTCTCGCCGGGCGCGAGTTCATCGAAGCGGCCAAGGTGAGCGGGGCGTCCCCCTGGCGGATCATCCGCAAGGAGATCCTCCCCAACGTCGTCACGCCGATCCTGGTGCAGTCGACGTACATGCTTCCCGCCTTCGTCACGGCGGAAGCAGGTCTTTCGTTCCTCGGTGTGGGGATCGTCGAGCCGACGCCGGACTGGGGACAGATGTTCTCCAAGGCGTCGACCGAACTCGTGATGCAGAACGACATCACCTACATGTTCTTCCCGGGTATCTCCATGATCATCTTCATCGTGGCGTTCAACCTGCTCGGGGACTCGGTCCGTGACGCCTTCGACCCGAAGACGGCTCGCTGACCGGGACTGAATGGGCATCCTCGCCCGAACCAGCCGGGGCGGCAGCGTCGCGGTATCGGCTGGCACTTCATTTCATCGCACTTGTGACAGATAGATGGGTGGGAACCAAGTGATGGGTAAGGGTGGACGCCACGCGTACGCCGCCATCTCCTTGCTCGCGGCCGGAGCCCTTGCGCTCACGGGTTGCAGCGAAGGCGGCAGCAAGGAAGGCACCAGCAACAACAAGGACAAGGAGAACGCCGAGCGCCAGCAGTCCAGCATCGACTTCGGCGACGCCAAGGCCTCGATGGGCCCGGCCGCCGACGTGCCTGGTGCCAAGCCCGGCGGGACGGTGACGGTCCTTCAGAGGGACAGCTACGCCCACCTCGACCCGGCCCAGATCTACGTTTCCGACGAGGGCTCGCTGTCCTCGATCCTCCACCGCGGTCTCACCGGCTACAAGGCGACCAGCGACGACGGCTCGAAGCACGAGGTCGTCGGCGACCTGGCCACCGACAGCGGTACGACCACCGACGGCGGCAAGACCTGGAAGTTCACGCTCAAGGACGGCGTCAAGTGGGCCGACGGCTCCGAGATAACGTCGAAGGACGTGCGCCACACCTTCGAGCGGCTCTTCGCCCCGTTCGTCACCAACGGCCCGACCTACATCCAGCAGTGGCTCGCCAACACCCCGGGTGCGGCGTACCGCAAGCTCCTGAAGGACGGCCCGTACAAGGGCAAGCACCTGCCGGACAGCATCCTTGAGACGCCGGACGACAAGACCATCGTCTTCAAGTTCAAGGAGGCGAAGCCGGACCTGCCCTACGCCCTCGCCATGGCGGGCTACGGCATCGTGTCCGAGAAGAAGGACACGAAGCAGAAGTACGACAAGGCCCCGATGACGGCCGGCCCGTACAAGATCAAGGACTTCAAGTCCGGCAAGTCCATGACGCTGGTCAAGAACGAGAACTGGGACCCGAAGACGGACCCGATCCGTCACCAGTACGTCGACCAGTTCAACTTCGTCTTCAACAAGCAGTACGAGGACTCCACCAAGGCGCTGCTCGACGACTCGGGCGAGAACGCGACGTCGATCAGCTTCAACAACCAGGTCGACGCGGGCAACCTGTCCAAGGTGCTGTCCGACTCCTCGCTGAAGAGCCGCGTGGTCTCCGGCTACCAGCCGTACGTGGGCCAGATGAACATCAACCTGTCCCAGAAGGCGATGCAGGACAAGAAGGTCCGTGAGGCCATCGCGTACGCGCTGCCCATCACGCCCTTCGTCCGCGCCTACGGTGGTGCGCAGGCCATGGAGGTCGCCGGCGGTCTGATCAGCCCGACCGTCTCCGGCTACAACGCCAACTTCGACCCGTTCGGCAAGAAGAAGAAGCCGGCCGGTGACCCGGAGAAGGCCAGGCAGCTGCTGAAGGAAGCCGGCAAGGAGAACCTGAAGCTCACCTTCGGCTACATCAACACCCCTGAGGGTCAGCAGTACTCGACCGCCATGGCGGCCGGTCTGAAGAAGGCCGGGTTCGACGTCCAGCGCCAGGAGATCCCGGCCGAGACGTACTACGACCAGGTCAGCAAGGTCAAGAACAACTACGACATCTTCCACACCGCGTGGGGTGCCGACTGGCCGAGCGCCTCGACCGTGATCCCGCCGCTGTACGACGGCCGGCAGATCCAGGACGGCGCCTCGAACTACTCGCACATCAACGACAAGAAGGTCAACGCGGACATCGACCGGATCAACAAGATCACGGACCCGGTCAAGGCTGCTGAGGAGTGGAACAAGGTCAACGAGTACATCGTGAAGGACGTGGTCTCCAACGTCCCGACGGCGTACTACAAGCAGACCCAGATCGCCGGTTCGAAGATCGGTGGCCTCGTGTACGACGACGTCCTCGGCGCCGTCGACCCGCGCAGGCTGTTCGTGAAGTAACACCTCCCACCCTCCGGTGCTGAAGGGCGCCCCGTCCCGCGACGGGGCGCCCCGGCCCGCACAGCCTTCCCACGCCCGAAAGCTGCTTTCTGATGCTGCGCTTCATCCTCCGCCGGACTCTCGGCGCCGCCGTGATCCTGGTCCTCCTGACCGTGGTCGCGTTCCTGCTCTTCTTCGGCATGCCACGTGATCCGGCGCTGCTGATGTGCGGCAAGACCTGCACTCCGGACGCGCTGGCCAACATCCACCAGACCCTCGGCATCGACAAGTCGATCCCCGAGCAGTTCTGGATCTTCCTCAGCGGCCTGGTCATGGGCCGCGACGACTTCTCGCAGGGCCCCTGCCCCGCACCCTGCTTCGGCTACTCGTACCACACCAACGAGAACGTCTGGTCGACCCTCATCGACCGTCTGCCGACCACGGTCTCGCTGGCCGTCGGTGCCGCCGTCCTCTTCCTGCTGGTCGGCCTCGGCGCGGGCCTGATCGCTGCCTGGAAGCGGGGTACGTTCCTCGACAAGGCGTTCACCGCGGGGTCGATGGTGCTGAGCTCCATGCAGATCTACTTCCTCGGCCCGCTCGCCATGGCCATCCTCGTCTTCCAGATGCACCTGATCGACCAGCCGAAGTACACGAACTTCACCGACAACCCCGTCGCCTGGTTCACCGGTCTCATCCTCCCCTGGGCCGTGCTCTCGACGATCTTCGCCGCTCAGTACACTCGTATGGCGCGCTCGTCGATGATCGAACAGCTGCAGGAGGAGCACGTGCGGACGGCCCGCGCCAAGGGCATGTCCCGGGGCTACGTCTTCTTCCGCTACGCCTGGCGCGGTTCCCTCATCCCGATCGTGACGATCTTCGGTATCGACATCGCCGCACTGCTGGGCGGCGCGATCATCACCGAGTTCACCTTCGGTCTGCCGGGCCTCGGCATGCTGGCGGTGGAGTCGGTGAACTTCAGCGACCTGCCCCTGCTGCTCGGTGTGATGCTGTTCTCGGCCGCCATGATCCTTCTGTTCAACATCATCGTCGATGCGTGCTACGCCTTCATCGACCCGCGCGTGCGGCTGTCCTAGGAGCTTTCTGTGACCACTCTGACCAAGGAATCGGGGGCTCCCTCCTCGGCCGACGCCGGGGCCTTTCTCTCCGTGCGCGACCTGCGGGTCCAGTTCAAGACAGAGGACGGCATCGTCAAGGCCGTCGACGGGCTCAGCTTCGATCTGGAGCGGGGGAAGACCCTCGGCATCGTCGGTGAGTCGGGTTCCGGCAAATCGGTGACGAACCTGACCATCCTCGGTCTGCACAACCCGCAGTTCGCCACGATCGACGGTGAGATCCTGCTGGAGGGCCAGGAGCTCGTCACCGCCCGCGAGAACGAGCTGGAGAAGCTCCGCGGCAACAAGATGGCGATGATCTTCCAGGACCCGCTGACGGCGCTCTCGCCGTACTACACGGTGGGCCGGCAGCTGTCCGAGCCGTACATGAAGCACACGGGAGCCTCCAAGAAGGAGGCACGGGACCGGGCCGTCCAGATGCTGGAGAAGGTCGGTATCCCGCAGCCCAAGGTGCGCTTCGACGACTACCCGCACCAGTTCTCCGGCGGTATGCGCCAGCGCGCGATGATCGCCATGGCGCTGATGTGCGACCCCGACCTGCTGATCGCCGACGAACCGACCACCGCGCTGGACGTGACGGTCCAGGCGCAGATCCTCGACCTGCTGAAGGACCTTCAGCAGGAGTTCGGTTCCGCGATCATCTTCATCACCCACGACCTCGGTGTCATCTCGCAGATGGCCGACGATCTGCTGGTGATGTACGCGGGCCGGGCCGTGGAGCGCGGCAGTGTGAAGGAGGTGCTCGGCGATCCGCGGCACCCGTACACTTGGGGCCTGCTCAGCTCGATGCCCCGGCTGGACAGCGACATCCACCAGGCGCTGACGCCCATCCCGGGCAGCCCGCCGTCGCTGCTCAACCCGCCCTCGGGCTGCCCCTTCAACCCGCGCTGCGCCTTCAAGAGCGAGGTGCCGGGCACCCTCTGCACCGACGCGCGGCCGCCGCTCGCCGACGGCCGGGCCGCCGCCTGCCACCTGACGGCCGAGCAGAAGCAGACCATCTTCATCGACCAGATCCAGCCCAGGCTGCGCTAGGGAGAACCGAGACATGAGCGACAACCTCACCCTCCCCGCACAGCAGGGCCCTGTCGACACCGCCAGGGAGACTCTCCTCGAGGTCAAGGGCCTGACCAAGCACTTCCCGATCTACGGTGGGTTCCCCATCAAACGGAAGGTCGGCGCAGTCCAGGCGGTCGACGGTGTCGATCTGACCGTCGGTGTCGGCGAAAGCGTCGGCCTCGTCGGCGAGTCCGGCTGCGGCAAGTCGACCACCGGCCGGCTCATCACGCGTCTGCTGGAGCCCACCGGAGGTTCCGTCACCTACGCCGGCCAGGACATCACGCACGCCTCGCGCAAGCAGCTCGCCCCGGTACGGTCCGAGATCCAAATGATCTTCCAGGACCCGTACTCCTCCCTCAACCCGCGCCAGACGGTCGGCACGATCATCAAGGCGCCGATGGAGGTCAACGGGATCGAGCCGGCGGGCGGTCGGGAGAAGAAGGTCCGTGAGCTGCTGGAGCTCGTGGGCCTCAACCCGGAGCACTACAACCGCTTCCCGCACGAGTTCTCCGGCGGCCAGCGGCAGCGTATCGGCGTGGCCCGGGCCCTCGCGCTGAACCCGAAGCTGATCGTCGCCGACGAGCCGGTCTCGGCGCTGGATGTGTCCATCCAGGCGCAGGTGGTGAACCTGCTGCAGAAGGTGCAGCAGGAGCTGGGCATCGCCTTCGTGTTCATCGCCCACGACCTGGCCATCGTGCGGCACTTCTCGCAGCGTGTCGCTGTGATGTACCTGGGCAAGGTGGTCGAGGTCGGCGACCGCGACTCGATCTACAACCGGCCCCGGCACCCCTACACCCACGCCCTGCTCTCGGCGGTGCCCGAGGTCACGGTGGAGAGCGACGCGAACGCCAAGGAGCGGATCCGCCTCTACGGCGACGTTCCCTCGCCGATCTCGCCGCCGTCCGGTTGCCGTTTCCGTACGCGGTGCTGGAAGGCGCAGGACAAGTGCGCCACGGAGGAGCCGCCTCTGGTGCAGCTCTCCGGGAACCGTGACGGCCATCTGACCGCCTGCCACTTCCCGGAGGAGCCGACGACGGAGGCCCGCGCCGAGGACGTCGTGCTCGATCCGGCGCTGAAGGCGCTGGAGGAGGGTGCCGAGACCGGCCACGTCACGAAGGACTGACGCGAGGCGCCGGACCGGCTCCTGTCGAGTGACCGGGGTGAGGGGCTGGTGGTGAGGATCGACGATCCTCACCACCAGCCCCTCATCGTTGGGGACGTGAGGGCGCGGGGACGTGAGGGCGCCCCCTCCTCGTACGGCCCCCGCAGACGTGCGCCCTGTGTGCTCTCCGCCGATATTGGCCCGTAACGGGACCACTCACGAGGAGGCACTCGATGCGCGGAGCCACGCATGCCAGATGGGCCGCGGGCGCGGTCGCGGTGGCGCTCGCCGCGACCGGCTGCGGCGGTGGGGACGACGGCGGCGGCAGCGGCGGCAGCGGGGACAGCGGCGCGGTGCTCAGCTCCTCCTGGGGTGATCCGCAGAACCCGCTGGAGCCGGCCAACACCAACGAGGTGCAGGGCGGCAAGGTGCTCTCGATGATCTTCCGGGGGCTGAAGCAGTACGACCCGAAGAGCGGCGAGGCCGAGGACATGCTCGCCGAGAAGATCGAGACGTCGGACTCGCAGAACTTCACGATCACCATCAAGGACGGCTGGACCTTCAGCAACGGCGAGAAGGTCACCGCCAAGTCCTTCGTGGACGCGTGGAACTACGGGGCCAGCCTGAAGAACAACCAGAAGAACGCCTACTTCTTCGAGTACATCCAGGGCTACGACAAGACCCACCCGGACGACGGCAGCAAGCAGACCGCCGACACCCTCTCCGGGCTGAAGGTCGTCGACGACAAGACCTTCACCGTCGCGCTGACGCAGAAGTTCTCGACGTTCCCCGACACCCTCGGCTACAACGCCTACGTCCCGCTGCCCCAGTCGTTCTTCACCGACCACGACGCCTGGCTGAGCAAGCCCGTCGGCAACGGCCCGTACACCGTCGACTCCTACACCAAGGGCTCGCAGCTCTCCCTGCGCAAGTGGGACGACTACCCGGGGCAGGACAAGGCCCAGAACGGCGGCGTCGACCTGAAGGTGTACACGGACAACAACACCGCCTACACCGACCTGATGGCCGGCAACCTCGACCTCGTCGACGACGTGCCCGCCGCCCAGCTGAAGAACGTCCAGGCCGACCTCGGCGACCGGTACATCAACACCCCGGCCGGCATCATCCAGACCCTGTCCTTCCCGTTCTACGACAAGGCGTGGAACAAGCCCGGCATGGAGAAGGTCCGCGAGGGCCTGTCCCGCGCGATCAACCGGGAGCAGATCACCGACACCATCTTCCAGAAGACCCGCACCCCCGCCACCGACTGGACCTCACCCGTGCTCGGCGAGGAGGGCGGCTTCAAGGACGGGCTGTGCGGCGACGCCTGCCAGTACGACGCGGACGCGGCCAAGCAGCTGATCAAGGAGGGCGGCGGCCTCCCCGGCGGGCAGGTCAAGATCACGTACAACGCGGACACCGGCTCCCACAAGCAGTGGGTCGACGCCGTCTGCAACTCCATCAACAACGCCCTCGACAACGACAAGGCGTGCGTGGGCAACCCCGTCGGCACCTTCGCCGACTACCGCAACCAGATCACCCAGCGGAAGATGAGCGGCCCCTTCCGCGCGGGCTGGCAGATGGACTACCCGCTCATCCAGAACTTCCTCCAGCCGCTGTACTACACCAACGCCTCCTCCAACGACGGCAAGTGGTCGAACGCCGACTTCGACAAGCTCGTCGACGAGGCCAACGCCGAGGAGGACTCCGCGAAGGCCGTGGAGAAGTTCCAGCAGGCCGAGGAGGTCGTCCGGGACAACATGGCCGCCATCCCGCTCTGGTACCAGAACGGCAGCGCCGGCTACTCGGAGCGGCTGTCCAACGTCTCCCTGAACCCCTTCAGCGTGCCGGTCTACGACCAGATCAAGGTCGGCTGAGCCGTCCGGGCGGGCGCCCCGGCGCCCGCCCACTACCCCCGGAGTCCGCATGGGACGGTATGTGATCCGGCGCCTGCTGCAGATGATCCCGGTCTTCGTGGGCGCCACCCTCCTGATCTTCCTGATGGTGAACGTGATGGGCGACCCCATCGCGGGCCTGTGCGGCGACCGGGAGTGCGACCCGGCCACGGCCGCCCAGCTCCGGAGGGAGTTCGGCCTCGACAAGCCCGTGTGGCAGCAATACCTGACCTACATGGGCAATGTCTTCACCGGCGACTTCGGCACCGCCTTCAACGGGCAGGAGGTCACCGAGCTGATGGCCTCCGCCTTCCCGGTCACCATCCGGCTGACGATCGTCGCGATCCTCTTCGAGATCGTCATCGGCATCACGCTCGGCGTCGTCACCGGCCTGCGGCGCGGCCGGCCCATCGACACCGGTGTCCTGCTGACCACCCTGGTCGTCATCTCGATCCCCACCTTCGTCACCGGTCTGCTGCTCCAGCTGCTGCTCGGTGTGGAGTGGGGCTGGATCCGCCCGTCGGTCTCCTCCGAGGCCCCCTTCGACGAGCTGATCGTCCCCGGACTCGTCCTCGCCTCCGTCTCCCTCGCCTACGTCACCCGGCTGACCCGTACCTCGATCGCGGAGAACGCCCGCGGCGACTACGTCCGCACGGCCGTCGCCAAGGGCCTGCCCCGGCACCGGGTGATCCGCAAGCACCTGCTGCGCAACTCCCTGATCCCGGTGGTCACCTTCATCGGCACGGACATCGGCGCCCTGATGGGCGGCGCCATCGTCACCGAGCGGATCTTCAACATCCACGGCGTCGGCTACCAGCTCTACCAGGGCATCCTCCGCCAGAACACCCAGACCGTCGTCGGCTTCGTGACCGTCCTCGTCCTGGTGTTCCTCCTCGCCAACCTGCTCGTCGACCTCCTCTACGCCGTACTCGACCCGAGGATCCGCTATGCCTGAGCGACAGCGGCCGCATGTGACCGGCGGGGACCGCGCCGCCGAGGACGGAGCGATCGCCGCGACCGGGATGGGCGGCGCGATGGACCTCGCCACCACCGAGGGGGAGACCTTGGAGAAGAGACCGGGGCCGGACGGCGGCGGCTCCGACGGCAAGCCCCGCAGCCTGTGGTCGGACGCCTGGCGGGATCTGCGCCGCAACCCCGTCTTCATCATCTCCGGGCTCGTGATCCTCTTCCTGGTCGTCATCTCCCTGTGGCCGTCGCTGATCGCCTCCGGCAACCCCCTCGAGTGCGACCTCTCCAAGGCCCAGGAGGGATCGCAGCCGGGACACCCCTTCGGCTTCGACGGCCAGGGCTGCGACGTGTACACGCGGACCGTGTACGGGGCGCGGATCTCCATCGCCGTCGGCGTCTGCGCCACGCTCGGGGTCGCGCTCCTCGGGTCGGTGCTCGGCGGGCTCGCCGGCTTCTTCGGCGGGATCTCCGACTCGTTCCTGTCCCGGATCACCGACGTCTTCTTCGCGATCCCGGTGGTGCTGGGCGGTCTGGTGCTGCTGTCGGTGGTGACCAGCAACAGCGTCTGGCCGGTGATCGGGTTCATGGTGCTGCTGGGCTGGCCGCAGATCTCCCGCATCGCCCGCGGCTCCGTCATCACCGCCAAGCAGAACGACTACGTCCAGGCCGCCCGCGCGCTCGGCGCCTCCAACTCCCGGATGCTGCTGCGGCACATCGCCCCGAACGCCGTGGCCCCGGTCATCGTCGTCGCCACCATCGCGCTCGGCACGTACATCGCCCTGGAGGCCACGCTGTCCTACCTCGGCGTGGGCCTGAAGCCGCCCAGCGTCTCCTGGGGCATCGACATCTCCGCCGCCTCGCCCTACATCCGCAACGCCCCGCACGCCCTGCTGTGGCCCTCCGGCGCCCTCGCGATCACCGTCCTGGCGTTCATCATGCTCGGCGACGCGGTCCGCGACGCCCTCGACCCGAAACTGAGGTGAGCCGTCGTCATGCTGCTCGACGTGCGTGATCTGCGGGTGGAGTTCAGGACGCGGGACGGGATCGCCAGGGCCGTCAACGGGGTCGAGTACGCGGTGGACGCGGGGGAGACGCTCGCGGTGCTCGGGGAGTCGGGGTCCGGGAAGTCGGTCACCGCGCAGGCGATCATGGGGATCCTCGACATGCCGCCGGGGCGGATCACCGGCGGCGAGATCCTCTTCAAGGGCCGGGACCTGCTCACGCTCAAGGAGGACGAACGCCGCAAGGTCCGCGGCGCCGAGATGGCGATGATCTTCCAGGACGCGCTCTCCGCCCTCAACCCCGTCCTGAACGTCGGCGACCAGCTCGGCGAGATGTTCGTCGTGCACCGGGGCATGTCGAAGAAGGACGCCCGCGCCAAGGCCGTCGAGCTGATGGACCGGGTCCGCATCCCGGCCGCGAAGGACCGCGTACGGGACTACCCCCACCAGTTCTCCGGCGGTATGCGCCAGCGCATCATGATCGCGATGGCGCTGGCCCTGGAACCGTCCCTGATCATCGCCGACGAACCGACCACGGCACTCGACGTCACCGTCCAGGCCCAGGTCATGGATCTCCTCGCGGAGTTGCGGCGCGAGCTGGACATGGGCCTCATCCTCATCACCCACGACCTCGGCGTCGTCGCGGACGTCGCCGACCGCATCGCCGTCATGTACGCCGGCCGCATCGTGGAGTCCGCCCCCGTCCACGACATCTACAAGGCCCCGGCCCACCCGTACACCCGCGGTCTGCTCGACTCCATCCCGCGCCTGGACCAGAAGGGCCAGGAGCTCTACGCCATCAAGGGCCTCCCGCCCAACCTCACCGCCATCCCGCCCGGTTGTGCCTTCCACCCGCGCTGCCCGATGGCCCGCGACGTGTGCCGCACCGACGTACCCCCGCTGTACGACGTGACCCCGTCGGACGGCCCCCGGGCGAGCGCCTGCCACTTCTGGAGGGAGTGCCTCGATGACCGAGTCGATGACCGAGCCGAAGGCCATGCCGACGGTTGAGCCGATCCTGGAGGTCAGCGGACTGGTCAAGCATTTCCCACTGACCCAGGGCATCCTGTTCAAGAAGCAGGTCGGCGCCGTCAAGGCCGTGGACGGGGTGGACTTCACGCTCGCCCCGGGGGAGACCCTCGGCATCGTCGGCGAGTCCGGCTGCGGCAAGTCGACGGTGGCCAGGATGCTGGTCAACCTGGAGCGGCCGACGGCGGGAACGATCAAGTACAAGGGCGAGGACCTCACCCGGCTCTCCGGCAGGGCCTTGAGGGCGGTCCGACGCAACATCCAGATGGTCTTCCAGGACCCGTACACCTCCCTCAACCCCCGGATGACCGTCGGCGACATCATCGGCGAGCCGTACGACATCCATCCCGAGGTCGCGCCCAAGGGGGACCGGCGGCGCAGGGTGCGGGAACTCCTCGACGTGGTCGGCCTCAACCCCGAGTACGTCAACCGCTATCCGCACCAGTTCTCCGGCGGCCAGCGCCAGCGCATCGGCATCGCCCGCGGACTGGCGCTCCGCCCCGAGATCATCGTGGCCGACGAACCGGTGTCCGCCCTCGACGTGTCCGTCCAGGCCCAGGTGATCAACCTGCTGGAGCGGCTCCAGGGCGAGTTCGGGCTGAGCTACGTCTTCATCGCGCACGACCTGTCGATCGTGCGGCACATCTCCGACCGGGTGGGCGTGATGTACCTGGGCCGGATCGTCGAGATCGGCCGCGACGCCGAGATCTACGACCACCCCACCCACCCCTACACCCAGGCCCTGCTGTCCGCCGTGCCCGTCCCCGACCCCGAGGCCCGGGAACACCGCGAGCGGATCATCCTCTTCGGCGATGTGCCCTCCCCGACGAACATTCCGTCCGGGTGCCGCTTCCGCACCCGCTGCTGGAAGGCCCGGGAGAAGTGCGCCCAGGAGGTGCCCCCGCTCGCGGTACCGGCGGACTTCCGGCACACCACGGGCCCGGCGGCCCATGACTCCGCCTGTCACTTCGCGGAGGAGAAGCAGGTCGTACCGCCGGAGGAACCGCTGGACGATCGGGCCGAGGGGGCCGGATAACCATACAAACGCACACCAACCGCGTTAACACGCAGGCAACTTGGCTGACGTCGTTCCGATATACGGACGGGCGAAGCTGAACAGCGTACGGCCGTGCGGGTGCCGTAAACGGGCCGGGGCGCGCCATGTCGCCCCGGCCCGTTGCCGTGTCCGCTGCCCGCCGGGCTACTCCAGACCCAGCGACCGCTTCAGGAAGTCCACCTGGAGCAGCAGCAGATTCTCCGCCACCTGTTCCTGCGGGGTCATGTGCGTGACCCCGGAGAGCGGCAGCACCTCGTGCGGCCGGCCGGCCGCGAGGAGCGCGGAGGACAGCCGCAGCGCGTGGGCGAAGACGACGTTGTCGTCCGCCGTGCCGTGCACGATCATCAGCGGGCGGTGTGACGGCGCGGGCGAGGAGAGCCCGCCGTCGGTCACCAGCGAACTGCGCGTGTACGCCTCCGGGCTCGCGGCGGGGTCACCGAGGTACCGCTCCGTGTAGTGCGTGTCGTAGAGCCGCCAGTCGGTGACCGGGGCGCCCGCGATGCCGGCGTGGAAGACGTCCGGGCGGCGCAGCACGGCCAGGGCGGCCAGCCAGCCGCCGAACGACCAACCGCGGATCGCCACCCGCGACAGGTCCAGCGGGTGCGACCGGGCGAGGTCCTGCAGCGCGTCCACCTGGTCGTCCAGGGAGAGCGTCAAGTCGCCGTCGATCGCCTTCTCCCACGCGGGGGAGCGGCCCGGCGTGCCCCGCCCGTCGGCGACGACCACCGCGAAACCCTGGTCGGCGAACCACTGCGAGGTGAGGTGCGCGTTGTGCGCCGCCAGCACCCGGGGGCCGTGGGGACCGCCGTAGGGATCCATGAGGACCGGCAGGGGAGTGACGCCGTCGTAGTCCCTCGGCATAAGCAGGGCGCACGGTACGCGGCGTGCGCCCCCCTGTGTGAACCGCACGCGCGGGGACAGACCAGGATTCTCCGCGCAAGTCGCCACGGTGGCCACCTGCTTGCCCTCCCGCAGTACCCGCACCAGGGCTCCCGCCCGGTCCGGCACGGCGGAGACGAGGACCGTCACACCGCCGGAACGCACCGCCGAGTGCACCCCGGGCTCCTCGGAGATCCGCTCCACCCCCAGTTCGTTCACCCGGTAGACGTGCACCTGGCCGATCTCCGGCTCCGCGGCCGCCTCGCCAGCCGACGCCGAGACCAGCACATCGTCGTCGGACACGTCCAGCACCGCCCGGACGTGCAACTGCGGCCCCGTCAACGGGCGTTCGCCCACCGCCAGCACCCGCGCGCCGCCCTCGTCCGCGACACGCACGAGCTGTCCCGACGGACTCCAGGAGGGCACCCCAGGGAAAAGATCAAGCCAATGTGGATCTTCATCGGCATGCACCATCCGGGTCGCCCCGGTGTCCGGGTCCACCGCCAGGAACAGCTGGCTGCGCTGGTCCCGCGCCTGTACGAGGAGCAAGGGCGCACCCGCCGCTGACCAGTGCACATGCGCCAGATACGGGTAGCGCGCCCGGTCCCACACGACCTCCGTCCGGGTCCCGGAGAGGTCGATCACGAAGAGCCGGACCTCCGCGTTGCAGGTGCCGGCCGCCGGATACGCCACACGCCGCGGATCCCTGCCCGGCTCCGCGGGGTCCGAGATCCACCACCGGCGCACCGGCGTGTCGTCCACGCGCGCCACGAGGAGCCGGTCCGACTCCGGCGACCACCAGAAACCACGTGAACGGCCCATCTCCTCGGCCGCGATGAACTCCGCCAGACCGTGGGTGACGTTCTCCGTCCCCTCCTCGGTGAGCGCCCGGTCGTCGCCGCCCTCCGCCCCCACCACCCGCAGCGTGCCGCGGGCGACGTACGCGACGTACCGGCCGTCGGGGGAGGGGCGCGGGTCGATCACCGGCCCGGGGACGTCGAGTCCACGCGCCGTACCGGCTCGCAACTCCGCCACGAAAAGCCGCCCTGACAAGGCGAAAGACGCCAACTCCACGGCCGCGTCGGTGGCATAGCCGACGATTCCGGCGCCCCCCTCACGGCTGCGCTCGCGCCGCGCCCGCTCCTCGGCCGACAGCTCCTCGGAGGACCCGTGCAGCAGCGTCCGCGGGTCGGCCGCCACCCTCTCCCGGCCCCCGGTCGCGGGCACTCCCGTCCCGCCCTGCCCGCCACCGCCGTCCGGAAGGTCCAGTACCCACAGCTTGTTGGCCCGGTCGGTACCGGACGAGGAACGCAGGAACACGACACGGGAACCATCGGGAGCGACGGAGAACGCGCGCGGCGCGCCGAGACTGAAACGCTGTGTCCGGGCGTGCCGACGGGGGAAGGACTCGGGCTCGGTCGTCATGCCCCGACCATATTGGCCATGCGCCCCCTTGTGCGGCCGTGCGCCGATCGATGCGCGCGTTTGGATAGTTATGATCACTACCGCTGAGTGGGTATGAACCTGCTGGCCGCTGTACGGATTCACAACTGCGTCACCCGCGTCATCGTCCGACGACGTCCTCACCGTCGCCGTTCGACAACTGCTTCACTCCCCAGGTCCCAGGGAACTTTTTGGAGGTGAGCCGCCGTGGCACTCTCGATTTCGGCGGTGGTGCTGCTGGCGATCATCGTCTTCATCCTGATCAAGAAGTCAGGGCTGAAGGCACCACACGCGATCATCTGCATCCTGCTCGGGTTCTACCTCGCCTCCTCGACCATCGCGCCGACGATCAGCGAGCTGACCACCAACATCGCGGGCATGATCGGCAGCATCAAGTTCTGAGACCGCGGACCGCCCCGGGCCCGCCCTCGCGCCCGTTCCCGTGAACACCCGCGCCCCGCGCGGCCACGGACCGGGCGCCTCGTAGGGTGGGCCCATGACCGATCTGCCCGCTCGCCGACTGCTCCTGGTGCACGCGCACCCGGACGACGAGTCGATCAACAACGGCGCGACCATGGCCAAGTACGCGGCCGAGGGAGCGCGGGTGACGCTGGTGACCTGCACCCTCGGCGAGGAGGGCGAGGTCATCCCGCCCCACCTCGCCCATCTCGCGCCCGACCGCGACGACGCCCTGGGCCCCTACCGGGTGGGCGAGCTGGCCGAGGCCATGAAGGAACTCGGCGTCACCGACCACCGCTTCCTCGGCGGCCCGGGCCGCTACCGCGACTCCGGGATGATGGGCGTCGAGCAGAACCAGCGGCCCGGCGCCTTCTGGTCCGCCGACGTCGACGAGGCCGCCGCCCACCTCGTGGAGATCATCCGCGAGGTGCGCCCCCAGGTCCTGGTGACCTACGACCCGGACGGCGGCTACGGCCACCCCGACCACATCCAGGCCCACCGCGTCGCCATGCGCGCCGCCGACCTGGCCGCCGACCCCGGCTTCCGCCCCGACCTGGGCGCCCCCTGGGAGATCGCCAAGGTCTACTGGAACCGGGTGCCGCGCGGTGTGGTCGCCGAGGGCTTCGCCCGGCTCCACCGCGATCTCGCCGAACCCGGACGGCTCCCGTTCGAGCGGGCCGCCGCCGTCACCGACGTGCCGGGAGTGGTGGACGACCACATCGTCACCACCGAGATCGACGGCACCGGCTTCGCGGCGGCGAAGGCCGCCGCGATGCGCGCCCACGCCACCCAGATCGAGGTCGCCGAACCCTACTTCGCCCTCTCCAACGAGCTGGCACAGCCCCTCCTCACCACGGAGTACTACGAGTTGGTGCGCGGCGGACGCGAAGGCGGCGGCCGGGAGAGCGACTTGTTCGCAGGGATCGGCGGCAGGTCTTTCGAGGAAGTCCAGAACGGAACGGGCCTGTGATGCGTACGACTGTGTATGACGAACGAGTGGCGTCTCCGCGCGACGGCCGAGAGGTGGTCGCGCGATGAAGCCGACCCAGCCGCCCACGGGCGGACAAGGCAGCATGCTCGCCCAGCCGTTGAGCCTGCCCTCGCTCCCGCGGATCGCCGCCTACCTGGGCCTCTTCCTGCTGGGAGCCGTGACCGGCGTGGCCGGCGGGCTCGCCCAAGCGGCCTGGTTCCCCCTCGGATTGCTGCTGGCGCTGATCGCCGCCGCCGGGCTCTTCCTGGGCGGGGCCCTGGTGACGGGCGGCAGGGCGGGGGCCGTTGCGCCGGCCGCCGGCTGGATGATCTCCGTGGTGCTGCTGACCTCCACCCGGCCGGAGGGCGACTTCCTCTTCGCCGCGGGAGTCGGCTCGTATCTCTTCCTGCTCGGCGGCATGGCTGTGGCTGTGATGTGCGCCACCCTTGGGTGGGGGCGGCAACCGGCCGGGTCGGACGCCCGACTTGGGAAGTGACGTACCACTTCGCCGCGGTCGGGGGGTGCGGGTCCCGTGTGGGTTTCCCACGCGGTCGTGGGATACGCGCCGGAAGTGGCCAGTATGGTGGTGCGCGCCGCCGAGCTGCCCGCTGAGTTGAGGTCGTGACGGGCGGCGGAGCAAACCGGGAGAACCTGCCTTGAGTCGTGAAACTGACACTTCGTCCTCCGGGGCCAATGGGCGCGGCAGCACCGCGTACCCGTCGGGGACACCGCCGTACGGCACACCCATGGCCACCGAGGCCGGTGCCGACGCGGCCCGGTCGGCCGCAGGCGAGCGGCCGGACGGCCCCAAGACCGAGACCACACTGACGACGCGGGTCCGGATCAACATCCCCGGGTCCCGGCCCATCCCGCCGGTCGTCGTGCGCAAGCCGGTCGGTGACGGCGAGAGCGCGGCGGACGACGCCGGCTCCGAGTCGGAGACCACCGGCACCACGGCCATGCCCGTGCTGACGGACACCCCGGCGCCCGCGCCGGAGCCGGCCCCGGCGGCCGACGACAAGCCGACGAGCGACTGGTTCGCGCCACGCAAGAGCGCACCCGCGCCGAAGGGCCCGAGCGGCGGCGGCAGCAACGGCGCGGGATTCTCCGCCGGCGCGGCGGCCGTGGCCGGCGGCCCGGCCCCCCGCCCCGGCGCCGGCAACGGCGCGGGCCGGCCTGCCGGCACCCCCGGCCCCGCCCAGCCCGGCGGCGGTCCCCGCCCCGGCGCGAGCGGCGCCCCCCGACCCGGCGGCACGAACGGCGCCGGGCTCCCCGGTGCCACCGGCGCCGGACCGGTGGCTCCCGGCCACGGCGGCGGCACCGGCTCCTTCGACGTGTCGGCCGCGCTCGCCGCCGCCACGTCCGACCGCGAGGACCTGCCGTACTTCTCGGACAACGGCACCGGTCGCGGCCCTTCCGCGCCGGGCGGCCCGTCCGGTCCCACCGGCGGCCCGGTCACCGGTGACAGCCCCCTCGGCCCGCCCGCGGACCCGAACGACCCGTTCGGCCCGGCCGCCGACTTCACCTCCCCGGTCGGCGCGGACTACGCCCGCCCCGGCGGCGGACTCAGCGACGACACCGCGGTCCTCACCCCGCAGCGTCCCGTCGACGGGTCCGGTGCCCCCGGCTACGGCGGCCCCGGCCCCCTGGACAACCCGTCCGGGCACACCCTGACCAGCGGCATCCCCGTCGTGCCCCCGGGCGCGCAGGGCGCCCCCTTCGGCCCGGGCAGCGGCGACGGCGCGACCCGGCACACCCCGCCGAAGCTGCCCGACCCCGGCGCCCAGCAGCAGAAGCCCGCCGGGGGCAAGGCCCCGAAGGCCGCGAAGCCGGCCAAGAAGAAGGGCCGCAGCAAGCTCGCGCTCCTCGGCGGCGGCGTGGTCGTCCTCGCCGGCGGTGTCTACGGCGCCGGTCTCCTCATGAACCACTCCGACGTCCCCAAGGGCACCACCGTCCTCGGCGTCGACATCGGCGGCGGCACCCGAGACGAGGCCGTCAACAAGCTGGACAAGGCCTTCGGCGACTACACGAACAAGGAGCTGAAGCTCACGGTCGACGGTGGGACGGTCACGCTCCGCCCGGACCAGGCCGGACTGCAGTTCGACATGCAGGACACGGTCCGCGTCGCCGCCGTCAGCGACTACAACCCGGTCTCCGTGATCGGCTCCCTCTTCGGGCAGAAGCGGGTCGTCGAGCCCGTCATGCCGGTAGACGCGGAGAAGCTCCGGGCCGCGCTGGAGCGCGCCGCGGGCAGCTCCGGCTCGGCGAGCGACGGCACGGTGAAGTACGAGCCGGGCAAGGCCGTCGCCGTCTACGGCAAGGCCGGCAAGGGCCTCGCCGTAGACCAGTCCTCCGAGGCCGTCGAGAAGGCGTACCGCACGCAGATCGAGACCGGTACGACGCCCGCCGTGAGCCTGCCGACCACCGCCAAGGAGCCGTCGGTCGACAAGGCCGAGGTCGACCGGTTCATGAAGGAGTTCGCGCAGCCCGCGATGTCCGGCATCGTGACCGTGCAGACGGACGCCGCGCACGCCGTCCGGCTGAGCCCCGAGAACTCCCTGTGGAAGTTCCTCACCGTCAAGGCCGTCGACGGCAAGCTCGTCGACTCCTACAACGAGAAGGCCCTGGAGGAGCTCTACGGCGGCACCTTCGACGGCGTCCTGATCACCCGGGCCAACGGCGCGAAGACCCCGGTCAACGCCAAGGACGTCTACGGCGCCCTCCGCCTGGCCCTGAAGAGCAAGACCGACCGGGTCGCCGTGATCGACACGAACCCGACCTGACGGAGCCCGCGAGGCAGGGGGCACCCGGCGACCCCGGGCGCCCCCTGCCTGTGTGTCACCCCTGCCGGTATGACTCCTGCCATGCGGCCACAGGACCGCCGGCACTGCCGCCGCGACGCCGTACGCCGCGGTCCTGACCGGCGAACGGGGCATCGACCCCAGACCCTGCACCTCTCCCACGCCAGCCGGGGGCAGCCACCCAGCGGCGCGGGGAACTGCGCGGCCGGCCACGACGCACCCGCGGCCGTCAACGCACCCACGCCCCAACGGCGAGGACACGCACCCACGCCCCTACGGCGAGGACACGCACCCGGCCCTCAGCCGGCCCCTCAGTTCAGCCGCGCCCGAGCCGCCCCCGCCTGCCGCCGCACCCGCTCCGCCGCGGCCTCGTCCACCCCGGCCACCACCTCCGCGTACGCCTCCAACTCGGCGGCGCCGCGCAGGAAGTCCCCCCGCAGCACCAGCAACTGCGCCCACTCGTACCGCAGCCGCGCCGGGTGCGAGGGCAGGGCGAGTGACAACTCGATCGCCCACAGGGCCACATCCGACCGCTCCGGCCGGGCCGCGGCCCACGCCCGCACGTTGTTCAGGACCCGCAGCACCACGTCCAGCGGATCGGCCGGCCGCAGCATCCCCGGCTCCAGCGGACCCCCCGTCGCCCCTGCGACGAGCGTCTCCGCGTCGCTCCCGCTGAGCACCCGCCCCCCGTCGAACGGATCGGCCAGCACCTGGTCCTCGGCCGGCCCGAACCCCACGACGAAGTGCCCGGGCAGCGCTACCCCGTACACCGGAGCGCCCGCCCGCCGGGCCACCTCCATCCACACCACCGACAACAGGATCGGCAGGCCACGCCGCCGGTCCAGCACCCGGTGCAGCAGCGACGACTCCAGCCGCTGGTAGTCCGCGGCGGAGCCGCGGAACCCGCACCGGTTCCCGAGCAGCCCCGCCAGCGCGAGCGCCCACGCGCGCGGCCCGCCGGGACGGTACGGCAGCAGCCCCGCGAGCCGGTCGAGTTCGATCTGCGCGGCGTCGAGGCCGGCGTCGTCCAGGGTCCCGTCGCCCGCGGCGCCCACGAGCAGACAGAGCGTCGCGAGGTCGGGCCGCTCGGCCCGCGCCTCCGTGGCGAACCGCCGCAGCACCTCGGCGGCCCGCTCCGGCTCCGGAGGCAGGGGCGCACGCATGTCGGGGTGCTGCCCGCTCATGACGGCCGGGACGAATCGGAACGGCCCCCGGTCCCCTCAGGCGCCCTACCCCCGGCCCCCTCGGACGCCCCGCCCTCGGTCGCGCCGTCCCCCGGCGCCCGATAGTGGTGATACGCATGGTGCGCGGCGAAGCCCATGCCGTCGTACAGCGCCCGCCCGCCCGCGTTGTCCGTCTCGACCTGGAGCCAGCCCGCCGAGGCCCCCTCGTCCAGCGCCCGCTGGGCCAGCGCGGCCATCACGGTCGTCGCGAGCCCCTCCCTGCGCCGTGCCGGATCGACCTCCACGGCCGCGAAACCGGCCCACCGCCCGTCCACGACGCACCGTCCGATCGCCGCGGGCGCGGCCCCCTCGGCCCCCGGCACCGTCGCGAACCACACCGAGGGCCCGCTGCCGAGCACCTTCAGCGCGACCTCGCCGACCCCCTTGCGCCGGTAGCGGCCGAGCCACGCCTCGTCCGCCGTCCGGGACAGCCGTACCCCGGGCGCCTCCCGGTCCGCGACCGGCGCGAGCGCCCCGATCCACAGCTCGGCGGTGACCTCCCGGGTCCACCCGCGGTCCTCGACCTCCGCGCAGAGCAGCTCCTGGGTGCCCTCGGCGCCCGTGGCGAGCTGAAGGTAGGCGGGCAGCCCCCGGGCCGCGTACCAGCCGCGTACGGCCGTCAGCGCCTCGTCCAGGGGTATGCCGGGGTCACCGAGGGGCAGCACCGAGTTGGCGCGGCGGGTGAAGCCGGAGGCGGCCCGCAGCTCCCAGCCGCCGAGCGTCTCCCGCTCGACGGGCTGCCAGGCACGCGCGGAGACACGCGCCAGTTCCCCGTACGAGGCCGCGGGCCCCCGTCGGCGGGCGGGCGCGGCGGGCACCACTTTCCCCGCCACCAGCGACGACTCCTCGATCCGCACGCGCTCCCCGTCCCTGCGGGTGATCAGCAGCACGCCGTCGTCCCATGATGTGAGAACACCAACCGTGTCGGTGAATTTCCGACCCGCGACGGCCTCCTCGGCAACCCGCCGCACGGAGACGCGTTTTCCCACGTCAGCGGCGGAGACACGGATCTCGAGACGTCCACCGGCAGAGATTTCCACAGGTCAGTTCACCCCTCCTGTTCGGATCATGCCCAGGAACGGAGATACTAGGTGCGGGCATCGACGACGCCGCGCTCCCGCGCGCCAGGCGGCGGAGCCTGAGGAGGCCCGCCAGCGCCCTATCGAGGAGGAACGACAGCGTGACCTACGTCATCGCGCAGCCTTGTGTCGACGTCAAGGACAAGGCGTGCATCGAGGAGTGCCCGGTCGACTGCATCTACGAGGGTCAGCGATCCCTCTACATCCACCCGGATGAATGCGTCGACTGCGGTGCCTGTGAGCCGGTGTGCCCGGTCGAGGCGATCTTCTACGAGGACGACACTCCGGAGGAGTGGAAGGACTACTACAAGGCGAACGTCGAGTTCTTCGACGAGCTCGGCTCTCCCGGCGGTGCGAGCAAGCTCGGTCTGATCGAGCGCGACCACCCCTTCATCGCCGCCCTGCCGCCGCAGGCCTGAGGCAGCGACGCCGCGGGCCCGCCCGGCCGGCGGCCCGCGCCCAGCGCCGCCTCGGTCCCGTACGGTCCGATCACATGATCGCCGTACGGGACCGAGGCGTTCGCCGTACGAGCAGTGCGTACGCCCACGTCCCAGCACATGGGAACGTACGTACGAGAAAGTGAGCCAGATCCCGTGTCCGCAGTCAGCGATCGTCTCCCGACCTTCCCCTGGGACAAGCTGGAGCCGTACAAGGCGACGGCCGCCGCCCATCCCGGTGGCATCGTCGACCTCTCGGTGGGCACCCCGGTCGACCCGGTGCCCGAGCTGGTCCAGAAGGCGCTGGTGGCCGCCGCCGACTCACCGGGCTACCCGACCGTCTGGGGCACCCCCGAGCTGCGGGACGCGATCACCGGCTGGGCCGAGCGCCGCCTCGGCGCCCGGGGGATCACCCACCGCCACGTCCTGCCGATCGTCGGCTCCAAGGAACTGGTCGCCTGGCTCCCCACCCAACTGGGCCTCGGCCCCGGCGACCGGGTCGCGTACCCGCGCCTCGCCTACCCGACGTACGAGGTGGGCGCCCGCCTCGCCCGCGCCGGGTACGAGGTCTACGACGACCCGACGGAGCTCGACCCCGAGGGCCTGAAGCTCCTCTGGCTGAACTCGCCGTCCAACCCCACCGGCAAGGTCCTCTCGCAGGAGGAGCTGACCCGGATCGTGGCCTGGGCCCGCGAGCACGGCGTCCTGCTCTTCTCCGACGAGTGCTATCTGGAGCTGGGCTGGGAGGCGGACCCCGTCTCGGTCCTGCACCCGGACGTCAACGGTGGTTCGTACGAGGGCATCGTGGCCGTCCACTCCCTCTCCAAGCGCTCCAATCTGGCCGGCTACCGCGCGGCCTTCCTGGTGGGCGACCCGGCCGTCCTGAACCCGCTCCTGCAGATCCGCAAGCACGGCGGCATGATGACCTCCGCCCCCACCCAGGCCGCCGTGGTCGCCGCCCTCGGCGACGACGCCCACGTCCGCGAACAGCGCGACCGCTACGCCGCCCGCCGCGCCGCCCTGCGCGACGCCCTGGAGCGCCACGGCTTCCGCATCGAGCACAGCGAGGCCAGCCTCTACCTCTGGGCCACCCGCGACGAGTCCTGCTGGACCACGGTGGCCCACCTCGCCGACCTGGGCGTCCTCGTGGCCCCCGGTGACTTCTACGGCTCCGCGGGCGAGCACCACGTCCGTGTCGCCTTCACCGCCACGGACGAGCGGGTCGCGGCGGCGGTGGCCCGGCTCACCGGGGCGTAACCCGCACGGCACGACCGAAGGGGCCCGGGGGAAACCCCGGGCCCCTTCGGCGGCTGGAGCGGGTGTCAGGCCCAGTCGGCGCCGAGTCAGCCGAGCGGGCTCTTGGCCGGCAGCTTGCCCGTCGGCAGGCCGCCCTTCGCGACGGAGTCCGTCGGCAGCCCGCCCTTCGTCGCGCCCTTGGCCGCGTCACCCAGGGCCGCCCCGGCGGTGCCCGCGGTGTCCCCGGCGGTCTTCTGGGCCACGGGGGTCGTCTTCTTGACGGTCTTGCCGCCGGTCTTGCTCACGCTCGGCAGGGTCTCCTTGGCCGCCTTGCCGCCCACGTTGCTCGCGACGCCGGTGACGCTCTGCGTCGCGCCGTCCACGGTGTTGCCGGCGTTCGCCCCGTCCACGGCGGACAGACCGCCCAGGTCCGGGGTGGCCGGGAGTTCGGGCGCCGCGCTCGCGGAGCCGGCCGCACCGACCACGGAGGCCGCTCCCGCTGCGGTGAGCAGCGCGGCATTGGCGATCCGGCGGGTCAGGGGGAGGGACATGGTGCTCCTTTGACGGAAGAGAACGGTGAAGTGTCCGGCCGTTCCCGGGTGTTGACCGCCGAATGGCTGCCGGCGTGATCGTTCCGGGCTCGGACGCAGTGACTACCGCTCGAACTCCGCGAAGGTTGCGGCGGCCCGACGTAAAGAGTTGGCAATGCGTCGCATTATCGAATGCGGACATAAGCGCATGAACGGCATGCGGTCCGACTGTCTGCCGAATCCTTACGGCCCCGTACTCCCAAGGATTTCGAAGAGGCGGAGACGAGCAGGGGAAAACCCGCGTGCCGCGTCCACCCGACGCGCCGCGCATACCCCCGACGGGTGAGCCCTCACCCCCGCTGTCCAGGGACGATTCGGACCCGCCGCCCAGAGGGGTCCCGGGGTCTCGGGACCCCTACCGTCCGGTGACGATGCGGACCTCGGCCGTGGAGCCGCCCGCCGCCGCGGCCTTGCGCCACGCGCCGGCCCGGCCCTCGGCGACCCACTCCCGCCCGGCGTAGGAGACGCGCTCGACGCCCAGCCGGGAGGAGTTCGCCACCGCCCAGTGCGCCAGCTCCCAGCCGCGCCGCCGCATGGCGTCGGGGCCCCCGGCGTCCGAGACGGGGATCGTCAGTGCCGGGACCGCCGGGCTCGGACCGCCCCCGGCCGCCGGCGGGGCGCTGGAGGCACCCGAGGCGGTCGCGGAGGCGGCGGAGCCCGAGGACTTCACCACGGCCCCGGCCGTCTCGAACATCTTCTTTCCGAAGTCCCGCGCGAGGGCGCCGCGCACCGCCTCGGGGCCGCCGCCGTACGCCGTCGCGGACGCCTCCAGGCGCCCCTCGCAGGTCAGCGTGGCCGCCGCCCGGCCGGTCAGCGCGGCGGCCAGCAGCGCGGCGTCCGGCTCGTGCTTGGCGTAGGCGTCCGGGTAGCCGCTGCGCTGCACCTTCTGGGCGGCCACGGTCAGCGGCAGCTTCTCGTAGTCCGCGACCTTCACCAGGTGCTCGTAGAACTCGCCCGCCGCGTACACGGGGTCCTGGATCTGCCGCTCGGTGCCCCAGCCCTGCGACGGGCGCTGCTGGAACAGCCCCAGCGAGTCGCGGTCGCCGTGCGCGATGTTGCGCAGCCCGGACTCCTGGAGGGCGGTCGCCAGCGCGATCGTCACGGCCCGCTCGGGCAGGTCGCGGGAGGTACCGACGGCCGAGATCGTCGCCGCGTTCGCCGCCTGCTCGGGGGTGAACTCGTACGACGTCCTCCTGTCGTCGGCCGACACCACCTTGCACTTGGGTGTGCCGTTGCCCCCGGTCAGGTACTGCATGGTCAGATACGCCCCCAGCGCGAGCAGCACGACGAACGCCGCCGCGAAACGCAGGAAGCAGCCACCGCGCCGACGAGGGCCGGGATGAGGAGAAACGGTGTACGACTCTGGCACGCCGTACAAGGTACTGGAGGGTAACGGGAACGCGCCCCGGGTTGTGGACAACCTCTCGGCGGGCGCCCGAACCGGTCGGCGGCCGGGACCGCGGGGGCGGCGCGTTAGGGTCGAGGGCATGGCCGAGACCCCGATTGACCTCACGCTGGACGCCGCGCGGCTGACCGCGCAGCTCGTGGACTTCCCCTCCGAGAGCGGCACCGAGAAGCCGCTCGCGGATGCGATCGAGACCGCGCTGCGCGCCCTGCCGCACCTCACGGTCGAGCGCTACGGCAACAACGTCGTCGCGCGTACGCACCTGGGGCGGGCGGAGCGGGTGATCCTGGCCGGCCACATCGACACCGTGCCCATCGCGGACAACGTCCCCTCCCGCCTCGACGAGGACGGCGTCCTGTGGGGCTGCGGCACCTGCGACATGAAGTCCGGCGTCGCGGTCCAGCTGCGCATCGCGGCCACGGTGCCGTCCCCGAACCGCGACCTGACCTTCGTCTTCTACGACAACGAGGAGGTCGCCGCCGAGCTGAACGGCCTGAAGCACATCTCCGAGGCGCACCCCGAGTGGCTGGAGGGCGACTTCGCGGTCCTCCTGGAGCCCTCCGACGGCCAGGTCGAGGGCGGCTGCCAGGGCACCCTGCGGGTCCTGCTGCGGACCAAGGGCGAGCGCGCCCACTCCGCCCGCGGCTGGATGGGCTCCAACGCCATCCACGCGGCCGCCCCGATCCTCGCCCGCCTCGCCGAGTACCAGCCCCGCTACCCGGTCATCGACGGCCTGGAGTACCGCGAGGGCCTCAACGCGGTCGGTGTCTCGGGTGGCGTCGCCGGCAACGTCATCCCCGACGAGTGCGTGATCACGGTCAACTTCCGCTACGCGCCCGACCGTACGGAGGACGAGGCCGTCGCCCACGTCCGCGAGGTGTTCGCCGACTGCGGCGTCGAGGAGTTCGTGGTCGACGACCACAGCCCCGGCGCGCTGCCCGGCCTCTCCCACCCGGCGGCCGCCGCCTTCATCGAGGCGGTCGGCGGCATCCCCTCGCCCAAGTACGGCTGGACGGACGTCTCCCGCTTCAGCGCGCTCGGCGTCCCCGCGGTCAACTACGGCCCCGGCAACCCGCACCTGGCCCACAAGCGGGACGAGCGCGTGGAGACTGCCAAGATCCTCGCGGGGGAGGAGCGCCTGCGGGCCTGGCTCACGGCGTGAGGCGCCACAGGGATTCGGCCGGTGGACCGCTGGAGATGAATCACCGCATATCGGCGGGCATCGGAACGCGTCGGTGACGGATCGCGGGGGGACACGCTCGCGTCCCCCGTCCGTGACCCGCGTGGATCTACGCTGAACCGAACCACCAGCACGGCGGAGGGAGCGGACATGGCGACCGGCAACCCCGAGGGCAAGAACCAGCCACCGGAGGAGCAGCGGCTTGGGCCGGTGCTGCGCAGACGCACCCAGGTGCAGGCGAGCACGACCGACCAACGACTGCTGGACGCGGGCGGCCCCTCGGACTGGGTCCACACCGACCCCTGGCGGGTCCTGCGCATCCAGTCCGAGTTCATCGAGGGATTCGGCACGCTCGCCGAACTCCCGGCCGCCATCAGCGTCTTCGGCTCCGCCCGGACGCCGGTCGACTCGCCCGAGTACGAGGCGGGCGTCCGGCTCGGCCGCGGCCTCGTGGAGGCGGGCTTCGCCGTCATCACCGGCGGTGGCCCCGGGGCCATGGAGGCGGCCAACAAGGGCGCCCTCGAAGCGGGCGGCACATCCGTCGGACTGGGCATCGAGCTGCCCTTCGAACAGGGCCTCAACCCGTACGTCGACATCGGCCTCAACTTCCGCTACTTCTTCGTCCGGAAGATGATGTTCGTCAAGTACGCGCAGGGCTTCGTGGTCCTCCCCGGCGGCCTCGGCACCCTCGACGAACTCTTCGAGGCCCTCACCCTGGTCCAGACCCAGAAGGTGACCCGCTTCCCGATCGTCCTCTTCGGCGAGTCCTACTGGAGCGGCCTGGTCGACTGGCTCACCCACACGCTCGTCGCCCAGGGCAAGGCTGCGGAGAAGGACCTGACCCTCTTCCACGTCACCGACGACGTGGACGAGGCGGTGGCCCTGGTGTCGAAGGAGGCGGGCCGCTGACCGCGCCCGCCCACCCGTGAGGGGGAAGCGGGGGCGCGTCCTCCGCTTCCCGGTCGGGCGGAACCGCTACGCCAGCCCCCGCCGGGCCACCGCCGGAGCGCGATGCCCGGCGATCGCGCCCACCATGTCGAGCACCTGCCTGGTCTCGGCCACCTCGTGCACCCGGTACACCTGAGCCCCCAGCCACGCCGACACCGCGGTCGTGGCGAGCGTCCCCACGACCCGCTCCTTCACCGGCCTGTCCAGCGTCTCCCCGACGAAGTCCTTGTTGGACAGCGACACCAGCACCGGCCACCCCGTGTCCACCATCTCCCCCAGCCGCCGGGTCGCCTCCAGACTGTGGCGCGTGTTCTTCCCGAAGTCGTGCCCGGGATCGATCAGCACGGACTCCCGGGGCACCCCCAGCGACACGGCCCGCTCCGCCAGCCCCACGGTCACCCGCAGGATGTCGGCCATGACGTCGTCGTACTCGACCCGGTGCGGCCGCGTCCGGGGCTCGGCGCCCCCCGCGTGCGTGCACACCAGCCCCACCCGGTACCGCGCCGCGACCTCCGCCAGCCGCGGGTCGACGCCGCCCCACGCGTCGTTCAGGAGATCCGCCCCGGCCTCGCAGACGGCCTCCCCGACCTCGTGCCGCCAGGTGTCGACGCTGATGACCACTTCGGGGAACCGCCGCCGCACCTCGGCCACGAACCCCACCGTCCGCCGCGCCTCCTCCTCGGCGGTCACCTCCTCGCCGGGCCCGGCCTTCACCCCGCCGATGTCGATGATCGCGGCGCCCTCGGCGACCGCCTGCTCCACCCGTGCGAGCGCCGGCTCGTCGTGGAAGGTCGCCCCCTGGTCGTAGAAGGAGTCGGGGGTCCGGTTCACGATCGCCATGATCACCGGCTCGTGCGTGCCGAATTCCCGCCTGCCCAGCCTGAGCATCCGCTGCGCCCTCTCCCAGTACGTCCCGCCGATTGACCGCCCGGCCCACCAGCCTGCGACCTTAACTGTCAGACTCGCATGGCACGATCGGAGCGGACACAGTCGAGGGGACCCCAGCGATGTTCATGTTCTTGTTCCTGGTCGTCGCGCTCGCGGTCGTGGTGGCCGCGGTGACGCTCGCCGTGGTGGGCGGCGGCGAGAGCGCGGCCCTGCCCGAGGCCACGGCCGAACGGCTCCAGGACCCGCTGCCGGCCGACCGCCCGGTCAACCGCGCCGATGTCGAGGCCCTCCGCTTCCCGGTCGCCGTCCGCGGCTACCGCATGGTGGACGTCGACGACGCCCTCAGCCGGCTCAGCGCCGAGATCGCCGAGCGGGACGCCCGGATCGCCGACCTGGAGTCCGCGCTCGCCGGCGCCCGCGCGGCGACCATGACGTCCCTGCGCAAACCGGAGGAGGGCGAGCACCAGTGAGCGACGGCACCGCCCTCGCCGGCCCCGACGGCGCCCCGCGCTGCCCCTGGGCCCTGTCCACCGAGGACTACGTGGCGTACCACGACGAGGAGTGGGGCCGCCCCGTCCACGGCGACGACGCGCTGTACGAGCGGCTCTGCCTGGAGGCGTTCCAGTCCGGCCTCTCGTGGATCACCATCCTGCGCCGCCGCGAGGGTTTCCGCGCGGCCTTCTCCGGCTTCAAGATCGCCGACGTGGCCGCCTTCACCGAGGCCGACGAGGAACGCCTCCTCGCGGACCCCGGCATCATCCGCAACCGGGCCAAGATCGAGGCCACCCTCGCCAACGCCCGCGTGCTCGCCGACTGGGCCCCCGGCGACCTGGACACCCTCATCTGGTCCTTCGCCCCCGATCCCGTCGGCCGTCCGGCCCCGAAGACCCTCGGCGACGTCCCGGCGGTCACCCCCGAGTCCACCGCCCTGTCCAAGGCCCTGAAGAAGCAGGGCATCCGCTTCGTCGGCCCGACCACGGCATACGCGCTGATGCAGGCGTGCGGCCTGGTGGACGACCACCTGGCGACCTGTGTGGCGCGAGGGGCGCCCTTGTAGGGAGGGCGCCGGGGGAGCGGCCGCCCGGGCGGGGTCTCAGCGGCCCAGGTACTTCGGCGTCCCCTTCTCCACGAACGCCCGCACGGCGATCGCGTGGTCCTCCGACGCCCCCGCCCGGGTCTGGAGCTCGTCCTCCTTGTCCAGCGTCTGGGCCAGCGAGTGCGAGAAGCCGTACGCCATGGCCTCCTTGATCGCCGCGTACGCCACCGTCGGCCCCTCGGCCAGCATCCGCGCCACCTGCTCGGCCGCCTCCGGCAGGGAGGCCGCGGGGACGACCCGGTTGGCGATCCCCAGCTCGTACGCCTCCTGGGCCTTGATGCTGCGCGGGAAGAGCAGCAGGTCGGCGGCCCGGCCGGGCCCGATGACGCGTGGCAGGGTCCACGAGACCCCGGAGTCCGCGGTGAGGGCGACCCCGGCGAAGGACGTGTTGAACGCGGCCGTGTCGGCGACGACCCGGTAGTCCGCGGCCAGCGCGAAGCCCAGACCGGCACCGGCGGCGACCCCGTTCACGCCCGCCACCACCGGCTTCGCCATGCCGGCGATGGCCTTCACGATGGGGTTGTAGTGCTCCCTGACCGTGGACATGACCTGCGTCGAGTCCTCGATGAGCAGCCCGATGTGCTCCTTCAGGTCCTGCCCCACGCAGAAGGCCCGGTCCCCGGCGGCGGTCAGCAGCACGGCCCGTACCGCGTCGTCCCCGGCGGCGGACTCCACGGCCTCCCGCAGCGCGACCTTGGTCGCGATGTTCAGCGCGTTCATCGCCTCGGGGCGGTTCAGCGTGATCGTCGCGAGTCCGTCGTGCACCTCGTAGAGCACGGTGTCGGCCATGGCGGTTACCCCTCCGGTGTCGCGGCTGGTGACGTACTGGTCGGTACGCCCTGCGTCACAGCACAGCATGTCGGAGATCAACGACGGTGGCGCGGGCCGGACGTGTGACCTGCGTCAAAGAATCACGATCGGCGGAGCGGCGACCGAGGTCCGTGCGGTGGCGCAGTATCGCAGCCACATCGCCGAATTGGGTGGTTTTGCTCGCGCGCGTTGCCCAAGCGATGCCTACTGATGTTGGTCATCGGGTCGTGAGATGCGGGATAATGGCCTGGAAGCAATGTGTTCGATGCCGGTGTCGCGTGTCCCCAGGTGGGCCCGCGCCTGCCCTCCAGGGCCGTCGGCTTTGGCGATGAGCTGGTTTCAGGAAGGGGAACGAGCATGGCGGCCATGAAGCCGCGGACGGGCGATGGCCCGCTCGAGGTGACCAAGGAGGGGCGGGGCATCGTCATGCGCGTTCCGCTCGAAGGCGGCGGTCGGCTCGTCGTCGAGCTGACCCCTGACGAGGCCGACGCCCTCGGCGACGCCCTCAAGAAGGTCGTCGGCTGACGCGCGTAGCGACCCATGACTCCTCAGTGCCCCGGCACCGCCCCGCGGTGGTGTCGGGGCACTGTTGTACCGGGCGTACCTGGTGAACGGCGGGGGCGGGGCGGAAGCCCTCAGCGCTTGACCGCGCAGAGCAGCCCGTCGCCCACCGGGAGCAGGGAGGGCACCAGCTCGGGGCTCTCGCGGACCGTGCGCAGCAGCTCCCGCAGACGTATGACCTCGGTGGGCTGGGGGCCCGAGTCGACGGTGCGGCCGTTGGCGAAGACACCCTCGAAGGCGACCAGGCCGCCGGGTCTGAGCAGGCGCAACGATTCAGCGAGGTAGTCGAGGCTCTCCAGCCGGTCACCGTCGCAGAAGACGAGGTCGTACCCGGAGTCCGCGAGCCGGGGCAGCACGTCGAGGGCGTGGCCCGGGATGAAGCGCGCCCGGTTGCTGGCGAAGCCGGCCGCGCGGAACGCCTGCCGGGCGAACTGCTGGTGCTCCGGCTCCGGATCGACGGTGGTCAGCACGCCGTCCGGTCGCATGCCGTGCAGCAGGTGGATGCCGGAGACGCCGGTCCCGGTACCGATCTCCGCGACCGCCTTCGCGTCCACGGAGGCCGCGAGCATGCTCAACGCGGCGCCTGTGCCGGGCGACACCGAGCGCAGCCCTGCGTCCCGAGCCCGGTCACGAGCCCAGCGCAGCGCGTCGTCCTCGGCGACAAAGGCGTCGGCGAACGCCCAGCTCGTCAGCCGGTTGCCGGTAATGACCCTCTCCTTATGTACCCACGGACACCTGGGCGTGACTGTATCCGTTGCCGCCGGGAACCTGCTGATGGGACCGGTCGTTTAAAGGGATGAGTGAGTGACGGGGGCCGCGACGGGGGTCAAGTGATGGATCGGTACGGCGAGCAGGCGCCGGTGCAGGTGCTGACAAAGCCATATGAGCCGGATCGGCCGGATCAGCCGTATGAGTCACATGGGCACACATCAAATTCTCGTAAAACCGCTTATCCGGAGCTAACGGGCGAGGTGGCTATGGTAGGGGCTCCACTGGACACCACCAGAGCCGATAGGGGAGGTGCGGCTGCGCCTGTGGATCGGGGAGGAGTGCTGCGGCGCTTCCTCGGATCGGCGGGTAGGCCGAAATCCGTGAACGACACCGCTGACCACGCCCACGCCGACGCTGCCGCCGCACCCGGAGCGCAGACTGCGACCTTCACCACGGACGCGCACGCGCAGGCGTGGACTCCGCCCACCTGGGAGGAGATCGTCAGCACCCACAGCGGCCGGGTCTACCGCCTCGCCTACCGCCTGACCGGCAACCAGCACGACGCCGAGGACCTCACCCAGGAGGTCTTCGTCCGCGTCTTCCGCTCCCTGTCGACCTATACGCCGGGCACCTTCGAGGGCTGGCTGCACCGCATCACCACGAACCTCTTCCTGGACATGGTCCGGCGCAAGCAGCGCATCCGCTTCGACGCCCTCGGCGAGGACGCGGCCGAGCGCCTGCCCAGCCGCGAGCCCACCCCCCAGCAGATCTTCAACGACGCGCACTTCGACGCCGACGTGCAGCAGGCCCTCGACACGCTCGCGCCGGAGTTCCGCGCCGCCGTCGTCCTCTGCGACATCGAGGGACTGTCGTACGAGGAGATCGCCGCGACCCTCGGCGTCAAGCTCGGCACCGTCCGCTCCCGGATCCACCGCGGCCGCTCCCAGCTCCGCAAGGCCCTCGCGCACCGCTCCCCGGAGGCCCGGGCCGAGCAGCGTCGCGGCTTCACGGTGCCGCGGGTGCCCGCGCTGGGAGGAGGGGGCGCGACCGCGTGACTGGATCCCGGCCCACCCCCGCTGAGCAGCATCTGGGAGACCGACTCTCCGCCCTGGTCGACGGAGAGCTCGGTCATGAGGCGCGCGAACGCGTCCTGGCACATCTGGCCACGTGTCCGAAGTGCAAGGCGGAGGCGGACGCACAGCGCCGTCTGAAGAACGTCTTCGCGGAGGCCGCCCCGCCGCCTCCCTCCGAGAGCTTTCTGGCCCGGCTCCAGATGCTCCCGGCGGGCGGCGACCTCGACGGCGGCTCCCCGCTGGACGGCGGAGGCTTCGGAGGAAGACTCCGGGGGACGCCCGGCGGCCCCGGGCTCCCGCTCGACTCCTCCGACACCAGGGACTTCGCCGACTTCGCCGTCTTCGGCCCCGGCGGGGACTCCTTCGGATACGCCCCCTCGGGCCCGCACAGCGGCGCCCTCTCGCCCTCGGAAGGCCGTGGGCTGCTCGGTGGCCGTGGCCTGACGGGCGGACGGGGTTTCCTCGGTGACCGGGGTTTCCTCGGCGGTCTGGGCTTCCTCGGCGACCGAGGAGCGCTGGACGGAGGATCCGCGTCCGGTGACCGCGGCTTCCTCGGCGCAGGCGGCGGGCTCTCCGCCGACGGCGACAGCGGCGAGGGCCGGCAGGACACGGCCTCGAAAGAACGCGGAGCCACGGGTGACCGCGGCTTTCGGATCCACGACGTGAGCAGGCACGAGGCCGAGCGCTCGGCCTCACGCGGCATGCGGTTCGCCTTCGTGGCGGCCGGCGCGGTGTCGCTGGCCGCGATCGCACTGGGCGGCATGAGCACCGGGGTGCCGGCCGAGACGGTGGACGCCCGCGGCGGCGCCGGCTCCGGCAGCAATGTCACGCCCCTGCGGACCCAGACCACCGGGGCGGCCACGAGCCCCGAGGCGCAGCGTCGCCGAGGGACCGTGGGCCCCCTCCTCGGGCAGGGCCAGCGGGCCGCGGAGGTGCCGGTGGCGCCGACGGAGGTCTCCGCGCCCCTGCTGCCCGGGATCCCCGCGCCGGGCGGTCAGCCGCGCCAGGCAGCGAACCCGCTGACCACGCCCGTCCTGGCGGACGCGGCCGTCATGTCCCCGCTCATACGTCCGCTCACCGCGGCCCCGCCGCTCCACCTGACCACGTGGTCACAGGCGCCCGAGGTCGCCGCTCCGGGCCTGCTGAGGGCCCCCGACACCACCTCGTCTCCCACTCCCACCTCCCCTGCCCTCCGCTGACCCCGAGTTCTGCGCGCCGGCCCGCGAACCTGGTTGAATCCAAGGTGGGCCGTGTCCGCTCAGGCCGGTTCCGGCCGGCGGCACTCGGCGAACGGTGGGCGTCGGGCCGGTCCTCGGGACGGGCCCCAGGTGTGGGGAGAACATGAACGAGGGGAAGCCCGCGAAGGGGAAGTGGTGGAGCCGACCCCGAGCGCAGGGCGCGGGGGCCGGGACGACGGGGGACCACAGCGGGCCTTCGGGGGCCGACGGCGTGCCCGCGGACGCGGTGCGCGACAGGGACGGCTGGGCGAGCGCGGGGGGCGATTTCGAGTTGGAGCGACCCACGACGACCCCGGCCCCCGGCCGCCCCACCCCCGACGACGACTTCGAACTGGCCCGCCCGGCGGAGTCGGCCCGGCCGGACGAACAGCCGGGAGCCGGGTCGACGCAGGGGGCGGACAGCGGTGACTTCGAGCTGGAGCGCCCGGTTTCCCCGGGCCCGGGCAGACAGGCCGACCCGACCAGGAGGGCGACAGAGGGTTCCGCGGCAGGGGCTCCGGTCGCCACGGGAGGTTTGGCGGCGGCTCCGGTCGCCACGGGAGGTCCGGCGGCGGGGGCTCCGGGTGGCATGGGAGGTCCGGCGGCGGCTCCGGGCATCACAGGAGGTCCCACCGCAGGGGCCCCGGGCACCACAGGAGGTCCCGTAGCAGGCGCCCCCGGCCCGACAGAGGGCCCCGTAGCGTCCGCAGGGCGTCCCAAGCCGCTGCACGACCCCGATCCCTACAGCACCCCGCCCTACGGCGAGCCCGGCCCTTGGGCGCTCGCGCCACCGGTGCAGCACCCGGCGACAACCCCGGCGCACGGCACGACGGTCCTGCCGGGGGCACCGGGGGCGTCAGGAACTCCGGGGCACGGTGTGCCCCCTTCGGCGGTGGCTCCGGCGCCCGGTGCGGAGGCCCCGCTGGCACCCACGGCCCCCGAGGCGCCGGCCCCAGCCGGGTTTACGGCGCACGAAGCGCCGCTCCCGGCCGCACCCCCGGCCCATGAAGCCCCGGCACCGGCCGCACCCCCGGCCTATGAAGCCCCGGCACTGGCCGCACCCCCGGTGCATGAAGCCCCGGCACCGGCCGCGCCCCCGGCGCAGGGCGCGACCGCCATGGTGGCGGCCCAGGCCGCGACCCAGGTCCTGCCCACGGCCCACTCGGCCAACGGCACGCACGGTGCGTCGGCGGCGGCGCCCCCGTCCTCGCCCCACGGGAACGCGGCGCAGGCGGGCCCGCAGCCCCACCCGGGACCGCAGCCCCACCCGGACGCGTCCCGCCCCGGCGGCGACGCGCCCGCGCCCCCGCCCTACGCCGACGCCGCTCCGCCCCAGCCGTCCCCGGAGCCCTGGCGGAACTACGACCCCTGGGCCGCCTCCGGGTCGTTGCAGCAGAACGGGGCCGCCGTGGACGACATGCCGCGGCGGCGGAAGCGCGCGGTGAAAGCCCTCGTGCTGGGGGCCGTGCTGATCGCGCTCGTGTCCGGCGGCGTCGGCGGGGCCGTGGGCGCGTACCTGGAGCGCAACGGCGGGGTCGGCGAGGTCGAGCTGCCGCAGGCCGGCGGCGGGACGACCGGCCGGGCCCCGGACAGCGTCGCCGGGATCGCCGCCAGCGCGCTGCCCGGTGTCGTGACACTCCACGTGAGCGGCTCGAACGCGCAGGGCACCGGCACGGGCTTCGTGCTCGACCGCCGTGGCCACATCCTCACCAACAACCACGTGGTGGAACCCGCCGGTGAGGACGGCGAGATCACGGTCACCTTCAGCGGCGGCGAGACCGCCGACGCCAGCCTGGTCGGCCGGGACACCGGGTACGACCTCGCCGTCGTCAAGGTGAAGGGGGTCGACGGCCTCAAGCCGCTGCCGCTCGGCAACTCCGACGACGTGCGGGTCGGCGACCCGGTCGTGGCGATCGGCGCCCCCTTCGACCTCGCCAACACCGTCACCTCCGGCATCATCAGCGCCAAGGAGCGCCCCATCACGGCCGGCGGGGAGGGCGGCGACCGCAGCGACGTGTCGTACGTCGACGCGCTGCAGACGGACGCGCCGATAAACCCCGGGAACTCCGGCGGCCCGCTCGTCGACGTCAACGCCCGGGTGATCGGCATCAACAGCGCCATCCGGTCCGCCGGGAGCGGCTCCGAGTCGGACGGCGGCCAGGCCGGTTCGATCGGGCTCGGCTTCGCGATACCGATCAACCAGGGCAAGCGCGTCGCCGAGGAACTGATCAACACGGGCAAGGCGACGCACCCGGTGATCGGCGTGACCCTCGACATGGACTACTCGGGTGACGGCGCCCGTGTCGGCGACGACGACGGCACCGTGAAGCAGGGCGGCCCCGCCGACCGGGCCGGCATCCGCGCGGGTGACGTCATCACCGAGGTCGACGGCCAGCGCGTCCACTCCGGCGACGAACTGATCGTCAAGGTGCGCGCCCACCGCCCCGGTGACCGGCTCGAACTCACCCTCCAGCGGGACGGCAGGGAGCAGACGGTCACCCTGACCCTGGGCTCCTCCGACGGGGGCTGACACCGCCGCGGATGACGGCAACGTCACAGGAGGGGGAGCCGTACCCCCCTCCTGTCAGGCAAACAGCTGGGAAAACCCGTGGCCCGACCATGGTCCGGGGCGACGGAAGGTACCGGTTCGGCAGGATCGCCGGGTACCGTGGGACCGGCCCGGACCACGGAAGACCTGCCGAGGCCCGCGGATCGGGACCGAGGACATCGCAAGGAGCTTCAGGTGTTCAATGACATAGGTGCGCTCGAGGTGGTGACGCTCGTCGTCCTCGCCGTGCTCGTCTTCGGACCGGACAAGCTCCCGAAGGTGATCCAGGACGTCACGCGGACCATCCGCAAGATCCGGGAGTTCTCGGACAGCGCCAAGCAGGACATCCGCAACGAACTCGGTCCCGAGTTCAAGGACTTCGACTTCGAGGACCTCAACCCCAAGACGTTCATCCGCAAGCAGCTGGAGAACGACGACCTGGGGCTGAAGGAGATCCGCAACGGCTTCGACCTCAAGAAGGAGATGGCCGAGCTGACGGACGCCGTCCACGGCCGTGAGTCCGAGACGTCCTCCTCCGGGTCCGTGTCCGGGACCGGCGGTGCCCCCGGCGGATCCGTCGACATGACCAAGAAGCGCGAGAAGCTCGAGCTGGAAGAGCGCCCGCCGTACGACCTGGACGCCACCTGACCCGTCCGCACGATCGCCGCCCCAGCCGCGCGCCCAGCGGTCGCCGCGCGCCCCGCGGTCACCGGCAGGGACTCCCGCCTGCACTCCGATGCCGTACATCCGCGTGCTGCCACGCCCCCGTACGTGATGCGATTCATACCGCCGCACCCCCTCGTACGGCCTGAAGCCGCCCGTACGCCGTCCTACGCGCCGGGCGCTTTCCCTGCTGCTCGGAGCGCGGTGGCTATGCTGCCCAGTTGTTGTGCGGACCGTAAGGAAAGCGAGCGCGACGCCCGAGAGGGGGGGCGGGCCGCTCCGGTCCGTCGAGAGCGAGGAGGCGTCCGGGCACATGGAGACGACGAGTCGGGTAGGCGCGCAGGCGTCGGCCGCGGAGGGCGGACAACAGGTCCCCTCCGCCCGACGCACGGTCGACGGCTACCTGCTGGCGCCCTTCCCTTGGTACGGCCTCGATGAGGCCTTCACGGGGCCGCGCTGGCTGATGCAGGTCGGTACCTCGGCGGAAGGCGCCGTCGAGCACGGTTCCGTCGGACACGGCGACGAGCCCTCGGTCCGCAACGAGTTCACCGCGGTCACGGAGGACGAGCCCAAGGAGCGGTTCGCGGTCGTGGTGACCGTCGCCGCCAACGACGTACGGCGCAGCGCCGACGGCACGGGCGTCCTGGAGGCCACGTCGGTCTCCTCCGCCGCCTGGCTGGCCGGTGTGGGGCTGCTGTCCTTCACCTGGCCCGGGCAGCTCGACCACACCCTGAGGGACGACTGGCTGGACCAGCAGACCGAGACGGCGTGGGTCCTCGCGGACGACCTCGACGGGCCCGACTGGTCGACGCTGTCCCTGCCGGTGGACGGCGTCCCCACGCCCTTCCACTACCGGGAGTCCGAGTTCGGCTGGGTGCTGGCCGGCTCCACCCAGGAAGGGGTGCACGTGGGGGCGTACGGGAGAGGGATGAGCGCGTACGGGCTCGGCTTCGCCATGATCAAGGACATCGCGGAGTACGCGTGACGGACGAAGGGCACCGCGTCGATGTCGCGGTGCCCTTCACGCGGTGCCTTCAAAGGGTGCTGTACCCCGTCAGAACTTGTTCCTCGGGGTGATGCCCAGGCTCATGCCCGACAGGCCCCGCTGACGGCCGCCCAGCTTGCCGGCGATGGCTCGCAGGGCGGCGCCCGCGGGGGAGTCCGGGTCGGAGAGGACGACCGGCTTGCCCTCGTCGCCGCCCTCGCGGAGACGGACGTCGATCGGGATGCTGCCGAGAACGGGCACCGTGGTGCCGGTGGTGCGGGTGAGGCCGTCGGCGACGACCTGGCCGCCGCCGGTGCCGAAGACGTCCACCATCTCGTCGCAGTGCGGGCAGGGCAGGCCCGACATGTTCTCGACCACGCCGACGATCTTCTGGTGGGTCTGGACCGCGATGGAACCGGCGCGCTCGGCGACCTCGGCCGCCGCCTGCTGCGGGGTCGTGACGACGAGGATCTCCGCGTTCGGGACCAGCTGTGCCACCGAGATCGCGATGTCCCCGGTGCCCGGCGGGAGGTCCAGGAGCAGGACGTCCAGGTCGCCCCAGTAGACGTCCGCGAGGAACTGCTGGAGGGCGCGGTGCAGCATCGGGCCGCGCCAGACGACGGGCGCGTTGCCCGGGGTGAACATGCCGATCGAGATGACCTTCACACCGTTCGCGGACGGCGGCATGATCATGTTCTCGACCTGGGTGGGACGGCCGTCGGCGCCCAGCATGCGCGGCACCGAGTGGCCGTAGATGTCGGCGTCGACCACGCCGACCTTCAGACCGTCCGCGGCCATCGCCGCCGCCAGGTTCACCGTCACCGAGGACTTGCCGACGCCGCCCTTGCCGGACGCCACGGCGTACACACGCGTGAGCGAGCCCGGCTTCGCGAAGGGCACCTCGCGCTCGGTCTGGCCGCCGCGCAGGGCGGACGCCAGCTCACGGCGCTGCTCGTCGCTCATCACGTCCAGCTCGACGTCGACACGGGTGACGCCCTCGACCCGGGCGACCGCCTCCGTCACGCGCTGCGTGATGGTGTCCCGCATGGGGCAGCCGGAGACCGTCAGGTACACGGCGACCGCGACCGCTCCGTCCGCACCGATCTCCACCGACTTGACCATCCCGAGTTCGGTGATGGGTCGGTTGATCTCGGGGTCGTTCACCGTCGACAGTGCCTCGCGCACCGCGTCTTCCGTAGCCATAGTGACGATGGTACGGCGACGCGCGGGGCCCCTGGGAGCCCCGTCAGCGGTCGTCCATGTCACGCCCGCCGGGGTGCTCCGGCGGGAATACGGTCCTGGTCCCGCGCTGCCCGTCGCCGTCGCGCTCGTGCAGCTCCCTGACCAGGTCCTGGAGCTCGGAGCGCAGCCAGTCGCGGGTGGCGACCTCGCCGAGACCGATCCGCAGGGCCGCGATCTCCCGGGTCAGGTACTCGGTGTCGGCGATCGACCGCTCGTTCTGCTTGCGGTCCTGTTCGAGGTTGACCCGGTCACGGTCGTCCTGGCGGTTCTGCGCCAGCAGGATCAGCGGGGCGGCGTAGGACGCCTGGAGGGACAGCATCAGCGTCAGGAAGATGAAGGGGTAGTTGTCGAAGCGCAGGTCCCGCGGCGCCGAGACGTTCCACACCACCCACAGGATGATCACGACGGTCATCCAGACGATGAACCGCCCGGTGCCGAGGAACCGTGCGATCCGTTCCGAGAGCCGTCCGAATGCCTCCGGGTCCCATTCGGGCAGGAACCGGGCTCTGCGCGGCAGGGGCTGGTCGAGACGGTTCCGTGGGCGCGCGGTGGCCCCGGAGGGCATGCGCTCCCGCGGGGGCGCCCCGGAGGACGGCGTGCGCTCGCGCGTCCCCGCCCCGGTGTGTGCCCGCTCGCGCCCTCCGTCCCGCCCGTCACGCCCCTGGCGCTCGGAACGCTCAGGAACCATGGGCGGCCCCCTCCACATCGTCGTCATCGTCGTCGTCCAGATGGAACTCCGTCTCCCGCCAGTCCTCCGGCAGCATGTGGTCCAGGACGTCGTCCACGGTCACCGCGCCCAGCAGCGAGCCGCTCTCGTCGACCACGGGCGCCGCGACCATGTCGTACGTCGCGAAGAACCCGGCCACCTCGGGGAGCGCGGCGTCCGGGTCGAGCGGCTGGAGGTCGTCGTCGAGGATCGAGCTGACCAGGGTGTAGGGCGGGTCGCGCAGCAGCCGCTGGAAGTGGACCGTGCCGAGGTACTTGCCGGTCGGCGTCTCGTCCGGCGGCCGGCACACGTACACCTGGGCGGCGAGGGCCGGGGACAGGTCGGGGTTGCGGACCCGGGCCAGCGCGTCGGCGACGGTGGCGTCCGGGCGCAGCACGATCGGCTCGGTCGTCATCAGCCCGCCGGCGGTCTTCTCCTCGTACGCCATCAGCCGCCGCACGTCCGCCGCCTCGTCCGGCTGCATCAGCGTCAGCAGCCGTTCCTGCTCCGCCTCCGGCAGCTCGGCCAGCAGGTCGGCCGCGTCGTCCGGGTCCATGGCCTCCAGGACGTCGGCGGCCCGCTCCTCCTTGAGCTTGCCGAGGATCTCGATCTGGTCGTCCTCCGGCAGCTCCTCCAGCACGTCGGCGAGACGGTCGTCGTCGAGGGCGGCGGCGACCTCGGCCCGACGCTTGGCGGAGAGGTGGTGCAGCACATTGGCGAGGTCGGCCGGGCGGAGCTGTTCGAAGGTCGCGAGGAGGTTCTCCGCGCCCTGCCCGTGCTCCTCCAGCGAGAACCCGGTGACCGCCGACCACTCCACGGTCAGCGTCTCGCCCTTGTGCCGGCGGAACGCGCCCCCCTTCCCCTTGCGTACGAACACCCGGTCGATCTCCCAGTCCCGGCGGGCCGGCAGCTGCTGCACCGAGATGTCGAGGACGGTGACCTCCTCACCCGTCTCCACGAGCCGTACACGGCGGTCCAGCAGTTCCCCGATGACGAGCCGTTCGGTGGGTCGCTGCTCGAAGCGGCGCACGTTGAGGACGCCGGTGGTGATGACCTGGCCGGACTCCACCCCGGTGACCCGGGTCATGGGCAGGAAGATCCGGCGCCGCGTGTGCAGTTCGACGACCAGGCCGAGCAGCCGCGGGGGTCTGCGGCCGACCCGCAGGATGGCCACGAGATCGCGGACCCGGCCCACCTGGTCGCCGTTCGGGTCGAAGACCGCGATCCCGGAGAGATGGGAGACGAAGATCCGGGGCGCCACCGCCGCCATCAGCCGCCCCTTTCCTGCGCGTTCCGTGCGAGATCCGCATGCTCTCCGAGCCGCGTGGGTCTTTGGCGATAATCAGGCGAGTCATACGGGATTTGTCGGACGAGGAGGGCTTCAGGCTAGCCCGTCCCGATCGGATATGCCCTGGTGAGCGGTGCGGACGGACTGCCTCCGTGGCACCCCGCGAGCCCCGGTACTCTGCGGTAGGCCTGGACTCCCCACGAAGAGGTGCATCGTCTGTGACTCCGACTCCCCGTACCCGAAGGGCCGCACTGGTGAGCGCCGTCTGCACCCTCGTGGCGAGCGGGCTGGGGCTCACCGGGTGCAGCGAGGATCCCAACGAGGGCACCAACGGGGTCGGCAGGCTGACCCCGGAGAAGATCCAGACCAGGACGAAGGCGGCCGCCACGGCGGCGGACGCGGTCCGGCTGTCCGGGTCGGTCGTCAGCAACGGCAAGACCTACAAGCTGGACATGCGCTTGAAGGAGGGCGGCGGCACGGGCTCGGTGACGTCGGGCGACACGACCTTCCGGCTGCTGAAGGTCGGCGAGCACCTCTTCCTCAAGGCCGACGCCGAGTTCTGGGACCACGAGGACGGCGGCGGCAAGAACGACGACTCCGACGAGGCCGCCGCGGACAAGCTGGACGGCATGTACGTCAAGGTCCCCACCGGCGACCCGGCCTACCAGCGCTTCAGCGGTTTCACCGACAAGGACGTCCTCCTCACCAGCCTGCTCACCCTGCACGGCACCCTCTCCACCGACGGCCACCACGAACAGTCCGGCACCCGCACCGTCCGCATCACCGGCGACAAGGGCGCGGGCGGCACCCTCGACGTCTCCCTCGAAGGCACCCCCTACCCCCTGCGCCTGGTCCGCGCCGGCGACGCGGGCACCATCCTCCTCACCGACTGGGGCAAGAACTTCCCCCTGGAGGAACCGGACAAGAAGTCGGTCGTCGACTACGGCAAACAACTCCCGACGTCGTAGCCGCGCAGCGCCCCCTGAAGGGGCGCGGGGAACTCAGCTACGACGAACCCTCAAGCCGCCGACGGACGCACGTCCCCCACCCGGTGGGCGCACGAAGCCCTTCAGCCCTGCTTCTTCCGACGCTTGAAAAGCAACCGGGGCAACCCGGCCGGCACCGGCTGACGCGTGGTCGCCGGCGTCGGCAGCGGAATCCGTGCCAGATCGCCGTCGGGCAACGCTGCCGTCGTCCCCGTCGGCTCCAGGCGCAGTACCCGGCACTCCCGCGCCCACCGCTCCGGCATGGCCTCACCGTCGGGCGCGTTGAGCCGCTTGCCCTTGAGCTCGGCCACGGCCGCGTCCCACTCGGGCGACCGGGGGGCCAGCTCCACGACCGTCGCGTCCCAGGTCACGAGCCGTCCGCCCTTGTCCTTGCTGCGCACGGTCACCACGGCGGAGCCGCCGTCGACGAGCCCCGGCAGCGGCTGCTCGCCCGGCCCGTCGCCGACCAGGCACACCGCGCCCTCGTGCCAGACGTGCCACAGCGCGCGTGACGGCACTCCGTGCCCCTGGACGTGGAGCGACGGCACCCCGTCACCACGCACCCAGATGAGCCCGGACTTCTTCGTGGCCTCCTCGACGAGGGCCCGGTCGAGCAGCTGTTCCGTCATGCCGTCAGCCTAGGCCCTGGGCGGTGCCGGGCGGCTACAGCCATCCGTTCCGCTTGAGCGTGCGGTGGATGCCCAGGCAGAGCGCCACCGTGACGCCGAGGACCACCGGGTAGCCGAACTTCCAGTGGGTCTCGGGCATGTAGTCGAAGTTCATGCCGTACACCCCGCACACCATCGTCGGCACGGCGATGATCGCCGCCCAGGAGGTGATCTTGCGCATGTCCTCGTTCTGGGCGACGGACGCCTGTGCCAGGTTCGCCTGGAGGATCGAGTTGAGCAGCTCGTCGAAGCCGACGACCTGCTCCTGCACCCGGGCGAGGTGGTCGGCCACATCACGGAAGTACTTCTGGATGTCCGGGTCGACCAGCCGCATCGGACGCTCGCTCAGCAGCTGCATGGGCCGCACCAGCGGCAGCACCGCCCGCTTGAACTCCATGACCTCGCGCTTGAGTTGGTAGATGCGGCCGGCGTCGGTGCCCCGGGGCGTCCCCTTGCGTCCGGGTGAGAACACCTCCGTCTCCACCTCGTCGATGTCGTCCTGCACCGCGTCCGCGACCGCCACGTACCCGTCGACGACATGGTCGGCGATGGCGTGCAGCACGGCGGAGGGGCCCTTCGCGAGCAACTCCGGCTCGTCCTGCAGCCGGTGACGGAGCGCCCGCAGCGAGCCCTGGCCGCCGTGCCGGACGGTGATGAAGAAGTCCCGCCCGGTGAAGCACATGACCTCGCCGGACTCCACCACCTCACTGGTGGCGGTGAGTTCGTCGTGCTCGACGTAGTGGATCGTCTTGAAGACGGTGAAGAGGGTGTCGTCGTAGCGCTCCAGCTTCGGCCGCTGGTGCGCGTGCACCGCGTCCTCCACGGCCAGCGGGTGCAGCCCGAACTCGGCGGCGATACCGGCGAATTCGGCCTCGGACGGCTCATGCAGGCCGATCCACACGAACCCGCCGTCCCGGCGCACCTGACGGATCGCCTCGTGCGGGGCGAGGTTGCGCTCGAACGTGACGCGCGCGCCGTCGCGGTAGACGGCGCAGTCGACGACGGCCGTGGTCGCCTCCGCCGGGCGGGTGGCGTCGTACGCGGCCCCGTCCTTGCGCAGCGACAGCCGGGACGGCCGGGAGGGGCGGACCGCGGCGCGCAGGTTGTTGATCATCGACATGGGCAGACTCCTTCGCAACGAAAGGCCGCCGACGACGGTTGGAACTACCCGGAATGGGGACGTTTTGACTTCCGATGTTTGGCACGTCCACAAAGCGGGGAGCACCGCACCGTCGCGGTGACAGCTTCGCTTGATTCAGATCGGCGACGTCGGATCGATGAGGTCTGATCGGCGACGGCTGATCGGTCAGGGGATCAAGGCGGTAAAGAAGTGCTCTTCCGTTGCGCGACGACCGGCGAGCGGCATGACGCGAGTGAGGGTGGCAGCCAAGCAGAGAGCTGACGCGAGAGCTACGTGACTCAGCGGTCGGAAGAGCGGGTGGTACTGCACGGTCGACTTCGGTCCATCGCAGCCCCACCTCCTCCGGCCGGTCCCTCGTAAGGGACGTTCCATACCCCATGCGGGGTTCCCCGTAGGGGAGTCAGTTTTCTCTGGCCGGGACAAGAGGGCTTGAGAGCGACGCTTCTGCGTGCTGCCCGCGTGCTGTTCCGACCGGCGCCCCAGACTAACAGTCGACTGAAGTGTCAAGGCGCCCGTTTGCCGGTTCCTGACGAGTTCTATGCTCGGCTCATGGCTGATGTTCTTCCGTTGGTGGAGGCCCGTTTGCGCACCGCGCTGGGCGAACCGGACGCGCGCGCCGCGGTCACCTTCCTCGGCACGGACCGTATCGAGGTGCTCCGCTTCACCGACGGCGACGTCGTCCGCTACGCCACGCTCGGCATGTCCGCCCAGCCGTTGGCCGACCCCACCGCGGTGCTCGCCGACCCCGTCAAGGGCCCCCGCGCCGAACTGGTCCTGTCCGTACGGCACGGGATCGCCGACACCGACAAGGTGCTCCGCCCGCTCGCCGTGCTCGCCGCGTCACCGCAGGTGGAGGGTGTGGTCGTGGCGCCCGGCGCCTCCCTCGACGTGGGCGAGCCGCTGTGGCCCGGCGCCCCCTTCACCTCCGTCCTCGTCGCCGAGTCCGGCGGCCTGGTCGGGGACCTCGAACTGGACGCCCCCGCCGACCCCGTACGGTTCCTCCCCCTCCTTCCGATGACTCCCAACGAGGCGGCCTGGAAGCGCGTCCACGGCGCCCAGGCCCTCCAGGAGCGCTGGCTCACCCAGGGGACGGACCTCCGCGACCCCGTCCGCCCGTCGGTCTCCCTGGACTAGGCCGGCCGCCCCACGGCTCCCTCCGCCATTTCCCCGTGTGACGGACGGCACGCCCCGGGTGACCGGCGGGCGCCCGGCAGGTGGCCGAAAATCGCCGCTTCCCTCTGTGGTGCGGGTAGTTGATTCCGGTGGCGGGTTCTCCGGTCCCGGGAAGGGCCGGCCGCTGTCCGGTGTCCGGCGTCCGTGCGCGGAATGTGACGCGCACACGCCGGACGGGTGATCGTCCTTGACGCGAGGAAGCACGGGGAGGACCGTTGGGCCCTATGAGGGGCGAACCCAGTTGCCCGAAGTGTGGTGGCCGGGTCAGGGCTCCCGGCCTCTTTGCCGACTCCTGGCAGTGCGCTGTTCACGGGACGGTGCACCCGCTGCAGCCCGTGATCCCGCCCAGCGTCGAGGCCCTCAGTGTCGTGGTGCACCGCGCCCAGGTGCCGGTGTGGATGCCGTGGCCCCTGCCCGTCGGCTGGCTGTTCACCGGCGCGGCCTTCGCGGGGGACGACCGCAGCGGGGGGCGCGCCACCGCCGTCGCCTGCTCCGGACCTGGGCCGCTCGGCGGGATGGGTGAACTGGTACTCATCGCCGAGGAACTCGGCGTGGGGCTCGGCGCGCGCTACGCCGGCATCGACGGTCCCGACCCCGGGCCGTATCTCAGCGTCGAGAAGCCGCCCCAGGCCAAGGTGCTCGCCGCGGGACGGCCCACCCCCCTCTGGCATGTCTCCGGCACCCCCGACGACCGCGCGGTCTTCGCCGGCGAGGCGCTCGGCCTCTGGCTCTGGGCGATCGTCTGGCCCGAACAGACGGGCCTGCTGATGTACGACGAACTGGTCCTCACCGACCTGCGGGACGCGGGCGCCGAGGTGGAGCTGCTGCCGTGCGGCGCGCTCTCCCCGCGCATCCTGGAGCCGTAGGGCTTGCGGAGGGTGCGGCGGAGAGCACGGCGGAGAGTGTTGTAGGGGTGCTGCAGGGCACCGGCGGAGAGTGCTGTAGGGGTGCTGTAGGGGGCGCTACCCCGTTTCGGGTGTGACCGGAGGGCCGCGAAAGGGCGCTATTCTTGAGCGTCCGCTTCCGTTCCGTCCGCGCCTGGAGTCCGAGTCGTGCGTATCGATCTGCACTGCCACTCCACGGCCTCCGACGGTACGGACACCCCCGCCGAGCTGGTCCGCAAGGCCGGCGCCGCGGGCCTGGACGTGGTCGCGCTGACCGACCACGACACCACCCGTGGATACGCCGAGGCGATCGCCGCGCTGCCGGAGGGGCTCACGCTCGTCACCGGCGCCGAGCTGTCGTGCCGCCTGGACGGCGTCAGCATGCACATGCTGGCCTACCTGTTCGACCCCGACGAGCCCCGGCTGCTCGCCGAGCGCGAGCTGGTCCGGGACGACCGGGTGCCGCGCGCCCGCGGGATGGTCGCCAAGCTGAACGAGCTGGGCGTGCCCGTCACCTGGGAGCAGGTCCAGCGGATCGCCGGCGACGGTTCCGTGGGCCGGCCCCACGTGGCCACCGCCTTGGTGGAACTCGGCGCCGTACCGACCGTGAACGACGCGTTCACCCCCCAGTGGCTCGGCGACGGGGGCCGCGTCTACATCGAGAAGCACGAGACCGACCCGTTCGAGGCGATCCGGCTGATCAAGGGCGCCGGCGGTGTCGCGGTCTTCGCGCACCCCGCAGCCGTCAAGCGCGGCCGCACCGTCCCCGAGTCCGCGATCGCCGACCTCGCCGCCGCCGGGCTCGATGGCATCGAGGTCGACCACATGGACCACGACCCGGCGACCCGGGCGCGGCTGCGCGGCCTCGCGAAGGAACTGGGGCTGCTCACGACCGGCTCCTCCGACTACCACGGCAGCCGCAAGACCTGCGCGCTCGGCGAGTACACGACCGACCCCGAGGTGTACGGGGAGATCACGCGCCGCGCCACCGGAGCGTTCCCCGTCCCGGGCACGGGCGGACGCCGGCCGGCACCTCGGTCGTAGGGCGCCGGACGCGCCCCGTCAGGCTCGTGGTGGCCGGTCGTCGAGGCCGGTTGCGCCGGTCGGTGGCGTACGCGGCGGCCCCTGATGGTCATGGTGCCCGCTCCTTCGGCCGCCTGGCCTTCGCGCTGCGCGGGCACGGCCGGCCGGAGCCCCGCGGCCCCGGTGGCGGGCTGTCGCCCAGGACATCCATAACGCCGGCGATGCCCTTGACGCCGGCGACGCTCGGGGGTCCGGAACGCCCGGGGCGCCGGTCATGGTCGGGGCCCCGAACCGTCCGGGGCGCCAAGCCGAGCAGGCCGACCTCCCCCCGTCACTGATCCCTCCTCTCCCGCTCTTCCGCACACTCTCGCAAGGCACCCCTGTGTTCGATCTCGCCGTCTTCGGTTCCCTCTTCCTGACCCTGTTCGTGATCATGGATCCCCCCGGGATCACCCCGATCTTCCTCGGCCTCACCGCCGGGCGCCCCGCCCGGACGCAGAAGCGGATGGCGTTGCAGGCCGTCTGCGTGGCCGGTGGCGTGATCGCCGTCTTCGGCCTGCTGGGGCACCAGATCCTCGACTACCTGCATGTCTCCGTGCCCGCGCTGATGATCGCGGGCGGACTGCTGCTCCTGCTGATCGCACTCGATCTGCTGACCGGGAAGACGGACGAGCCCAAGCAGACGAAGGACGTGAACGTCGCGCTGGTGCCGCTCGGTATGCCGCTGCTGGCCGGGCCCGGGGCGATCGTGTCGGTGATCCTGGCGGTGCAGAAGGCGGACGGTGTGGCCGCCCAGGTGTCGGTGTGGGGCGCGATCCTGGCGATCCATGTCGTGCTGTGGCTGACGATGCGGTACTCGCTGCTGATCATCCGGGTCATCAAGGACGGCGGTGTGGTGCTCGTGACCCGGCTCGCGGGGATGATGCTGTCCGCGATCGCGGTGCAGCAGATCATCAACGGCGTCACCCAGGTGATCCAGGGCAGCTGACAGCCGGCCCCGCGGTGGGCCCGGACGTACGCAGAGCCCCGTACGGCGCACATCGGTGCGGCCCGTACGGGGCTCTGAAGTCTGAACGGATCCGCCTCGGCTGAGGCGGTCACGTCGGCCGGTACTACGAGGCGGTCACGTCGGCGGGGCGGATCCAGAGGCGCTGCCCGATGGCGGCGGCCTGCTGCACGATCCTGTTGACGGAGGCGGCGTCCACGACGGTGCTGTCCACGGGCGTGCCGTTGACGTCGTCGAGTCGCATGATTTCGAAGCGCATGGCTTCTCCCTTCGTCTGGTCGTCCTCCCTGAGGAGAACTACTGGTGGTGCGCGGGTCGTCGGTGCCCGTGTTCCATGAGGAGTCAACGGTATGCCTGTTACAAACATTCCCTACGCTAAGGAAATTTTTCGAGAACCTAATTACTGGCTGGTAAGTGACGATGTGGGTGCACTACCAGGAAGCTGTAAGACTGTTCGGGACCGGTTGTGTTCGCAGCGTGACCGCCGGGACAATGGACGCATATGAACGACGACGACCTGACGGCGCTCGGCGCCCGCATCGACCGTACGAACGAGCTGCTCCAGCGCATGCTCGCCGAGGTGGCGAAGACGCCCTCGACCCATGCGATCTTCGTCGACGCCGGGTACCTGTACGCGGCCGTCGGGCGACTGGTCGCCGGGACGGAGGACCGGCGGTCCTTCGATCTCGATGCGGAAGGTCTCATCGACGCCCTGATCGACCGGGCCCGCACGATCTTCGCGGACAGCCGGCTGCTCCGGGTCTACTGGTACGACGGGGCGCGGCGCCGCATCCACACGGTGGAGCAGCAGTCCATCGCCGAGCTGCCGGACGTCAAGGTGCGGCTGGGCAATCTGAACGCGAACAACCAGCAGAAGGGCGTCGACTCCCTCATCCGCACCGATCTGGAGTCCCTCGCCCGGCACCGCGCCATCAGCGACGCGGCGCTCATCGGCGGCGACGAGGACCTGGTCTCGGCGGTCGAGGCCGCACAGGGGTACGGGGCGCGTGTCCATCTGTGGGGCATCGAGGCGCCGGAGGGCCGCAACCAGGCCGACCCGCTGCTCTGGGAGGTCGACAGCCAGCGGACCTTCGACCTCGACTTCTTCAAGCCGTACGTCTCCCGGCGGGCCGCCGTCCCGTACGAGGCCACCGCGGGGAGCCGGCCCACCCGTGAGGACGTCCGCTTCGTCGGCGCCCAGATCGCCGCGAAATGGCTCGCGTCCCGGGGCCGCGAGCCGCTCAAGGAACTCCTGCACGGCCACCCGTACCTGCCCGGCTCGGTCGACCAGGACCTCCTCGTCGAGGCGGAGGGGCTGCTCCAGTACTCGCTACGGGGCCAGGCGGACCTGAGACGGGCCCTGCGGGACGGGTTCTGGGAGCACTTGAGGGCGCAGTACTAGCTCAGCCGGTGAGCCGGTCCCAGAAGCCGATCAGGGCGGCGGCCGTGGCCTTCGGCTGGTCCGTGTTGGGGGAGTGCTCGGCGGCGGCAATCACCGTGCGGTGCGCGTGGAGGCGTGCGGCCATGTCGTCGAGGAGCGGGATCGGCCAGGTGTCGTCGCGTTCGCCCGACAGGACGTGTGCGGGCAGGCCCAGGGCGGCCAGTTCGGCGACGCGGTCGGGTTCCGAGCAGAGCTGCCGGCCGGTGGCGATGAGCTGGGCCGGGCTGTGGGCGAGCCAGCGGCGGCGTAGGTCGGCGCTGTCGTCCAGTCCCTCGTCGAGGCCGCCGGCGTCGGTCTCCTCCGGCGGTTCCATCGCCTGGATGGCGTCCCACACCTGCTCCATCCCCATAGCGGCCAGGGCATCCCGCAACAGCTTGACCCGCTGCTGCTGGCTCTCCGAGATCTGGGCCGGGCCCGAGGCCATCAGAGTGAGCGAGGCGAAGGGGGAGGCGTCCAGCAGGACGGCGGCGCGGGAGATCTGACCGCCGAGGGAGTGGCCGAGGAGGTGCAGGGGGGCACCGTCGCCGACGGCCCGCGCCTGGGCGAGCACGTCCCGCGCCAACTCGTCCTGGGCGTACGGCGACTCGTCGTCCTTGGGCCCCTCGCTCTCGTACTGGCCCCGTCCGTCCACGGCCACGGACCGGTAGCCGGCCTCAGCCAGCGGTTCGTGCAGCGCGATGAAGTCCTCCTTGCTCCCCGTGAACCCCGGCACGAGCAGCACGGTGCCCTTCACCGGGGTGCCCGCCTCGATGACGGCGAACTCACCGCGCGAGGTGCGCAGCCGGTGGGCGCGGGCACCGGGCGGAGGGGTGAACGTGGGAGGACGGCTCATGGGGCGAGAGTATCCGGAGACCGGCCCTGCCAGTCACCTGACGGGGGCCGGGCGGCTCGGGGCGGTTGGTGGCGGGCGGCTCGGTGCGTGTGGCTTGGGCTGCGTGGATCGGTGACGTGCGGCCTGCGGCCTTGCGACTCTCTTGGCGGTTGGCGGTTGGCGGTTGGCGGTTGGCGGTTGGCGGTTGGCCGTTGGTGCCTGGCCGTTGGTGGCGGGCGGCTTGGGCTGGCCGTGCCGGGTGGGGGTGCCGCCGTCAGGAGGGTTGAGCGCCAAGGCCCCGCGCCCCTCCGCTCCGTGCCCGGCCGGTCTCGGGAAACGCCGGAGGCCCGGCCCCCGGGAAGGGGGACCGGGCCTTCGGTCGGCCAACCGGCCTCAGCTGTCCGTCGGCTCCACGACGGCCGCAGTCTTCCGTGCCCGCCGACGCGGTGCCGGCGTCTCGCCGGCACTCGCCCCCGCGTCCTCAGCCACAGCCACGGCGGCCGCGGCCTTCCGCGTGCGACGCGGCTTCGTGGCCTGCTCCTCCGTCGGCTGGGCCGGAACCGACGCCTCGGTCGGAGCCTCCGCGACCTTCCGCGTGCGGCGGCGGGTCTTGGGGGCGGCCTCTTCGGCGGTGGTCGCCGTTGCCTCGGTGGTGGCCTCGGCTGCCGTGGTGGTCTTGCGGGTCCGGCGGCGGGGCTTGGTGGCCTCTTCGGTGGCGGGGGTGCCTTCGGCCGTGTCGAGCGCGGCTTCGGCGGTGGGCGCCTCGGTGGTCGCGGGGGCCTCCACGGCCTTCCGCGTCCGGCGGCGCGTCTTGGGCGCCGCCGCTTCCTCGGCTACGGTCTCCGGCGCGTCGACGGGTGCCTCCGCGACCTTCCGCGTGCGGCGGCGGGTCTTGGGGGCGGCCTCTTCGGCGGTGGTCGCCGTCGCTTCGGTGGTGGCCTCGGCTGCCGTGGTGGTCTTGCGGGTCCGGCGGCGGGGCTTGGTGGCCTCTTCGGTGGCGGTGGTGCCTTCGGCCGTGTCGAGCGCGGCTTCGGCGGTGGGCGCCTCGGTGGTCGCGGGGGCCTCCACGGCCTTCCGCGTCCGGCGGCGCGTCTTGGG
>NZ_JBVIBK010000007.1:251214-314079 GCF_055573455.1 Streptomyces sp. NPDC030183
GGCGCCGCCTCCTCGACGACCGTGGCCTCGGCGACCGTGCCCTCGACCGTGTCGACCGCCGCCTCGGCGGCCGGAGCGACCGGTTCCGCCGACGCCGTCTTGCGCGTGCGGCGACGGCGCGGCTTCGTCTCGTCGGCGGCAGGCAGCGCCCCCGCCGAGTCCTCGACGTCCTTGACCGCGATGTCCTTGGCCGACACGTCCTGGGCCGAGCCCGTGGCGGTGTCCACGGCGTCCACGGCGTCCACCGTGTCCACGGCGTTCCGGGCCTGCTCGGAACCCGCGGTCTCCGCCGTCGGCGTGACCGCCTCCGCTGCCGGTGTCGTGCCGCCGCGGGTGCGGCGACGGCGGCGGGGCGTGCGGGGGCCGGCGTCCGGCTCGGCGGCCGTGCCCGGCGTCTCCGTGGGCCGCGTCGGCTCGGCGACCGCCGTGGCCTCGGGGGCCGTCGCGTCGACCGCGGCGCCACCGCGCGTCCGGCGGCGACGGCGCGGCGTACGCGCCGGGCGCTCGCGCTCGGCGGACGGCGCCGGGCCGGAGGAACGACCGCCGCGCCCGCGGGCACCGCGTCCACCCGGCTCACCCAGGTCTTCCAGCTCCTCGGCGTCGAGGCCGGCCCGCGTACGCTCCGAGCGCGGCAGGACACCCTTGGTGCCCGCCGGGATGCTCAGCTCCTCGAAGAGGTGCGGCGACGTGGAGTACGTCTCCGGCGGGTCGTTGAACCCGAGGTCCAGCGCCTTGTTGATGAGCTGCCAGCGCGGGATGTCGTCCCAGTCGACGAGGGTGATCGCGATGCCCTTGGCGCCCGCGCGGCCCGTACGGCCGATGCGGTGCAGGTACGTCTTCTCGTCCTCGGGGGACTGGTAGTTGATGACGTGGGTGACGCCCTCGACGTCGATGCCGCGCGCGGCGACGTCGGTGCAGACGAGGACGTCGACCTTGCCGTTGCGGAAGGCACGCAGCGCCTGCTCACGGGCGCCCTGGCCGAGGTCGCCGTGGACCGCGCCGGAGGCGAAACCGCGCTGCTTGAGCTGGTCGGCGAGGTCGGCGGCCGTGCGCTTGGTGCGGCAGAAGACCATGGCCAGTCCCCGGCCCTCGGCCTGCAGTATGCGCGCGACCATCTCCGGCTTGTCCATGTTGTGCGCGCGGTAGACGTGCTGCGAGGTGTTGCGGACCGTCGCGCCTTCGTCGTCCGGGGCCGTGGCACGGATGTGCGTCGGCTGCGACATGTAGCGGCGGGCCAGACCGATGACGGCGCCCGGCATGGTCGCCGAGAACAGCATCGTCTGGCGCCGGGACGGAAGCATGTTGATGATCTTCTCGACGTCGGGCAGGAAGCCCAGGTCGAGCATCTCGTCGGCCTCGTCGAGGACCAGGCACTTGACGTGCTTCAGGTTCAGCTTCTTCTGGCCGGCCAGGTCGAGGAGCCGTCCGGGGGTGCCGATGACGACGTCCACGCCCTTCTTCAGGGCCTCCACCTGCGGTTCGTAGGCGCGACCGCCGTAGATCGCGGTGACGCGGACGTTGCGCACCTTGCCGGCGGTCAGCAGGTCGTTGGTGACCTGCGTGCACAGCTCGCGGGTGGGGACGACGACGAGCGCCTGCGGGGCGTCGGTGAGGTCCTCGGGCTTGGCGCGGCCGGCCTCGACGTCGGCGGGGACGGTGACGCGCTCAAGGAGCGGAAGGCCGAAGCCGAGCGTCTTGCCGGTGCCGGTCTTGGCCTGGCCGATGACGTCGGTGCCGGAGAGGGCGACCGGGAGCGTCATCTCCTGAATCGGGAAGGGAGTGATGATGCCGACGGCTTCCAGGGCCTCGGCCGTCTCGGGAAGGATTCCGAGATCTCGAAAAGTCGTAGTCAGGGTGCTGCCTCTTCTGTGTACGCGGCGTGGCGCGAGCGCGGGGGTCGTGTCGTCTGACCGTGCCGGGGGGACATCGGCCGCCCTCACGGGCTGGCCGTGTGGCACGGGACCACTGCCGACGCTCTAGCGCTCATACCGCTGAGGGGTCCCTCCGGATGCCCGTACGCAGAGTGCCGTACGGAACTGGAGGGCTGTCGGGTCGGAGCCGATCGGGCCACCGACCGGGCATCCTCATGCGTGCGGCCTGTCGAGAGACGGTCGAGATACCGCGGTGGTACGTCGACGTACTCAGCAGGCGCATTACCACCATACCCCGGAAACGCGCACATGCGATGGCCGATTTGGTCACGTAGTCGTCGTCACACCGATCGACCGGGCCCTTCCGCACTGCGCAGAGCGGGCTATTGTGCGCTTCATGACCACGTCTGACAAGCCTGAGAACGCCCCCGGTACCGCCGAGACGACCGAGACCGCCGAGGTCACCGGCATCGCCGCCCAGGACTGGGCCCAAGCCTCGGCCGACCCGCAGTACCGCGCCGCCGTCGTGGATCTGCTCGGAGCACTGGCGTACGGGGAGCTCGCGGCGTTCGAACGGCTCGCGGAGGACGCGAAGCTGGCGCCGACGCTCGTCGACAAGGCGGAGCTGGCGAAGATGGCCGCCGCCGAGTTCCACCACTTCGAGCGGCTGCGCGACCGGCTCACGGAGATCGGCGAGGAGCCGACGCGGGCCATGGAGCCGTTCGTGGACGCCCTCGACGGCTTCCACAAGCAGACGGCGCCCTCGGACTGGCTGGAGGGCTTGGTCAAGGCGTACGTCGGCGACTCGATCGCCAGTGACTTCTACCGGGAGGTCGCGGCGCACCTCGACGCCGACACGCGCGGGCTGGTGCTCGCCGTCCTCGACGACACCGGGCACGCCGAGTTCGCCGTCGAGAAGGTGCGGGCCGCGATCGACGAGGACCCGCGGGTCGGCGGGCGGCTCGCGCTGTGGGCAAGGCGGCTGATGGGCGAGGCGCTGTCGCAGTCGCAGCGGGTCGTGGCCGACCGGGACGCCCTGTCCACGATGCTCGTGGGCGGCGTGGCCGACGGGTTCGACCTGGCCGAGGTGGGGCGGATGTTCTCCCGGATCACCGAGGCCCACACGAAGCGCATGGCCGCGCTGGGCCTGGCGGCGTGAGCCGCTGATCCTGTGGCCCGCTGATCCCCCGCTGATCGCCGTGGCCGGCTGATGGCCGTGACCGGCTGATCGCCGTGGGTCGCTGGTCGCTAGTCGTTGTGGGGCGCGGCGTCAGTGGGCGGCTGCGGGGCATCCGTGGTCGGTCGCGCCCGCTGAGGGGTGCCGCGGATGCCAGGGGTGCCGCCGACGTCGCCGCGGCCCCGTGTGTCTTCGGTGGGCTCGCCGTTACGCGGGTGCCGAGCTGCGTCGAAAACGCTCCGTCGGTCGCAGCAGGAGCGACAGCGACGCCGCGGCGACGATCGCCGCCCCGGTCAGAAGCACCAGGAAGTTCGTGGATCCCAGGGCGGTGTGGGTCAGGAACGCGCCGAAGAGGGCCCCGGCCACGCCGGTCGGCAGCACGAGCGTGCGGGGCGGCAGACGGTGCGCCAGACGGTAGACGGCGGCACAGGCGAGGGCGAGTCCGACGAGTGCGGATCCGAGCGCTTCCAAGAACATGATCGGGGTCCCTCCCGCACGGCCTGGCCTGGGCAAATCGGTCGTAGCCGGTACTACCCGCGAGTCACGGAACGCAATCCTCCTCTGTGGACGAGTTGTGGCTCCCCTGTGCGCTTCGCGCCATGGGGGGAACGAGGAGCGCGGACCCGGGCGCATACGAAGGGGCCCGGTGGTTTCACACCACCGGGCCCCTCCGCTATGCCTCGTACGCCTCTCGGCTACAGCGCGCTGAAGCCGACCTTGCGGACGGTCGGCTCGCCGATGTCGATGTAGGCGAGACGGTCGGCAGGGATCAGCACCTTGCGACCGTGCTCGTCCGTGAGGCTCAGCAGCGCCGACTTGCCGGCCAGCGCCTCGGACACGGCACGCTCGACCTCCTCGGCACTCTGACCGCTCTCCAGAACGATCTCGCGGGGCGCGTGCTGCACGCCGATCTTGACCTCCACGGCTATGTCCCTCCGACGGTCAGTGAAGTGCGCGGGCGTCCGCGCCGTACCCAGCACACATTAGCCCGGTGAGGGGACGTCCACCCTCCGCTCGGCAACGCCAGGAGCGAACAGGGTGCGGGAACAAAACCCCGGACCAGGCTGTGCCGAACACCGGTCCGGGGCGCGGGGCGACCGTCAGTGGTGCTCGATGCCGTGCAGCGGGAAGCCGGCGATGCCGCGCCAGGCCAGCGACGCCAGCAGCTGGACCGCCTGCTCGCGCGGGACGCTGCGGTCGCTGTGCAGCCAGGACCGCGCCACGACCTGGGCGAGACCGCCCAGACCCGAGGCCAGCAGCATCGACTCCGCGCGCGACAGCCCGGTGTCCTCGGCGATGACGTCGCAGATGGCCTCCGCGCACTCGTTCGTGACCTTGTCGACGCGCTCGCGCACGGCGGGCTCGTTCGTCAGGTCCGACTCGAAGACCAGCCGGAACGCGCCGCCCTCGTCCTCGACGTACGCGAAGTACGCGTCCATCGTGGCCCGTACGCGCTGCTTGTTGTCCGTCGTCGACGCGAGCGCGCCGCGCACGGCCTGGATCAGGGACTCGCAGTGCTGGTCCAGCAGAGCCAGGTAGAGGTCGAGCTTGCCCGGGAAGTGCTGGTAGAGGACCGGCTTGCTGACGCCGGCGCGCTCGGCGATGTCGTCCATCGCGGCCGCGTGGTAGCCCTGGGCCACGAAGACTTCCTGGGCGGCGCCCAGGAGCTGGTTCCGTCGGGCTCGGCGCGGAAGGCGTGTGCCCCGCGGGCGTGCCGCCTCTGTCTGCTCGATGGCTGTCACGCCGCCTCCCAAAATCGTCCATTTGCGGTGTGCGCCGCGCCGCCATCGTACTTTTCGGTAACCCTGGTGCGCGCGGTGCGAGCGCAGAATTTCACGGACCGGACGCCTGGGAAAGTGCCGCGGACCACGTCAAACGGGGGCAGGGTGGGCAGAAGGAAGCCCTTTCCGTTCACCGTTCGTCGTCTTTCACGTCCCCAGCGGTCGTCCTGATGGGAAGCGGGACGCCGACGGGGAGCGCCGACTCGTCCTCGCTACCGGTAGTCGTCCTCGTCGAGGTCGACCACGCGGGCCTGTTCGGCGAGGTCCGCCGGGTTCCCGGCGTCCGGATCGACGTCGGTCAACGGGTCGTCCCGGTCCGGGACGACGTACGTGTGCTGCTCGGCGGCATCGGCCTCGGGGGCCTCGACGTCGTCGATCTCCACGGCTTCGGCCTCCGTCTCGGCGAATGTCTCGGGATCGGTGGGGTCAACGGCCATCGTGGTTTCCCCTTCCTGCTACTGCCTAGGTGCTGCCGAAACGTCCCTGAAGCGGCAGGGGCCCACGCACGGGTCGCACGGGTTGTGCCTTGTCGCCTACGAGCCTAGGAGACAGCCGAACGTGGCGCTATGCGGTCCGGTACCCCTCCGCACATGGCTCGATCTGTGATGGCGAACACATGAGCCACTACGTGATCGTCTCGTAACATTGCCGCATGTCTTCGACCGATCTGCCGTCCCTGCTGACCGCCACCGCGTCGCCGAAGGCGAGTTCCGTGCGCGTGGCGCCGGGGGAGCGGCTCAGGTCCGTGAGACTGCCCGGGATCACTCTGGCGGTCCGGTCGAGAACTCCGGCTCGCGACGATCTGCCGCCCGCCCTGTACGTACACGGCCTGGGCGGCTCCTCGCAGAACTGGTCGGCACTGATGCCGCTGCTCGACGAGTCGGTGGCCAGCGAGGCAATCGACCTGCCCGGTTTCGGCGACTCACCGCCACCGGACGACGGCAACTACTCGATCACGGCACACGCGCGTGCGGTGATCCGCTACCTGGACGCGTCGGGGCGCGGCCCCGTGCACCTCTTCGGCAACTCCCTCGGCGGTGCCGTCACCACCCGCGTCGCGGCCCTGCGCCCCGACCTCGTCCGGACGCTGACCCTGGTGTCGCCCGCGCTGCCCGAACTGCGGGTGCAGCGCACCGCGGTGCCGACCGGGATGCTCGCGATACCCGGTGTGGCGGCGCTCTTCACCCGCTTCACCAAGGGGTGGAGCGCCGAGCAGCGTGTCCGGGGCGTCATGGCGCTCTGCTACGGCGACCCGGGTCGCGTCTCGGAGGAGGGCTTCCGCAACGCGGTGGAGGAGATGGAGCGACGCCTCCAGCTCCCGTACATGTGGGACGCGATGACGCGGTCCGCCCGGGGGATCGTCGACGCGTACACCCTGGGCGGGCAGCACTCGCTGTGGCGCCAGGCCGAGCGGGTCCTCGCCCCGACGCTCCTCGTCTACGGCCGCCGAGACCAGCTCGTCGGCTACCGCATGGCCCAGCGCGCCGCCCGCGCCTTCCGCGATTCGCGCCTGGTCTCCCTGCCGGACGCCGGGCACGTCGCCATGATGGAGTACCCGGAGACGGTCGCCGCCGCGTTCCGCGACCTCCTGGCCGATACGGCCAGGAGGGGGTCGAACGGTGTGGGAGGCTCTGAGGGACATGCCTCCGGAGCGCCGCATGCGGGCGTACGGGGCTCAGCGACGTCGGCCCGGGACCGGGCGGACGCGGAGCGGGCGGACGCGGAGCGGGTGAACGGGAAGCCTGTGAATGGCGAGCGTGTGAACGCCGAGCGTGTGATGAACGGGAAGCCGGGGGACGCGGTCGGGTCGGCCACGTCCGACCGGGACGATTCCGCCGGGGGCGGGTCCGCCCCTGGCACCCCTGCTGTGGGGAGCTGAGGCGCCGCGTGGGACGGCACAGCCGCAAGGGGCGGGCGCCGAAAGGCGACACGAGCGAAGGATCAGCGGCAGGCGCGGGCCCAGGGGGCTCGCCCGGAGCAGCGGGCGACCGGGTCCCGCGCGGGTACCGAGGGTACGAGGGGGCTGCGGGTCCGGGAGTCCGACGTCTCTCTGAGGGCACGCCGGCGCACGGGTTCCCTCGTACTCCTGAGGGCACGCCCGCGCACGGGTTCCCTCGTACTCCTGAGGGAACGCCCGCGCAGGGATTTCCCCGGCTCCCCGACGGCACGCCCGCGCACGGTTTTCCACGCCTGTCCGACGGCGCCCGCGGCGGAGGCTTCCCGCAGAGCCGTGGCGGGCATCCCGAGCAGCGTGAAACGGGCGGCGGCTGGGGCCGGTTGGGCGGTGAGGGGCGACCACGCGCAGGTGCTGGACAGGGCGCGTACGGGGCTCCTCCGGGGGCCCCGTACGGCGCACCCGGCGGCCCTTCGCACGGCACGCCGCACGGCGAGTCCGGCGGCCGTCCCTCCTTCGGCGCGGCCGACCAGGGTCAGGGGAAGGGGCGGCGCATCCCCATCCCCCGGCAGCGGCAGGAGGTCGTTTTGCCGCCGGCCGGTGGCCCTCGGCAGGCATACGTGGACGCCTTCGACGAGGTCGACGACGTCTTCGCCCCCGGCAGGGCCAACGGCTCCGGCAGTGGCGTGCGGGATGAGCGGGCTGTCGGAGAGGACCCGCTGAAGGGTGAGCCCGCGGAGGGCAAGGACACCGGTAAGGGCGGCAAGGGGAAGGCGTTCGCCGGGATCGCGGCCGCCGCGGTCACCACCGTGCTCGCGGTCATCGTCGGCGGCCAGGTCGCCGACGGCCAGGACGACACCGCCGCCAGGACGCAGGCCGCCGACGCCGCCGACCGCGCCGTACGGGGCGCCTCGCGCAGCGACGACCGGCCCACGCCGTCCAGCGTGCCGCACGTGAGCGTGACCCCGCTCTCGTACGACGAGAAGATGGGCAGGAAGTACGATCTCGCCGCCGACCTGGAGGGCAACGGCAAGTTCGAGGCCGTCATGGGCTTCGACAAGGCGCCGGGGACAGGGCGGAAGTACCGTTACCGGGTCGATGTCGAGGAAGGGCTCGGCCTCGACGCGGAACTGTTCGCCGAAGCTGTGCAGAAGACCCTGAACGACGACCGGAGTTGGGCGCACAACGGCGGCCGTACCTTCGAACGCATCTCCTCGGGAAAGCCCGACTTCGTGATCACGCTGGCCAGCCCGGGCACCACAGCCGTGTGGTGCGCCAAGTCGGGGCTCGACACCACCGTGGACAACGTGTCGTGCGATTCGGCCGCCACCGAGCGCGTGATGATCAACGCCTATCGCTGGGCCCAGGGTTCGAAGACCTACGGCGACCGCATCCACGCGTACCGGCAGATGCTGATCAATCACGAGATCGGGCACCGTCTCGGCTACAGCCATGTGACCTGCGACAAGGACGGCGACCTCGCGCCCGTCATGCAGCAGCAGAGCAAGTTCCTTTCCTATGGCGGGATCACCTGCAAGCCCAACCCGTGGGCGTATCCCGAGAGTTGAGCAGACGCCCGGGCCCGGCCCCGTGCTCGTGTCCCTGGATGGCCTGACGGCATGTAACCGGTTGATCCCCTAGCGCGACGAAACGCGTCCCGCTAGGGAAAGTTACGACCGTTCACCCCTTTTGGTGGGGGGGGGGGGAAAAACCCCCCCCCCCCCCCCCCTCTCCCCCCCCCCCCCCCCCCCCCCCCCCCCCCCCGCCACCGTCTTGTCCGCATACGTTCGTCCCGCTGCGAGCCGCCGGGAGAACGGCGGCTCCCCAAACGGGAGATCGGGGGTGCACGCGTGCGCATCGGACTGCTTACGGAGGGTGGCTATCCGTATGTGAGCGGTGACGCCAGGCTCTGGTGCGACCGACTCGTGCGTGGGCTGGAGCGACACGAGTTCGACGTCTACGCGCTCAGCCGTAGCGAGCGACAGGAGGACGAGGGCTGGGTCCCGCTGCCGCCACAGGTCAGCCGCGTTCGGACGGCACCGCTGTGGACGGTCGAGGACGACGGCGTGGCCCTCGGCCGTCGGGCGCGGCGACGCTTCATGGAGGCGTACGGGGAACTGGCGTCGGTGCTCTGCTCCGCCGGGGCGCCCGAGTCGGTGGACCTCCCCGGAAGCGGCTCCGGCACTGAGGCGGACCGTTTCGGCAACGCCCTGTACGGGCTTGCCGAGCTGGCCCGCGAAGAGGGCGGACTGGTGGGCGCCCTGCGCTCGGAAGCCGCCGTCCACACGCTCGAACGCGCCTGTCGCACGCCGGGCGTTCACGGGGCGGCGCGCGAGGCCCGCGTACCGGATCTGCTGACCGTCGCCGCACACCTCGAACGTGCGCTGCGCCCCCTTTCGCTCGACTGGTACGAGGAGGACGGGCTCGGCTCGGTCGACCTGTGCCACGCCGCGGCCGGCGGCTCGGCCGCGCTGCCGGGGCTGCTGGCCGGTCACTTCCACGGGGTGCCGCTCGTGGTCACCGAGTACGGCGTGCCGCTGCGCGCGCACTACCTCGCGACCTCCGGTGACGCGCCGGTGCGCGCCCTGCTCGCGTCCTTCCACCGGCAGTTGACCGCCGAGGTCTACCGGCGCGCCGCCTGCCTCACCCCCGGGAACACCCACGCCCGCCGCTGGCAGGAGCGCTGCGGAGCCGACCGCGCGAAGATCCGTACGGTCTACCCCGGCATGGAGGCGTCCCGCTTCGCGGAGGTGGGAGAGTCGCCGGAGAGCGCGGACCCCCACACCCTGGTGTGGGTCGGCCGCATCGAGCCGGCCAAGGATCTGATCTCCCTGCTGCACGCCTTCGCCGAGATCCGGAGAGCGGAGCCGAAGGCCCGGCTCAGAATCGTCGGCGCCGCCGCGGGCGCCGAGGGGGTCGCGTACCTCGGCCACTGCAAGGCCCTGGCCGCCCAGCTCTTCCCCGACGAGGCCGACGGCGTCCACGCCGTGGGTGACAGCCCCGTCTCCTTCGAGGAGATCGGCGACCTCGCCGTCCGCGACCTGGCGGAGGCGTACGCGTCCGGCGCCGTCGTCGTCCTGTCGAGTGTCGTCGAGGGGTTCCCCATCAGCCTCGTCGAGGCCATGTTCTGCGGACGGCCCACGGTGTCCACGGACGCCGGTGCCGTCGTCGAGGTCATCGGAGGGACGGGACTCGTCGTCCCGCCCCGCAACCCGAGGGCGCTCGCGGAGGCGTGCGTGGCGCTCCTGCGTGAGCCCGAGCGCCGTGCGCGCCTCGGTGCGGCAGCCCGTGCCCGCGCCCTCGAACTCTTCACGGTGGAGCAGAACGTGGCGGCCTTTCGTGGCATCTACCTGGAGGTCGTCTCCCACGCCCCGGTCCGGAAGGTCGTCCTCGACGAGACCGGCGAACCCCTGCCGTTCGGCGCTCCCGCCGAGGCGCACGTCCCCGGCCGCTGGACCGAGACCCGCCTGGCGACGGGCGGCCTCGGGGTGGCCGGGGTGGCGGGCGTCGCGGGGGTCGCGGGCCTTGGCGGAGTCGTCTCCGGCCGCCCCCGCTGGGCGGTCGACACCCCGGCCCGCGCCACGGGAACGCCCCCGCCGCCGGCAGCCACCGGCGAACCGGTGCCCGCGGGGGAGGGGGCGCGATGAGCGAGCTGCGGTTGGACGGTTTGGAGACGTGGGACGGCTCCGACGAAGCGGTCACTTCGTCGGCGATCACATCGGATCCACCGGCGCCCTGCGATCCGGCCCACCATGAATCTGGTGCTGGTGCTGGTGCTGGTGCTGGTGCTGGTGCTGGTGCTGGTGCTGGGGCCGGGGTCGGAGGCGGTGCCGGCGCCGGGGGCGCGGTCGATTTCGAGGGCGCGCCCGCACCCTCGTCACGGCCTCGCTCGCTCGATCACAGCCCCCTCGCCCCCGAGCGTGACGGCCGCACCTCCCCCGACCCCGATCCCGCGCCCACCTCCAGACGCGGGGGCGTGGACCCCGTGAAAGCCCTGATGCACCGGCACCGGGAGCTCTGCGAACGGGCCGTGGACCCGCTGGAGATCGCCGCCGGGCTGGAGGCCCACGGCGTCACCGACCGTACAGCCGCCCGTTTCCGCCACCGGGACGTGTTCTCGCTCGCCGAGGAGATGTACGCGCGCGTACCCCGAGACGCGGAGACACCCCCGGAGCGCCGGCCGATGCCCGCCGCGCCCGGCCCCGGGCGCGGATGGACGGTGCTCGCCCTGCTCCCGGGTGCCCTGTGCGCGGCGGCCGTGGTCGGCGTGCGGCTCACGCATGGTCAGCCCCGACTCGTGGTGGCCGCTGCCGGCGCCCTCGCCGTCGCGTTGGGTCTGCGTGTCGCCCTCCGCCGCGGCCCGCTCCAGGCCCCGGCCGGCACCACCGGCCGCAGCGGCGCATGGACCTGCTTGCTGATCGCGTACGCCCTGCTCGGCGACGGTCTGCTCGCCGCCGGACTCGCCGGAGGCCCCGACGGGCCCTGGCCCCTGGCCACCGCCCCCGTCCTGGCACTCGCCCTGGCCTGCGCTCCCGCCCTCTGGTGCGCCCACCTCCTCTCCGTGCGCGCCCGCCGCAAACTCGTCGCGAGCCGCGGTCTCGCCGACTTCGCCGACTCCGTGAAGCCCCTGCTCCTCGGAGTGGTCGCCCTGTACCTGTGCGCCCTGGTCACGCTGCTCACCCTGTGCGGCGCGGTCCTGGACGAACCGGCCGTCCACGCGGGAGCAGTCGCCCTGGGCGCTCTGCTTCTGCTGGCCCGCCTCCTCACCGTTCACGGCTTCCCGCACGCCCCGGCCGTCGCCCTGTGCACCGCGGCGCTGACCGAGACCTTCGCGCTGGCCACGGTCTTCGCGAGCCGCCTGCCCGGCTGCTCCTTCCTGGCCGCCCCCGTACGGACGGTCACCGGCGCCTGGGGACCAAGCGCCGTCCCCACCCTGGTCTGCGGCATCGCCGCACTCCTCCTCCTCGTGCACGCCACCCGCACCCTCACCCGTGCCTCGGCCCACGCCCGCCCCCCGGGGGCGACCTGATCCCACCCCGGCCGGTCCACGGCGCGGCGGCCACAGACCGCCGCCCCGAAGCCGAGCCCACCGGTACGCGGGACAGCCGTCGCGCGCACCCCCTCCCGCGGGGCCGACACCGCGGGACCACCTCATCACCCACGGCACCACCTCATAAGGAGAACGCCAGATGATCACCTCCCGAACCGGAGAGTCCGCCCCGGGAGCCGCCCGATGAGGGTCCTGCTGATCGGAGCCAACGGATACCTAGGCCGTTTCGTCGCCGAACGCCTCCTCGCCGACCCGGCCGTCCAGCTCACCGCGCTCGGTCGCGGCGACGACGCCGACGTACGGTTCGACCTCGCCACGGGCAGCCCCGGAGCGCTCACCCGCTTCCTGGACGCGGTCCACCCCGGTGTCGTCATCAACTGCGCGGGAGCAACCCGCGGCGGCGCCCGCGAACTCACCCGGCACAACACCGTCGCCGTCGCCACCGTCTGCGAGGCACTGCGTCGCAGCGGCTGCGGGGCCCGCCTGGTGCAGATCGGCTGCGGCGCCGAATACGGCCCCAGCCAGCCCGGCTCCTCCACCGCCGAGGACGCCGTGCCCCGCCCCGGCGGCCCCTACGGCGTCAGCAAACTCGCCGCCACCGAACTCGTCCTCGGCTCCGGCCTGGACGCCGTCGTCCTGCGGGTCTTCTCACCCGCCGGACCCGGCACCCCCGCCGGCTCGCCGCTCGGCCGCCTCGCCGAGGCCATGCGGCGCGCCATGCAGTCCGGCGACGGCGAACTCAAACTCGGCGGCCTCGGCGTCCAGCGCGACTTCGTCGACGTACGGGATGTCGCCCGCGCCGTCCACGCCGCCTCGCTCTCCGCCGCCCAAGGCGTGATCAACATCGGGTCCGGCCGTGCCGTGCGCCTCCGCGACGCCGCCGCCGTCCTCGCCCGCGTCGCCGGCTACGGCGGTGCCCTGCACGAACTCGACGCCACGCCCGGCCCCCTCAGGCCGACCATCGGTCACCCCCGGCCCGACCCCGACCACGCCCCTCCGGTCGCCTACCCCTACCCGGACGGCTGCGGCAGCTGGCAGCAGGCCGACGTCCGCACCGCCCGTGACCGGCTCGGCTGGCGCCCCCGCATCAACCTGGAGGAGTCCCTGGCCGACATCTGGATGGAGGCGGCATGCCGTATCTGACCTCCGCCGCGTCCGGCACAGCCAGCACCGGCCTGAGCGCCGGCCTCGGCATCCCCGGCTATGCGCACCCCCTTGTCGCTCCACTGGAATGGGGCGAACTCACCCGCCCCAGGACCCCTCTGCACTGGGTCGTCCTGAACATCGCCGACGGCCCCGGCACCCGCCCCGACCCGCTCTGCCTGGAGGCAGCGGGCCGGCTGCGCAACGCGGGCGTCCGTGTCCTCGGCCACCTCGACCTGACCTACGGCGCGCGCCCCTTCGGTGAGATCGTCGCCGACGCCCACCGTCACCTCGACTGGTACCGGGTCGACGGCTACTTCCTGGACCGCTGTCCCACCGAGCGCAGCGCCCTTCCCGGGATCAGCCGCACCGTCCTCACCCTCCGGGCGCTCCTCGACGGCGGCCACATAGTCCTCGGCCACGGCACCCATCCCTATGCCGGGTATGCCGAGAGCGCCGACCAACTGGTGACATTCTCCGGGCCTTGGAGCGACTACCGCTGGTCCCAGGTGGCCGAATGGACCGCCGACCACCCTCCCGAGCGGTTCTGCCACTTCGTCCATGGAGTGCCCCGCGTCCACCTCGACGAGGCACTGCGCATCGCCCGCTGGCAGGGCGCCGCCACGATCTACTTCACCGACCACACGGACCGGGGCGGCCGAGCAGACCCCTGGGCGACCCTGCCCGGCTACTGGGACGAAATCGTCTCGCTGGTTGGAACAGGTGTCTCGGAATGAAAAAGGGCGTGGCAGTGTTACTGGGAGAACAACTGTAGTGATTGACCGATCAACGGAGTCCCCGTGTCGCTGCCACCCCTGGTCGAGCCCGCTTCCGAGCTCACCGTAGATGAGGTCCGCAGGTACTCCCGCCACCTGATCATCCCCGACGTCGGGATGGACGGGCAGAAGCGGCTGAAGAACGCCAAGGTGCTCTGTGTGGGCGCCGGCGGCCTGGGCTCGCCGGCGCTGATGTACCTCGCCGCTGCGGGTGTCGGGACGCTCGGCATCGTGGAGTTCGACGAGGTCGACGAGTCGAACCTGCAGCGCCAGATCATCCACAGCCAGGCCGACATCGGCCGCTCCAAGGCCGAGTCCGCCCGCGACTCCGTCCTCGGCATCAACCCGTACGTGAACGTGATCCTTCACGAGGAGCGGCTCGAGGCCGACAACGTGATGGACATCTTCAGCCAGTACGACCTGATCGTCGACGGCACGGACAACTTCGCCACCCGTTACCTGGTCAACGACGCCTGCGTGCTGCTGAACAAGCCGTACGTCTGGGGTTCCATCTACCGCTTCGACGGCCAGGCATCCGTCTTCTGGTCCGAGCACGGTCCCTGCTACCGCTGCCTCTACCCGGAGCCTCCGCCGCCGGGCATGGTTCCGTCCTGCGCCGAGGGCGGCGTCCTCGGTGTGCTGTGCGCGTCCATCGGCTCCATCCAGGTCACCGAGGCCATCAAGGTCCTCACCGGCACCGGTGAGCCCCTCGTCGGCCGGCTGATGATCTACGACGCCCTCGAGATGCAGTACCGCCAGGTCAAGGTCCGCAAGGACCCGAACTGCGCGGTCTGCGGCGATAACCCCACCGTTACCGAGCTCATCGACTACGAGGCATTCTGCGGCGTCGTCTCCGAGGAGGCCCAGGAGGCGGCCGCCGGCTCGACGATCACTCCCAAGCAGCTCAAGGAGTGGATCGACGACGGCGAGAACATCGACATCATCGACGTCCGCGAGATCAACGAGTACGAGATCGTCTCGATCCCCGGGGCCCGACTGATCCCGAAGAACGAGTTCCTCATGGGCTCCGCCCTGGAGAACCTGCCTCAGGACAAGAAGATCGTCCTGCACTGCAAGACGGGTGTCCGCAGTGCGGAAGTCCTCGCGGTCCTCAAGTCGGCCGGCTTCTCCGACGCCGTCCATGTGGGCGGCGGCGTGATCGGCTGGGTCAACCAGATCGAGCCGGACAAGCCGGTCTACTAGTCCCGCCCCCGCCCCCGCTCCCGCCATCGGCGGGCGCCCGCTCTCCACGGAGGGGCCCGGCACCACGCGTGCCGGGCCCCTTTGCGTGGGGGCCGCGCCTACGCGCACACCTTTCCGTCCTTCGGTACCGCCCCGGCCAGCAGGTACGCGTTCACCGTCGAGTCGACGCAACCGCTGCCGCTGCCGTACGCCCCATGGCCCTCGCCCTTCCAGGTGAGCACCACACCGACACCCTCGCCCAGCTCCCGCGCCATCTTCTCGGCGCCCTCGTACGGCGTCGCCGGGTCCCCCGTGTTGCCCACCACGAGAACGGGATCGGCCCCCGGCGCGCTCACCTCCGGTGAGTCCGTCAGACCAGGCACCGGCCAGTCGTGACACCAGCCCGCGGTGTCCCAGCCCAGGAACTCGCCGAACACGGGCGAGAGCTTCCGGAACTCGGGCAGCAGCGCCTTCGTCTCCTGCGGTGTCGGCCGCTGCTTCTGGTCCAAGCACGATATGACGCGCTGTGAGTGGGTCGTCGTGCCGTAGCGGCCCGAGGGGTCGCGGTCGTTGTACCCGTCGGCCAGGGCCAGCAGTTCCGTGCCGTCGCCGTCCTCCGCCGCGTCGAGAGCACTCGTCAGGCCGGGCCAGCCCTGCTCGCTGTAGAGCGGCAGGACGATTCCGGTGATCGCCAGAGTCTGGGTGAGTTCCCGCCCGGACGTCGTCGGCAGCGGCTCGGCGTCGATCCGCTCCAGCAGATCGGCGATCTTCCGGGTGCCCTTCTTCGGATCCTGTCCCGTCGACGCGAGGTAGTTGTCGAGCGCGCGCTGGAAGCCCAGTGTCTGGTTCTTCGCGTGGCCCACCGTGTCGGCGGTGGGGTCGACGACCGCGTCGAGCACCAGGCGACCGACCCTCTCGGGGAACAGGTGGGCGTAGACGCCGCCGAGTTCGGTGCCGTACGAGATGCCGAAGTAGTGCATCTTCCGGTCGCCGACCGCTCGGCGGATGAGATCCATGTCGCGGGCGGTGTCGGCGGTGGAGACATGGGACAGGAGGTCGCCCGCGGCGCGCTCGCAGCCGGCGCCGAAGTCGGCCGCGTCCTTGAAGAAGGCCGACTCCTCGGCGGCGTCGTCCGGGGTGGCGTCAACCGACTCGGCCGCCTGGATCTCCTTGTCGCCGCGGCAGCGCACCCCCTCGCTCTCGCCGACGCCGCGCGGATCCCAGCTCACCAGGTCGTACCGCTTGTGCAGCTCGCTCGTGAGGCCGGCGTAGGAGGGCATCGTGGACACGCCCGAGCCTCCCGGTCCGCCGAAGTTGAACAGGAGCGAGCCGAGCCGTTCGCTCCTGTCGCCGGTCGCCTCGCTGCGGATCAGCGCCAGACCGATGGTCTCGCCGTCCGGCTTCGACCAGTCCAGCGGGACCTTGAGGGTCGCGCACCGCCAGTCGTCACCCGGCGGCGGTCCCTCGGACGTCGCCTCGCAACGCCCCCAGTCGAGCTTCTGTGAGGGGAGAGCGGAAGGACGCGCGGTGCTTTCGCCGTTCCTGGCGCTTTCCCCGTTCCCGTCGTCCGCGCCTCCGCTGCAGCCGGCGACCAGCAGCACCGCCGCGGTCAGGGCCGCTCCCCGTAGTAGTCGAATCATGAGCAAATCCCCCCTTACGACATCACCCGCCGGATGTCGTGAATGGCAGTCATGCCATGGTATGCGGACTGCCTCTTTTGCGTCGGGGCCTGTGGATAACGTTCTGACCTGCGGTTTCAGGTGCAGACCTTGCCGGATTTCGGGAGCTTGCCCGTAAGGAGGTAGCCGTCGACGGCCGCTTTCACGCAGGCGTTCCCGCTGCCGTACGCACCGTGCCCCTGCCCCTTGTACGTCAGCTCGACACCGACTCCCGCCCCGAGCGCCTCCACCATCTTCCGCGCGCCCTCGTACGGCGTGGCGGGATCGCCCGTGTTGCCGATCACGAGGATCGGCGCCGAGCCGGGCGCGCTCACGTCGGGGTGGTCGGCCGCGCCGGGGACGGCCCAGTCGGTGCAGCTCAGCATGGACCAGGCCAGCCACTCACCGAAGACGGGTGAGGCGGCCCGGAACTCGCCCTGTCTCGCCTCCACGTCCTTGGTGGTGTACCGCGGTTTGTCGTCGGCGCAGCTGATGGCGATGTTCGCCGCGGCCAGGTTGCTGTACTCGCCGTTCTCGCTGCGCCCGTTCATCGAGTCGGCCAGCAGCATCAGCAACCGGCCATCGCCGTTGTACGCCTGCTCGAGTCCCTCGGTCAGATAGGGCCAGAGGTCCTGGGAGTACAGGGCCTGCGCGATCCCGGTGGTCGCGGCGGACTCCGTCAGGTCACGGGGGAAGGCACCGGGGATCGGCTTGCGGTCGAGGTCCTTGAGGAGCGCCATGATCCGGTCCTTGACGTCCCGCGGGGTGTCGCCGACCGGGCACTCCTCCGCCTTCGCCACGCAGTCCTTCGCGAAGTTGTCCAGCGCGAGCTGGAAACCCTTGGCCTGCCCGAGCGTGCCCTGTTCCGGTGTCTGTGTCGGGTCGACGACCGCGTCGAACACGGCCCGCCCCACGTTCTTGGGGAACAGGTGGGCGTAGACGCCGCCGAGTTCGGTGCCGTAGGAGACCCCGAAGTAGTGCAGCTTGTCGTCGCCGAGGACCTGGCGCATCAGGTCCATGTCGCGTGCGGCGTCCGGGGTGCCGACGTGCGGGAGGGCCTTGCCGGAGTTGTCCTCGCAGGCGGCGTTGAACCTCTCCGTGCTGTCCACGAGCTCCTGCCGTTCGGACGCGTCGTCCGGCGTCTGGTCCTGTTGGAAGTACTCGTCGAGTTCCTCGTCGTCCTCGCACTCGACGCCCGCGCTGCGACCGACCCCGCGCGGGTCGAAGCTGACCAGGTCGTAACGCGTGCGCAGATCGGCGAACTCGTCGGCGAAGGCGGGGAGCGACTTGACGCCCGAGCCCCCGGGGCCGCCGAAGTTGAAGACGAGCGAGCCGATCCGTCGGTCCCGGCTGCCGCTGGACCGGGCGCGGATCAGTGCGATGCCGATCGTGTCGCCCTCGGGGTCTTCCCAGTCCAGGGGCGCCTTCATGGTCGCGCACTGCCAGGGGTCGCCGTTCGGCAGGGGAGAGGGAGCGGGGCCGCCGCCCTCGGAGGCAGAGGGTTCAAGGCAGTCCTTCCAGTCCAGCTTCTGCGTCGTCAGATCCGACTCCTCGTCCTTGCCCGTGGCCTCGTCACCGCAGCCCACCGCCGACCAGGACAGCAGGACGGCGACGGCGGTCAGGGCGATGGCGCGCAGCCGGAGCGAGGTGGGCATGCACCCATCCTGAAGCCGCCCCGAGTGGTGCGCTCGGGGCGCGGGCCGTGCGGGTGAGGGGGCCGATCCGCCTCCACGCGCGCGTGGAGGCGGTGCACCGCCCTGCTAGAGGGCGCCCTTGCGGGTCAGCTGGTTGAAGGCCAGCCACCCCGGCAGAACGGGCAGCCACAGCGTCAGGAGCCGGAACAGCAGGACGGCGGGGGCCGCGACCTCCTTGGGGAGGCCGACGGCGATGAGGCCGACCGTCAGCGTGGCCTCGACCGCGCCCACGCCACCCGGGGTAGGTGCCGCCGAGCCGAGCGCGTTGCCCGCGAGGAAGACGACCGCGACGCTGGCGATGCTGATCGAGGCGTTCTCGTCGCCGAAGGCGCGGATCGAGGCGTCCAGGCACATCACGAAGCAGCCGGTGAGGAGCAGCATGCCGCCGATGCCGGTGACCAGCTTCTGCGGCCGCTGCAACACGTCGAGCATGCGCGGCACTACACCGGCGAAGAGCGACCGCACGCGCGTGACGACGAACTTCCGCAGGAACGGGATCGACGTCACCACCAGGACCAGCACCGCGACCGTCAGCAGGCCCGCGATGACCGTGCGGGACGGTGACAGGGACGGCGTCTTCTCGGTACCGGTGAGATAGCCGAAGGCGAGCAGCATGAGGATGTGACAGCCCAGCCCGAACAGCTGGGAGGCACCCACGCTGGCCACGGCGAGCCCGGGGCGCACGCCCGCACGCTGCAGGAAGCGCGTGTTGAGCGCGACACCGCCGACCGCCGCCGGCGCGACGATCTTCACGAACGACCCGGCGACCTGCGCCGCCACCGTCCGGAGGAACGGCACCCGCTCAGGGACGAAGCCCAGCAGGCTCATCGCCGCCGCCACATAGCTCAGTGCCGAGAAGAACACCGCCGCGGCGACCCAGCCCCACTCGGCGTTCTTTATGAGCGGCCCGAACTCGATGTGGGTCAGCTGGGTCAGCAGGAAGTACGCGCCGATGGCGCCGGCGATGAAGCTGATCAGGGTGCGCGGCCGGACCCGTTCGAGGCGGGCCGGTTCGACGGGTGCCTGCGGCCTGATGAGCAGCACCTGGTGGCGGATCTGGGTGAGCAGATCCTCCTCGCGGGCCTCCTCCAGGGCCTCGTCGATGGCCCGCTTCTCCGCCCGCTGCTCGGCTCGTACGGCCTTCTTGCCGGCCTTGCCGGCCTCGGCCTCCTCCCGGTGCTCCTCCGCTCGGGCCTGCTTGGCCAGATGGGAAGCCTCCAGGACCGCCTCGCGCTCACGTTCCGCCCGTTCGCGGGCCAGCCTGCGCAGGGTCGCGCGCGTGGAGCGGGACAGCGCGATGGGTTGCAGCATCGGCAGGCAGTCGGCCACCGCGTCGGGGCCGAGCACGCTCACCGCCGACGCCACCGCCCGCTCGGCACCCACCCGCAGCCCCAGCGTGGTCAGGAGCTGCGAGACGTCCATGCGGAGCACCAGGTCGCCGGCCGCGATCTCGCCGACGCGCAGATCGGTCAGGATCACCGTGCCGGAACGATCCACCAGAATCGCGTCGCCCACGAGCCTGCGGTGCGCGATGCGGCGCGACTGGAGGGCCTTCACCTGGGCCCAGGTGTCGTGCAGCAGTTCGTCGGTGACCTCGTCGTCCGACAGCGAGTCGAGGGTGCGTCCGCCGGTGTGCTCGTAGACGAGCATCACCGCGTCCGGCCCGAGTTCGGAGGTCGCGATCAGCTTGGGGGCGTTGGCGCCGGCCGCGATGGCCGCGTACGCGAGGAGTGCCTCCTGCTCCAGAGCCTGGCGAAGGGACTGCAGGCTGCGGCGCGTGGTGATGCCGCGCAGCGTCAGCCGCCGCCAGACGCGGTAGAAGAAGCCCTGTGCCTGCTGCTCCCGGTCGACGACGGTGACGTCGAGGGGCGGGCCGTCCTCCAGTGTCACGAAGTACCGGCGGCCCCGGTCGCCGCCCTCCGTGGTGTCCGTCGCCTCCTCGCGGGCGGCGCTCACCGGCTTGAAGCCGACCCGCCTGAGTCCCGCCATCAGGGTCCGGCCGGTGGGGCGCACGTTCGGCGAGCCGACGGCGTAGAGCGTGCCGTAGGCGACCGTCCAGCCGATCAGCACCGTCAGGATGATCGAGAACGGCGTCGTGTAGCCGGCGACCAGCATGGAGAACGTGTCCAGCAGCAGCACGATCCACAGCACCGCGCGCCAGCGGGGTCTGCGGGACATGCCCACGGCCGTCATGTAGGCGATGACCGGTGCGAGATAGCCGTGGACGGGGTCCGTGAGGGCGTGGATGTCGCCGGGGGAGGGCTGGGTGAGCGCCTCCTGGATCGAGTCCGGGGCGGTACGGGCGACCCACAGGTCCGTCGCCAGCGTCACGCCGTGCGCCAGCACCGCGGCGAGCACGCCGTCCGCGATCCGCAGCCCGTCCCGCTTGACCAGCCGCTCGATCGCGAAGGCGACCGGGACCAGCAGGATCGCGATGCTCGACCCAAGGCCCGCGAGCTTGATCATCAGGTCGGGTGCCTGGCCCGTCCCCTTGTTGATGTCCTGTTCGAGGCCGGCCGTGGTGCCGTGCGCGAACGCGGCGATCCCCAGCAGGACGATGATCCCGAGGATGCCGACCGACAGCCGCATGAGGTCCGAGGGACGGTGCACGCGCGCGGGGAGCAGCGGTTCGTCGCCCTCCACCGCTTCGGTGTGGCCCTCGTCCGGGACATCGGCGTCGGGTCCGGCCGGCGGCGACCCGTCCTCGGACCGGTCGTCGCGCGTCTCGGGGGAGGGCGATGTGCCCGGAGGCGGCGTCTTCACCGTCTTCACCGGCTCCTGCGAGCCGGTCGTCTCGGCAGCCCTGTCGTCCCCGTCGGCGGTGTCCGGGCGCGACGAGGCGTCAGAGGTGCCCCCCGCGTCATCGGGGTGCACGCTCTGCTGCTTCATCGTCTCTTCTTGGTCTCGTATCACCAGTCACCGCCCGCACGATGGTGGCATGCCCGGTGGGCACACAGGGGCATCAGGGTGCAATGCGGGGGCGCACAGTCTGCCCGAAGACCGCCCTCGGAGCGAGGGACGCACGCGTCGGCCACCACGTCCCATTGTCGGTGGGGTGGGGCAGGATGGGCCGGATGAGCGAGGAGAGCCTTCCGGTGGACGCCCTGCCGGAGTACGCCGAGCGGGTCCTCGAGGTCGCCGAGCTGATCCCGCCCGGGCGGGTCATGACGTACGGGGACGTCGCCGAGTGGCTGGGGGAGGGCGGCCCGCGTCAGGTGGGGCGTGTGATGGCCCTCTACGGAGGCGGCGTGCCGTGGTGGCGGGTGGTCCGCGCGGACGGCCATCTGCTGCCCGGCCATGAGCTGAGAGCGCTGGGTCACTACCGGTCGGAGGGCACGCCCCTGCGGGACGCGAGCCGCGCCACCGAAGGCCATGTGCCGCGCATCGACATGAGAAGGGCCCGTTGGGACGGCGGCGAACGCGCGGAAGATCACACCTGACCGCCCTCCGCGCCCGGCGGTCTCCGAGACACCCCCGTACGGGGGAATCGGGGTACGTCGGTGGCATGCCGTACGTTCGTGGGGCGAGGGACGCACGTGGTCCGTGAGCCGGGAGGGAACAAGAGGAAGCTGTGCTTCCGCACCACCCGTCGGCGTAGCGTCGGCTGCGCGTGTCCCCCTCACCCCGTAGCCACCGCTCTCCACGAGCAGGGGCAGGGCAACCAGTACACCCACCAGGACCGGCGAACCACGTGAGCTCCTCTTCCTCCACCAGACGCCTGCCGCACACCCAGGTGCGACAGGGGAGCCGTGGCGCTTACCGACTGGTGCGTACCCCACCGGTCCGTTCGAACCCCCCTCATCTGGACGCCGAGCAGCGCTCCGTGGTTGACCACGAGACGGGTCCCCTGCTCGTTCTGGCAGGTCCCGGCACCGGAAAGACGACCACGCTCGTCGAGTCCGTGGCCGCCCGCGTCGCCGGCGGAACGGACCCCGAGCGCGTCCTCGTGCTGACCTTCAGCCGCAAGGCGGCCGTCGAACTGCGCGACCGCATGGCGCTGCGCATGGGCGCCGCGCGCGCCCCCCGGGCCACCACGTTCCACTCGTTCTGCTACGCCCTGGTCCGCGCCCACCAGGACAGCGACCTGTTCGTAGAACCGCTGCGACTGCTGTCGGGCCCCGAGCAGGACGTCGCCGTCCGCGAGCTGCTCGCGGGCCAGCCCGACCTGGAGCGCCTCGGCCTCGCCCATGTGCGCTGGCCGGACGAACTGCGCGCCTGCCTCACCACGCGTGGGTTCGCCGACGAGGTACGCGCGGTCCTCGCCCGCAGCCGAGAGCTGGGCCTGGCCCCCGCCGACCTGCGGGCCTTCGCCGACCGCATCGGACGCCCCGACTGGCGCGCGGCGTCCGCCTTCCTCGCCGAGTACCTCGACGTCCTCGACCTGCGAGGCGTCCTCGACTACGCGGAACTGGTCCACCGCGCGGTGCTCCTCGCCGGCCGCCCCGGCGTCGCGGAGCACCTGGCCGGGCAGTACGACGCGGTCTACGTGGACGAGTACCAGGACACCGATCCGGCGCAGGTACGGCTGCTGCGGGCTCTCGCGGGCGGTGGCCGCACCCTGGTCGCCTTCGGCGACCCCGACCAGTCGATCTACACGTTCCGGGGCGCCGATGTGAACGGCATCCTTGAGTTCCCGGCCGCCTTCCCGCGCGCGGACGGCCGCCAGGCGCCGGTCGCCGTCCTCCGGACCTCCCGCCGCTCGGGGGCCGCCCTGCTCGCGGCCACCCGACTGCTCACCCAGCGCATGCCGCTCACCCGACTCCCGGCGGAGAAGGTACGGGCCCACCGCGAACTCCGGCCGGTGGGGGACGGCGGCCGCGTCGAGGTCTACACGTACCCGACGCCGGGCACGGAGCTGGACAACATCGCGGACGTCCTGCGCCGGGCGCATCTGGAGGACGGCGTCCCCTGGGGCGAGATGGCCGTCCTGGTGCGCGCGGGCGCCCGCACGCTCCCCTCGATGCGACGCGCCCTCACGGCGGCGGGCGTACCCCTGGAGATCGACGGCGACGACCTGCCGCTCCGCCACGAACCGGCCGTACAGCCCCTCCTGACGGCCCTGCGGGCGGTCGCCCGGGCAGAACTGGACGAGCCCGGCACGGACGCCGCGTCGGAGGGAGACGAGGGATCCGGCGCCGATGCCGCCTCGGAAGGAGCGGACGAGCCCGGCGCGGACGCCGCGTCGGCGGAGTCACGCGAGCCGTCCGGCGGCTTTGCGCCGCACCCGTGCTGGCTGGACACCGAGACCGCGCTCGCCCTCCTCGCCTCCCCGCTCGCCGGGATGGACCCCGCCGATCTGCGGCGGCTGGGCCGCGCCCTGCGCGAGGAGGAGCGGGCCGGAGGCAACCCCGTGCCGCCGCCCTCGGACGAACTGCTGGCCCGCGCACTGGCCGAACCGGAGCGGCTCGTCGCGCACGACCCGGCGTACGCCCGGGGCGCGCAACGCCTCGGCGCGCTGCTGCGGAAGGCGCGCGAGCGCCTCGCCGGTGGCGGTACGGCCGAGGAGGCGCTGTGGGACCTGTGGGACGGCACCCCGTGGCCCAGGCGTCTGGAGCGGGCCGCCCGGCGCGGCGGCGCGGCCGGACGCAACGCGGATCGGGACCTCGACGCCGTGTGCGCGCTGTTCGCCACCGCGGCCCGCGCGGAGGAACGCACCGGAGGTCTCGGCGCGCTCAACTTCCTGGCGGAGATCGAGGCGGAGGACATCGCCGCCGACACGCTCACCGGAAGGGCGGTGCGTCCCGACGCCGTACGGCTGATGACCGCGCACCGCTCCAAGGGCCTCCAGTGGCGCCTGGTCGTCGTCGCGGGCGTGCAGGAGGGGCTCTGGCCGGACCTGCGCCGCCGCGGCTCGCTGCTGGAGGCCGACCGCATCGGTCGGGACGGCCTGGCCGAACCGCTCACCCCGGGAGCGCTGCTCGCCGAGGAGCGGCGTCTGTTCTACGTGGCCGCCACGCGCGCGCGGGAACGCCTCGTCGTCACCGCAGTGAAGGCCCCCGCCGACGACGGCGACCAGCCCTCCCGCTTCCTCGCCGAACTCGGTGTGGAACCCAAGGACGTCACCGGCCGCCCCCGCCGCCCGCTGTCCGTGGCCGCCCTCGTGGCCGAACTACGGGCCACGACGGTCGACCCGCGCGTGTCGGACGCGCTGCGTGAGGCGGCGGCCCGGCGACTGGCGAGGCTCGCCGCCCTGACCGACGAGGACGGCCGTCCCCTCGTGCCGTCCGCGCATCCTTACCGCTGGTGGGGCATGTTCGAGCCCACCGAGAGCAAGGTCCCGCTCAGGAACCGCGACCAGCCCGTCGTGCTGTCCGGCAGCGCCCTCGACCAGTTGGCCAACACCTGCGCCCTGCAGTGGTTCCTGGGCCGTGAGGTGAAGGCCGACGCCCCCGCGACCGCCGCCCAGGGCTTCGGCAACGTCGTGCACGTCCTCGCCGACGAGGTCGCCTCCGGACGCACCCCCGCCGACCTCGACGTCCTCATGGAACGCCTCGACTCCGTGTGGAACGCGCTCGCCTTCGACGCGCCCTGGAAGTCGGAACAGGAGAAGCAGCACGCGCGCGTGGCGCTCGAACGCTTCCTGAAATGGCACGTCGACTCGAACGGGCTGCGCGCCGGACGCACCCCGGTGGCCAGCGAGCACGACTTCGACGTGACCCTGGAAGCGGGCGACTACGAGGTGCGCATCCGGGGCTCCATGGACCGCGTCGAGACCGACGCCGAAGGCCGCGCCTATGTGGTCGACTTCAAGACCGGCAAGCAGGCGCCGACCGCCGCCGAGGTCGAACGGCACCCCCAGCTCGCCGTGTACCAGCTCGCGGTCCGCGAGGGTGCCGTCGACGAGCCGTTCGGCGGCGCGCGGCCCGAACCGGGCGGTGCCGAACTCGTCCAGCTGCGGCAGGGCGCCGCCAAGAAGAACGGCGGCGAGACCCTTCCCAAGGTGCAGGCACAGGGCCCCCTGGAGGGCGACTGGGTCGGCGGGCTCCTCGCCAACGCCGCCGGCAAGGTCCTCGACGAGCGGTTCTCCCCGACCAGCGGACAACACTGCGCGCACTGCGCGTTCAGGGCGTCCTGCAGTGCCCGCCCCGAGGGCCGTCACGTGGTCGAGTGACGGACGTGATCCACAGCACCACATACGCTGACCAGCGCTTCTCCTCACCCGGAGGGTGATCCGGCATCCGGTGTCAGTGGGCGCCGCTAGCCTCTCTTGGGTGTCAGCCCGTATCAGCGATCCCGAGCAGCTCAAGGAGCTCCTGGGGATCCCGTTCACCCCGGAGCAGACGGCCTGCATCATCGCGCCGCCCGCCCCGCAGGTGATCGTGGCCGGAGCCGGCTCGGGCAAGACCACGGTGATGGCCGCGCGCGTGGTCTGGCTGGTCGGCACCGGTCAGGTCGCCCCCGAACAGGTGCTCGGCCTGACCTTCACCAACAAGGCGGCCGGCGAACTCGCCGAGCGCGTGCGCAAGGCCCTGGTCAAGGCGGGCATCACCGACCCGGACGTGATCGACCCCGACAACCCCCCGGGCGAGCCGGTCATCTCCACGTACCACGCCTTCGCGGGCCGCCTCCTCACCGACCACGGACTGCGCATCGGCCTGGAACCCACCTCCCGGCTCCTCGCCGACGCCACCCGCTACCAGCTCGCCGCGCGGGTGCTCCGCGAGTCCCCGGGACCGTACCCGGCGCTCACCCGCTCCTTCCCCGACCTCGTCAGCGACCTCCTCGCGCTCGACTCCGAACTCGCCGAGCACCTCGTCCGCCCCGAGGAGCTCCGCGCGTACGACGCCGAACTGCTGCGCGACCTGGAGAGCGCCAAGCTCTCCAACGCGGACCTCCGCAAGGTCCCCGAGGCGGCCGCCGCCCGCCGGGAACTCGCGGAGCTGGTCGGCCGCTACCGAGCGGCCAAGCGCGACAGGGACCTCCTCGACTTCGGCGACCAGATCGCCCTGTCCGCCGGTCTCGCCCAACTGCCCGAGGTCGGCCGCCTCCTGCGCGAGGAGTTCCGGGTGGTCCTGCTCGACGAGTACCAGGACACCTCCGTCGCCCAACGCGTCCTGCTCGCGGGCCTGTTCGGCGGCGGCACCGGCCACCCCGTGACCGCCGTCGGCGACCCCTGCCAGGCCATCTACGGCTGGCGCGGCGCCTCCGTCGCCAACCTCGACGACTTCCCCGAGCACTTCGCCCACCCCGACGGCCGCCCCGCGACCCGCCAGGCGCTCAGCGAGAACCGCCGCAGCGGCGGCCGCCTCCTCGACCTCGCCAACGGCCTCGCCGAGCCCCTGCGTGCGATGCACGCGGGCGTGGAGGCCCTCCGGCCCGCCCCCGGGGCCGAGCGCGACGGCATGGTGCGCTGCGCCCTGCTGCCGACCCACGCCGAGGAACTGGACTGGATCGCCGACTCGATCGCCCACCTCGTGCGCACCGGCAAGGAACCGGGCGAGATCGCGGTCCTGTGCCGGACGGCCACCGACTTCGCCGACATCCAGGGCGCGCTCGTCGCCCGCGACATCCCGGTCGAGGTCGTGGGCCTCTCCGGGCTGCTGCACCTGCCCGAGGTGGCCGACCTCGTCGCCGTCTGCGAAGTCCTCCAGGACCCCGGCGCCAACGCCTCCCTGGTCCGCCTGCTCACCGGCCCGCGCTGGCGCATCGGCCCCCGGGACCTCGCCCTCCTGGGGCGCAGGGCCAGGTTGCTCGTGTCGCACGCGCGCGTGGGCGCCGACGACGACCCGGACCGCCGGCTCGCCGCGGCCGTCGAGGGCGTCGACCCGGCCGAGGTGATCTCGCTGGCCGACGCGCTCGACACCTTCCTGGAGCTGCCCCTCGAAGCCGAGGGCGAGGACGACGGGCTGCCCTTCTCGCCGGAGGCGCGCGTGCGGTTCGCCCGCCTCGCCGCCGAACTGCGCGACCTGCGCCGCTCCCTCGCCGACCCGCTCATGGACGTCCTGCACCGGGTGCTCGCCGTCACCGGCCTCGAGGTCGAACTGTCCGCCTCACCGCACGCGCTCGCCGCCCGCCGCCGCGAGACGCTCTCCAACTTCCTCGACATCGCCGCCTCCTTCGCCGCCCACAGCGAGGGCGAGGCCACCCTGCTGGCCTTCCTCGGCTTCCTGCGCACGGCCGCCCAGTACGAGAAGGGCCTCGACAACGCCCTCCCGGGCGGCGAGAACACCGTCAAGGTGCTCACCGCCCACAAGTCCAAGGGACTGGAGTGGGACGTCGTCGCCGTCCCCGGCCTCGTCACCGGGACCTTCCCCAGCACCCAGGGCCGCGAGAAGTGGACCGCCCAGGGCAGGGTCCTGCCGCACGAACTGCGCGGCGACGCCGACACCCTCCCCGACGTGGAGGCATGGGACTCGCGCGGCCTGAAGGCGTTCCAGGAGGCCATGAAGGATTACCAGCACACCGAGGAGCTCCGCCTCGGCTATGTGACGTTCACCCGCCCCCGCTCCCTGCTCCTCGGCTCCGGCCATTGGTGGGGCCCCTCCCAGAAGCGCCCACGCGGCCCGTCCGACTTCCTGAAGGCCCTGTACGAGCACTGCGCCGCGGGGTTCGGCGAGATCGAGGTCTGGGCCGCCGCACCCGAGGAGGGCAGCGAGAACCCCGCCCTGCGCGAGGCGTCCGCCGACCACGCCTGGCCGCTCCCGCTGGACGACACGGCCCTGGCCCGCCGCCGCGCGGCCGCCGAGACCGTACTGGCCCACCTGGAGCGTGCCGCCGCCCCCGAGGACCCCCACCCGGGCGGCCCGGCCGACCCGTACGCCTACGACGACCCGGACTGGCCGCCCCCGCCGGAGGACGATCACCCGGACGACTCCCCCGAGGACCCGCCGGAGGATCTTCCCGAGGACCTTCTTCAGGATCTTCCCGAGGACCTTCTTCAGGATCTTCCCGAGGATCTTCCGGATGAGGACGCCGCCGACTGGGACTCCTGGGCTCCCGAGCGCCCGGCCGAGCCCTCACCCCCCGGCCACGGCGCACGCACACCGTCGGTCCCGCACGCCCGCAGGCACCCCGCCGAGGATGCCCTCACCCCCGAGGAGGCCCGCACCATCGCCTCCTGGGACCGCGATCTCGACGCGCTCACCGGAGAACTCCTGCGCGCCCGCGCCAAGGTCACCGACGTGCCCCTGCCGACGTCGTTGACCGCGTCGCAGCTGGTGCGCCTGGCCGCCGACCCCGACGGATTCGCGCAGGAACTCGCGCGCCCCATGCCGCGCCCCCCGCAACCCGCCGCGCGCCGAGGCACCCGCTTCCACGCCTGGGTGGAGGCCCGCTTCGAGGAACTCCGGCTGCCCATGCTGGAGCCCGAGGACCTGCCCGGCAGCGAGGCCGAGATCGCCGACGAACGGGATCTGGAGGCCCTCAAGGAAGCCTTCGAACGCACCCCCTACGCACACCGCACGCCGTACCGCGTGGAGGCGCCCTTCCAGCTCGGAATAGCCGGCCGCGTCGTACGCGGCCGCATCGACGCCGTCTACCGGGACACCGACACCGACACCGACACCGAGACCGACGGCGACGGCGAGGGGACGACGACGTACGAGATCGTCGACTGGAAGACCAGCCGCGCCCGCACCGCCGACCCCCTCCAGCTCGCGCTGTACCGCCTCGCCTGGGCCGAGCAGCAGGGCGTCCCCCTGGAGTCCGTGGGGGCCGCGTTCCTTTACGTACGGACGGGCGAGGTCGTACGGCCGGAGGACCTGCCCGACCGGGAGGCGCTGGAACGGCTGCTCCTGGAGGAGCCGGGCTCCGAGGTGCCCGCCTGGCCGGAGGAGACCGCGGAGCCGTTCGGCGACGAACCGCCGGACGAGTACGCCGGTGCGGGCCGATAGTCTCGTGAACATGAGCGAGACCCCGGACAGCGCCGTCCGTACGTACATAGAGAACCACCGTGCCGCCTTCCTCGACGACCTCGTGGAATGGCTGCGCATCCCGTCGGTGTCGGCGCAGCCCGAGCACGCGACGGACGTACGCCGCAGCGCCGACTGGCTGGCCGCCAAGTTCCGGGAGACCGGCTTCCCCGTCGCTGAGGTCTGGGACACACCGGGCGCCCCCGCCGTCTTCGCCGAATGGCCCTCCGAGGACCCCGACGCACCCACCGTCCTCGTCTACGGCCACCACGACGTGCAGCCCGCCGCCCGCGAGGACGGCTGGGACAGCGAACCGTTCGAGCCCGTGATCCGGGGCAACCGCCTCCACGCGCGCGGGGCCGCCGACGACAAGGGGCAGGTGTTCTTCCACACACTCGGCGTCCGCGCCCACCTCGCCGCCACCGGCCGCAGCACCCCGGCCGTCCACCTGAAGATGCTCATCGAGGGTGAGGAGGAGTCCGGCTCCCCGCACTTCCGGGCCCTCGTCGAGCAGCACGCCGAGCGGCTCGCCGCCGACGCGGTGGTCGTCTCCGACACCGGAATGTGGTCCGAGGACACCCCGACCGTGTGCACCGGCATGCGCGGCCTCGCCGAGTGCGAGATCCGTCTGTACGGCCCCGGCCAGGACATCCACTCCGGCTCCTTCGGCGGCGCCGTACCCAACCCGGCCACCGAGGTCGCCCGCCTGGTCGCCGCCCTGCACGACGAGCACGCGCGCGTGGCGATCCCCGGCTTCTACGACGGCGTCGTCGAACTCACCGACCGCGAGCGCGAACTCTTCGCCGAACTGCCCTTCGACGAGGAGCGGTGGCTGCGCACGGCCAGGTCGACGGCGACACGGGGAGAGGCCGGACACACCACCCTGGAGCGCATCTGGGCCCGGCCGACCGCCGAGGTCAACGGCATCGGCGGTGGCTACCAGGGCGCCGGCAGCAAGACGATCATCCCCTCCTCGGCGATGGTGAAGCTGTCCTTCCGGCTGGTCGCGGGCCAGGACCCGGACCACATCGCCAAGGCCGTCACCGCGTGGGCCGCCGAACGGATCCCCGCCGGCATCCGCCACGAGATCACCTTCAGCGGGGCCACCCGCCCCTGCCTGACGCCCCTGGACCACCCGGCCCTGCGGTCCCTGGCGCGTGCCATGGGGCGCGCCTTCCAGCAGCCGATCCGCTACACCCGCGAGGGCGGCTCCGGACCCGCCGCCGATCTCCAGGAAGTCCTCGACGCACCCGTGCTCTTCCTGGGCATCTCCGTCCCCTCCGACGGCTGGCACGCCCCCGACGAGAAGGTCGAACTGGACCTGCTGCTCAAGGGCGTCGAGACCAGCGCGTACCTCTGGAGCGAGCTGGCCGCGAGCTCCCGCGAGGCACACTGAAGAAAGCCCCCACGCCGCCCCTCGCACCGCCCCCGCGTCCCGGCGCACCCGCCCGCCGTACGCCCCGCCCGAACCGCCCGCCCGAACCCGACCGTTCCACCGGGGGAGTTGGAAGCACCCGTGACGACCTGGACCGACCACACCGCCGATCGACCCATCGCGCTCACCGCCCCGAGCGGCATCGACCGGGCGGCCCACCACCGCCTCGACGAGGCCTGGCTCGCGGCGGCCTGGAGCCACCCCACCACCCGCTGCTTCGTGGTCTCCGGCGGTCAGGTCCTCATCGACGAGACGCCGGACGGCACCACCGAACTCGTCATGACCCCGTCCTTCGAGGCGCCGCTCACCGAGGCGCACCGCTACTTCCTGGGCACCGACGCCGACGGTGTGAGCTACTTCGCGCTGCAGAAGGACGCGCTGCCCGGACGCATGGACCAGTCCGCCCGCCCGGCCGGTCTGCGGGAGGCCGGCATGCTGCTGTCGCCGCGCGACACCGGTCTCATGGTCCACGCGGTCGGCCTGGAGAACTGGCAGCGCACCCACCGCTTCTGCTCCCGCTGCGGCGAGCGCACGGTCATCGCGGCGGCCGGTCACATCCGGCGCTGCCCGGCCTGCGGCGCCGAGCACTACCCGCGGACCGACCCCGCGGTGATCATGGGCGTCACGGACGACGAGGACCGCCTCCTCCTCGGACGCCAGGTCCACTGGCCCGAGGGCCGCTTCTCCACCCTCGCGGGCTTCGTGGAGCCCGGCGAGTCCATCGAGCAGGCCGTGCGCCGTGAGGTCCAGGAGGAAGTCGGCGTCACCGTCGGCCAGGTCGAGTACATCGCCAGCCAGCCGTGGCCCTTCCCGTCCAGCCTCATGCTCGGCTTCATGGCCCGCGCCACCACCACCGCCATCGACGTGGACGGGGACGAGATCCACGAGGCGCGCTGGTTCTCCCGGGAAGAGCTGCGGGCCGCGTTCGAGTCCGGGGAGGTGCTGGCTCCCTACGGCATCTCGATCGCGGCCCGGCTGATCGAACTCTGGTACGGCAAGCCCCTGCCGACCCGCGGACACACCGGCTGAGGGTGCGAGCGGGCGGGGACACCGGCCGAGGGTACGACCGGGCGGGGCTCGCTGCGCTACGCGCCTATCTTCTGCTTGACCTGCGCCAGCGAAGGGTTGGTGAGGGTCGAACCGTCCGGGAAGAGGACGGTGGGAACGGTCTGGTTCCCGCCGTTCGCCTTCTCGACGAACGCCGCGGACTCCGGGTCCTGCTCGATGTTGATCTCGGTGTACGCGATGCCCTCGCGGTCCATCTGGCTCTTCAGCCGACGGCAGTAGCCGCACCACGTGGTGCTGTACATCGTCACAGTGCCCGCCATGTCCCTGGCGCTCCTTCACGGTGGGAGGGGTTCTCGTAGCAGTGAGTGGAACGTACGCCACGCGCCCGCCATTCCCCGGGGGAGGGTGGCGTCCACCACCACCGCCCGTGTCCGCGCCCCAAGCCCCCATGTCCGCGTGCCAGGCCCCCGCGGCCACGCCCCACGCCGGGCGCGGCGTGGCATCGCGGAGGCGCGCCTGCCGCATTAGTACGACCGCGGGTGCCTGCCTGTGGACAACCGGCTCAGCCGTCTCCGGCGACCTGGCAGCATGGCCCTGTGACAGCAGCAACGCACTCCACCCTCTTCCCGCGGGTCCCCGACTCGGCCGACGCGGTGCTCGAAGGGCTCGACCCCGAGCAGCGCGCGGTGGCCACCGCCCTGCACGGGCCGGTGTGCGTCCTGGCCGGAGCCGGCACGGGCAAGACCCGCGCCATCACCCACCGCATCGCGTACGGCGTGCGGGCGGGGATACTCCAGCCCTCCAGCGTGCTCGCCGTCACCTTCACCGCCCGCGCCGCCGGTGAGATGCGCGGCCGTCTCCGCCAGCTCGGCGCCGCCGGAGTCCAGGCCCGCACCTTCCACTCCGCGGCCCTGCGCCAGCTCCAGTACTTCTGGCCCAAGGCCGTGGGCGGCGGGATGCCCAGGATCATCGACCGCAAGATCCCCCTCGTCGCGGACGCGGCGGCCGCCTGCCGCATCCGTCTCGATCGCAACGAACTCCGGGACGCGGCCGCCGAGATCGAGTGGTCCAAGGTCACCCAGACCGTCCCCGCCGACTACGCCGCCGCAGCCGCCAAGCACGGTCGTGAGACCCCCCGCGACCCGGCCGAGATCGCCCAGATCTACTCCACCTACGAGGACCTCAAGCGCGAGCGCGCCGTCATCGACTTCGAGGACGTCCTCCTGCTCACCGTCGGCATCCTCCAGGACCGGCACGACATCGCCGAGCAGGTCCGCTCCCAGTACCAGCACTTCGTGGTCGACGAGTACCAGGACGTCAGCCCCCTCCAGCAACGCCTCCTGGAACTGTGGCTCGGCGACCGGGACGACCTCTGCGTCGTCGGCGACGCCAGCCAGACGATCTACTCGTTCACCGGCGCAACCCCCGACCACCTGCTCGACTTCCGTCTGCGCCACCCCGGAGCCACCGTCGTCAAGCTCGTCCGCGACTACCGCTCCACACCCCAGGTCGTCCACCTCGCCAACGGCCTCCTCGCCCAGGCCCGCGGCCGTGCCGCCGACCACCGCCTGGAGCTGATCTCGCAGCGCCCCCCGGGCCCCGAACCCCGCTACACCGAGTACGCGGACGAGCCCGCCGAGGCGGAGGGCGCCGCCCGCCGCATCCGTGACCTCGTCCACTCCGGTGTCCCGGCCAGCGAGATCGCCATCCTGTTCCGCACGAACTCCCAGTCCGAGACCTATGAGCAGGCCCTCGCGGACGCGGGCGTGCCCTACCAGTTGCGCGGCGCCGAGCGCTTCTTCGACCGCCCGGAGGTGCGCAAGGCAGGGTCCTCCCTGAGAGCCGCGGCCCGCTTCGGCGGGAACGACAGCCTCTTGGAGGACGCCGTCGACCTCCCCTCCCAGGTGCGGGCCGTACTGTCCGGCGAGGGCTGGACCGGTGAACCACCGGCCGGCTCGGGAGCGGTCCGGGAGCGCTGGGAGTCACTGGCGGCCCTGGTGAACCTGGCGCAGGACTTCGCCGCGGCCAAGCCCGACGCCACCCTCGGCGACCTGGTCGCGGAACTGGACGAACGGGCCAACGCCCAGCACGCCCCGACCGTCCAGGGCGTCACCCTCGCTTCCCTGCACTCAGCGAAGGGCCTGGAGTGGGACGTCGTCTTCCTGGTCGGCGTCGCCGAGGGCATGATGCCGATCACCTACGCCAGAACGGACGAGCAGATCGAGGAGGAGAGACGACTCCTCTATGTCGGCGTCACCCGCGCCCGGCAGCAGCTCTCCGTCTCCTGGGCCCTGTCCCGCTCGCCCGGCAGCCGCCCGAACCGGCGCCCCAGCCGGTTCCTCGACGGACTGCGCCCCGGCTCGACAGCCCCCGGGGGCCGCTCCGGCGCGAGCGCCTCCGGCGGGGTGGAGCAGGGCGCGGCGGACCATCGACCGAGCGCCCCGGCGATCGGGGGCGGCGTACGGGGCGCCCGCCGCACCAGCCGGACCCCGGCCCGCTGCCGGGTCTGCGGCCGCAGTCTGCGCGAGGCCGGCGAGATGAAGCTGATGCGCTGCGAGGACTGCCCCTCCGACATGGACGAGGGCCTGTACGAGCGGCTCCGCGAGTGGCGGGCCGTCCAGGCGCGGCGCAGCGGGCAGCCGGACTTCTGCGTCTTCACCGACCGGACCCTGATGGCGATCGCGGAAGCGGGGCCGAGCACTCCGGTGGAACTGGGTCGCATCCCCGGTGTCATCGCCCGTAAGCTCCAGCGGTACGGCGCCGATGTTCTCGACATCTGCGCAGGTCGGGAGCCCCTGGGCGAGGACGAGAGTGACTGATACGAACTCGTCGAAAAAATAGTTTGCGCATGCCCCAGCAATCCCCATAGGTTCTTAGGCACGGGAACAGCGGCCTTCTCCAAGGCCCTGGTTTCGTGGTGTACTTCATATCCGTCGGATTGGCTCACGCCGGTCCCGTAGACGCCGAGAGGAGGCGAGTCCAGTGATCAGCATCAACACCAGCTTCACCAGGCCGGTCAAAATGACCGATCGCTCGGCCGTCTCCACGTGCATGCTCGGCGTCTCGAACCTGGGCACCGGTCTGTCCGCCCTCCGTGGCGGCCGTCCGGCGTCCTCCGTGTCTCCTGCGGGCCTTCCCGTCCGCGAGCGCAATGAGCGACCGACCAAGGCACTGGAAGCAGCAGTAGCGGCACAGGCGCAGGCCTATGCCTTTGCGGCGGCCGGTGCCGGATTCCGGAAGCAGACGACGCAGCACCACCTGATGTGGGCCTTCCGTGGGCCTGAACCCTGGAGTGATCCAGCCTGATCGACGATCAGGCCGGCGCCTTCAGGGCCGCGGAACCCCATCCGGGATCCGCGGCCCTTCTGTTTGTCCCCGACCGGGGACTGCAGAGCGAAGGGGCCTCGGGACAAGAAAAGAACCCGGTACCAGCCGCCACCCGGCCCACCCGGCCGGAACGACCAGACGAGGAAGACGACCCGTGCAACTCGAAGCGCACGCCCCGTCCGTACCGCCTTCCGAAACGATCCCCCCGCCCCGCCTCACGGAGGACTCCACCTTGACCCCGCTCACTGCGCTCACCGCGCTCGACGACGCCATCGAAAACCTGGGTGTACCCGTCCCCTGCCGCTCCTACGACCCGGAGGTCTTCTTCGCCGAGTCGCCGGCCGACGTCGAGTACGCCAAGTCCCTGTGCCGCACCTGCCCGCTGATGGAGGCATGCCTCGCCGGCGCCAAGGAGCGGCGTGAGCCCTGGGGCGTCTGGGGTGGCGAGCTCTTCGTCCAGGGGGTCGTCGTTGCCCGCAAGCGGCCTCGTGGTCGCCCGCGCAAGAACCCGGTCACGGCATGAACATCACCGGAACGATCGACCGCCCCCTCACGCACGACCCGAAGAAGCAGGCCCCGATGAAGCCGTCCACGAGCGAGCCCACAGGCTCCGCGATCCCAGACTTCACCACCACCGGCGCGAACGCCTCGCGTCAGAACAGGACCCGAGAAATGCATCTCATGCCAGAAGCCATGGCTCGTGCGCATATGCACGAGCGCCTGCACGAGGCCGAGCAGGAGCGCCGGGCCATGCGCCTCGCGGTCGCCCGCCGGATGCAGCGCCGCGCCGAGCGCGCGTCGCTGCGTGCCCGCCGTGCGCTCGCCATGGCGGTCATGCAGTAGCCACCATGCGGCCACCGGCATGAACCGGCTGAACCGGCCCAACCGGCCGCGCCAGGCACATCATCACCACCGCTGACGGTGGTTCCTCGCGGGGGCCGGTCCTCATGGACCGGCCCCCGCGCTGCGTTGCGAGCGCCGTTCCGCCGGGCACGGAGTTATCGTCGCCCGGTGATGAGTCTTTCCGGGGGCAACGACGACAGCGGCTCCGCCGCAGGAACCCAGACCCTCGTGTGCGCCCGCTGCGGGGCCACCACCGAGGCTCCCCAACCCCTGTGGACCTGTTCCGTGGAGAACGGCCGGCGGCACTACTTCTGCGGGACCTGCGCCCGGGAGAACCTCCGCGCGATCGAGGGCCGCCTGGACTCGGCGTGGTGGTGAGCCCTGGCGATCCCTGGTGAGCCCGGGTGAACCGGCGTGGCCCGGCGGGCCACCGGGACGGTGGTGATCGGCCGACGGCGGCTCACGCTCCCGTGGCCGACTCGGGCTCCTCCTCGTCCGCGGTGAAACCGGGCAGCCACTCCTCCAGCTCGTCGCGCATCCGGACCGTCGCGCCCAGCTGGCACAGCACACCGATGGTGCTCAGGGTCACCCGGTGGATGAGCAGATAGGACGGGGGCAGGTTCAGCTGCTTGCCGAGCTGGTGGGCGGGGGAGCGGCGGTCGGCTATACGGGCGGCCTGACTGCGCATCCAGCCTCGGGCGAAGGTGAACTCGTCGGCCCGGGCCGGTTCGATGATCGGAAGCAGATAGTCCAGGACCGCGTCCGGGTCCAGGTCGATCGACTCCTTGACGAAGCCCTCCGCGCACAGCATCTCGTAGACGGCCTCGGCCTCGCCCTCGATGGTCAGACGCAGGGCGTCACCGATCGGGGTGGGCAGGCCGCCCGGCAGCCGGTCCACCGTGCCGAAGTCGAGGACGCCGAGGCGCCAGCCGACCTTCTCGTCCGGCACGAGACGGAAGTTCCCCGGGTGGGGATCGGCGTGCAGAAGACCCGTGCGGGCCGGGCCCGAGAAGAGGAAGCGCGTGAGCAGCTGGCCCGCCCGGTCGCGCTGCTCCTGGGAACCGTCGGTGATCACTTCCGAGAGGGGCGTGCCGTCCATCCACTCGGTCACCAGGACCTGGTCGCACTGGTGGACCACGGCCGGGACCACGACGTCCGGGTCGTCGGCGAACTCCTCCGCGTGCGCCTGCTGGGCCTGCGCCTCCAGACCGTAGTCCAGCTCCTCGGAGACCCGGTCCCGCAGCTCGGCGATGAGGGGTTTGATGTCCATCCCCGGGATCAGCGGGCCCAGAAGGCGGGCGAACCGGCTGAGCTGCCCGAGGTCGGACAGGAGGGCCTCGCCCGCGCCCGGATACTGCACCTTGACCGCGACCGCACGGCCGTCGTGCCACACCGCGCGGTGGACCTGGCCGATCGAGGCCGCCGCGGCCGGCTTGTCCTCGAACTCGAGGAACAGCTCCTGCCAGTCCTCTCCGATCCGCTCCCTCAGCACGGAGTGCACGGTGCGGGTCGGCATCGGCGGAGCCGCGTCCTGGAGCTTAGTGAGCGCGGCGCGGTAAGGGCCCGCGACTTCCTCGGGGAGCGCCGACTCGAAGACGGACAGGGCCTGCCCGAACTTCATGGCGCCGCCCTTCAGCTCACCCAGGACCTTGAACAGCTGCTCCGCGGTGCGCTGTTGGAGCTCACGGCCCACGAGCTCCGCCGACTCGCCGACGATCCGCTTGCCGAGGCCCCAGGTGGCCCGACCCGCGATGCCGAGCGGGAGCGCGGCGAGCTTGGCGGTCCGGGTGACCGCCTTCCGGGGAAGATCAGACATGCGCCCTCCAAGTCCCAGCAGGCCGTGCCGCGTACGCCTTGCGGGACAACCTCGTTGACCGCTGATGCTCCGCCATTGTCTCGCGCCGTTCCCCGTCCTTCGGGGTGTGTTCCCCGTTACCTTTCTCGCTCGATCCATTCTGCGCCGCCCCGCAGGGGCAACCGGGATGCGACCACACCGGGCGCGAGTGCCAGTCGAGCCCTGGTAGAGAGGCTTCCCAGCGGGCGCCCGCGCTCGACGGCGTCCGCCCGTCGAGGAAGGACAGGGCATGCGCCGCGGCCAGTGCCGCGACGGTCGTGGCCAGTGTCACATCGCATGCCTCCACTTGGCGGGGGCGGCCGGAGCGCCACTGCGCGACCAGCCGCGGCCAGCTCTCGTCCCGGTCCGCGCGCCTCTGCTCCAGGCATCCCGCGCAGCCGGTCTCCCCGGGCAGGACCAGAGGCCCCACGACCCCCGTGGCCTCCACGACGCCGACGTGAAGATGGGGTGTCCCGGAGGCGATGAGCGGCTCGGCGGTCGCCGGATTGGGCGCCTGGACGTCGACGGGGTCACGGGGGGCGAGGATCACCAGGGAGAAGCCGGGCTCGTCCCGGAGGCGGTTCTGGGACGTGTCCTCGGCCGGGTCCGGGGTGGTCCGGGGTCCGCCGCGGCGGCGAGGCGGTCGGTCGGGGGCCGCCTGGCGGGCGGCCCGGCGCGCCGCGATGTCCCTGCGCTCGCCGATCGACTCGACCGGCAGACCCCCCGGCGCCACATCCCCTGGCTCGACTCGTCCGACGTCCCGCACGTCGACCTCGCCGACACCCGCCCCCGCCAGCAGGGAGGCGAGCACCGCACCCACCCGGCCCGCGCCCCGTACCTGCACTCTCAGTGAGCGACGGGCCGCCAGGTGCCGCAGGGCGTCGCCCGGGGCGAGGGTGACCAGGGAGAGCGTGGCGGCGTCGGGCCGCAGCCGGTCCAGCACCCCGGGCCTGCCCCGCAGGGCGTCCGCGGCCGGGCCACCGCCCGTGGCGTCGTCCAGCAGGCCGGCAGCGGCGAGCCGGTCCACCAGCCCGTCCACATGGCCGTCGGGCAGGCCCATCGAACGTCCCTCCTCGCGCAGGCGCGGCAGCCCGCGGGTTCCGTCGAGGCGGTCGAGGAAGCTGCCCGTAGTCGTGTCCATCGGCCCCAGGACCATGGCGTGCGCCGGTGCGAGACCGAACTGCACGGTGTTGAGATCCCGCCAACCGCGCCGGAGCGCGGGCTTCACCATCGGATGCATGATCGGCCCCCGTAGCCAGAAGAAGTTCCCCGTGTGCCGACGTGGCCCGTGCCCGGTCCGCCGACGAGTGCCAGCATGCACGGTCCGCGACGAAGCGTGTCGAGAGTTGTCCACAGGCGACGCCATTCGTCGTACAAATCAGGCGCTCGGAGTGCGGATCGATATCGAACCGTCCCGGAGACGGGACTTCCCCCGTGTGCAGCGGGTAACGTCGGGGCGTGCCCGCCGACCCACTGCACCGCGCCGGAAAGCCACACCGCAGCACGACGAGCCAGCCGCCAAGCGGCTCGGGGGCGAGCGCGATCGAGGTCCGCAGGAGCGCGCGACGGCGCAGAACGGTCTCCGCGTACCGAGAGGGCGATCGCACCGTCGTACTGATCCCCGCCCGGATGTCCGAGGCGGAGGAGCAACGCTGGGTGACCGTCATGCTCGACAAGCTGGCCGCGCAGGAGAGCAAGCGGCGCCTGGGCGACACAGAGCTGGCCGAGCGCGCCGCCCGCCTGTCGGACCAGTACTTCGGCGGGCGCGCCCGACCCGCCTCCGTCCGCTGGGTCACCAACCAGAACACCCGCTGGGGCTCGTGCACACCCGCCGAGGGCAGCATCCGGCTGTCGCACCGGCTGCAGGGCATGCCCGAGTACGTGGTCGACTACGTGCTCCTCCACGAACTCGCCCACCTGCTCGTACCCGGACACGGGCCGCGCTTCTGGCGGCTGCTGGACGCCTACCCCCGCACGGAGCGTGCTCGCGGATACCTCGAAGGGGTGGTCGCCGCCGACCGGCTGCCGCACCTCTCCGCCGACGACGACGAGTGACGCCGCCCAGTCCTCCCTCGGGCGCGTGACCTGAACGGCACTGCACGCGCGTGTGGACGTTTCCCGGCAGGGTGGCTCGAAGACGCGCTTTTGTACCGGCTCTGTACCAGCCTCGTACGGTCTCGGACTTTGCGGTTAGCCTGGCGCGACGCACTCGCAGGCGCACTCACTTTCGGGATGGGGGACGGTCGTTACGCATGGCCAGGGAATTCCAACGCGGCCACAAGGCCAAGATCAGTGACCTGACCGCGGGTACGGATCTGTACGTAGGCGTACAGATCTCCGCCCCCGGACTGACCTTCGACATCAGTTGCTTCGGGCTGGACGCCGACGAACGTCTCTCGGACGACCGTTACTTCGTCTTCTTCAACCAGCCGAAGAGCCCCGAGGAAGCCATTCAGCTCCTGGGCGCCCAGTCGGGCGACACGGAATCCTTCCGGGTCACGCTCGACAAGATCCCGCCACAGATTCAGAAGCTGTCGTTCACGGCGACCATCGACGGCAATGGCCAGATGTCGCAGATCTCCCCCGGCTACATTCGCATCGTCGCGGGCGGCGAGGAGGTGGCCCGGTACCCGTTCGACGGTTCGGAGTTCTCCACCGAGCGCGCCGTGATGCTGGGCGACTTCTACTTGAAGGACGTCTGGCGGTTCGCGGCCGTGGGCCAGGGCTTCGACGGCGGCCTGGAGGCGCTGCTGAAGAACTTCGGTGGAGAGGTCGCCGAGGAGGAGCCGGCCGCCCAGCCCCAGCAGCCGCAGACGGGCGCGACCCCTGGCTTCGCCCCGCCCGCGTTCGGCGCCCCCGCCGCGCCGGCCCCTGCCCCAGCCCCCTCCCAGGGGTATGCGCCCCCGGCGCCCTCCCCCTCCGTGCACGCCGCTCCGACCATCGCCGCGCCGCTGCACACGCCCCCCGGCGGCACCGTCCCGCCGCCGGCCGCACCGCCGGGCGGACCCTTCACACCGCCCGGCGCCCCGCCCCAGGGCGGGCCCTTCACCCCTCCGGGCGCACCGCCGCAGGGCGGGCCTTTCACGCCGCCCGGCGCGGCACCGCAGGGCGGCCCGTTCACCCCTCCGGGCGCCCCCGCGGCCTTCCCGGGACAGGGGCAGCCGTTCGGCGGCGGGACGCAGCTCGCGCCCGTGCCCCCGGACGCCGGGCTCCGCGTCGTGCTGACGAAGTACTCCGAGGCACCCGTCGGCGACCGCTGGACCGAACAGAACCCGCAGATGGTGCGGGCCACCCTCACCAAGGGCGCCAACATCCTGGCCAAGCAGGGCAGCATGGTCGCCTACCAGGGCGACATCGACTTCGCCCACAAGGGTTCGGGCCTGCTCGGCAAGTTGACGGGCCAGCTCACCGGACAGGGCATGGCACTGATGCGCTGTTCCGGCGACGGTGAGGTGTTCCTCGCCGACGAGGGCAGCAGGCTCTTCGTCATCCGCCTCCAGAACGAGCAGCTCTACACCAGCGCGCGCGGCGTCCTCGCCTTCGACGAGGCCCTCGACACCGAGATCCGCCGTATCGAGGGCGCCGGCCTGCCCGGCGGCGGCCTGTTCAGCATGCTCTTCTCCGGCACCGGAGCGGTCGTCGTCAAGACGCGGGGCGTCCCCGTCGTCCTGCCCGTCGGCCCGGCCACCTACGTCGACGGCAACGCAGTCATCGCCTGGTCCGCCGGTGCGCAGGCCGTCACCACGACCTCGCTGAGGCTGCGCCGCTCCGGGTACGCCCGGCAGACCCAGGAGGCCATCAACCTCCAGTTCCGCGGTGCCCCCGGCAACTTCGTCGTCGTCCAGCCCTTCGAGGTGTGAGGCAGAGCATGGACCTCCAGACACTCAACGCGCACCGCTCCGCGGCCACCGGCGTCCGGATGAGCGTGCACAGCTCCAAGACGCTCAAGGTCACCATGGTCACCGGCCAGGACCTGCTGGCCAAGGCCGGCTCGATGATCGCGTACGACGGGTTCGTGCAGTTCGACGCCGCGCCCGCCTCGCTGCGCCGCAGCGCCGAGGAGATGGTCACCGGAGAGGGCGGCAAGCTGATGCTCTGCCGCGGCGACGGCGACCTCTACCTCGCCGACTACGGCGGCGACGTGCTCATCGTGCACCTGAACAACGAGGCGCTGTCCGTCAACGGCCCCACCCTGCTGGCCTGCGACGCCTCCCTCCAGCTGACCATCGAACCGGTCAAGGGCCTCGCCAAGCTCTCCGGCTCCGGACTGACCAACCTGGTCATCCGGGGCACCGGGTGGGTCGCCCTGGTCAGCCGGGGCGTGCCGATCTCCCTCGACTGCGCCGAACGGGAGACGTACGTCGACCCGGACGCGCTGATCGCCTGGACCGACGGCCTCGACATGAAGGCCCGCCGCACCATCAAGGCCGGAGCGCTCATCGGCCGGGGCAGCGGGGAGGCCTTCCAGATCGGGTTCAAGGGGCAGGGCTTCGTGGTCGTCCAGCCCAGCGAGGACACCGGTGACCGTTTCAAGGTCCGTGGCTGACCGGGGCCGAGAGGAGAACAGCACACCATGCACAGCACACTCTTCGCGCACATCCCGGTGGAGCACACCGAGCGCTACACGCTGCAGAACCCGCAGTTGCTCAAGACGGACGTCACCATCGGCAGCAGCCCCGTCCTGGCCCGACAGGGCGCCATGGTCGCCTTCGAGGGGCAGGTCGAGTTCGACAGCCAGTACCGCAACCGCAGCTGGCGCAACGCCGAGCGGATGACCGGTGAGCGCCTGGAACTCATGCGCTGCAAGGGCAACGGGATCGTGTATCTCGCCAACTTCGCGCAGTACCTGCACATCATGGACGTCGGCCGCGGCATCACCGTGGACTCCTCCGCCGTCCTGGCGTTCGACGGTTCCCTCAACGTCGGCATCGTCGCGGTGGACAGCGCCGTCGAGGTCGCCTCGGCGGGTGCGTACAACCTGGAGCTGTCCGGCGGCGGCAAGGTCGTCCTGATGACCTCGGGCGAACCGCTGGCGCTCGAGGTGACCCCCGAGAAGAACATCTGTGTCGACTCGGACGCCGTCATCGCCTGGTCCACCTCGCTGCGCACCCAGCTCCAGGCGCCGACCTCGACCTCAGCGGTGTGGCGCCGCCGCGGCTCCACGGGCGAGGGCTGGGAGATGCACTTCTCCGGCAGCGGGCACGTCCTGGTGCAGCCGAGCGAGCTGCTGCCGCCGCAGCACGTCCGTACGTCCGGGGTGCTCGGGCAGTTCGGCATGGGCGCGGGCGGACTGAGCGGGAACAACCTCGGCGGCAGCCGCAACTGATCCCACGCCGGGCAGCGGAAGCGTGCCCAGGAGGCACGTATGTAAGGGGCGACCACCAAGGTGGTCGCCCCTTACACATGTCGTCCAGCCCTGCCGTGGCAGCCCTGGCGGGGCCGTGCGGTCAGAGCCGCGCCAGCGTCGCCTCCAGCAGCCGTACGACCGACTCGTCCGCCACCCGCGCCACCTCGTCGTAGGGGAACCAGCGCACGTCGAGCGACTCGTCGCTGACCAGGTGCTCGGCCTCGTGGGGCGCCAGCACCGCGTACTGGACGTCGTAGTGCCAGTGGCAGGGCGCCGGGATCGGATGGCGGTCCAGGCGCACCGGCCCGCCCGGCAGCAGGGTCAGGCCGGTGACGCCGGACTCCTCCGTCGCCTCGCGCAGGGCGGCGGACGCGAGGGTGGTGTCCTCAGGCTCGCAGTGGCCGCCCATCTGCAGCCACATCCGCAGCTTGCGGTGGAGCGTGAGGAGGACCCGTCCTCGCTCGGGGTCGATCACCAAACCGCTCGCCGTGATGTGCCCGGCGCCGCATGCCTTCCAGATGCCGTCCGGGTGCTCGGCCAGATGGTCGAGGTACGTCTGGCACAGCTCCGGCTGGTCCTCGTAGCCCTTCAGCACGAGGACCGCGTCGTCGTACAGGCTCACTCGGTGTCGTCGTCCTTCTTCTCCGGGTCCGGCCGCTCATCGGACTTCTTCAGATCAGGCCGCTCGGTGGAGCCGGAACCGGACGCGGCCTCGCCGAGCATCTTGTCCAGTTCGGAGAAGTCCATCTGCTCGCGGTGGACGAAGCCGTCGGGGTCGTCCAGGTCGGAGGCGTTGGGCAGCATGTCCGGGTGGGCCCACAGGGCGTCCCGGCCGTCGACCCCGCGTGCGTCGGTGAGGGAGGCCCACAGCCGGGAGGCGTCGCGCAGACGGCGCGGGCGCAGCTCCAGGCCGATCAGCGTGGCGAACGTCTGCTCGGCCGGGCCACCCGTGGCACGGCGCCGGCGCAGGGTCTCGCGCAGCGCGTCGGCGGACGACAGCCGCGGCTTCGCGGCGGCGTGCACCACCGCGTCCACCCAGCCCTCCACCAGCGCCAGGGCCGTCTCCAGACGGGCGAGGGCGGCCTTCTGCTCAGGGGTGTCCTCCGGCTGGAACATGCCCTGCTGGAGCGCCTGCTGGAGCTCCTCGGGGTTCTGCGGGTCGAACTGTCCGACCACGTCCTCCAGCTTGGCCGTGTCGACCTTGATCCCGCGCGCGTAGCCCTCGACCGCGCCGAACAGATGCGAGCGCAGCCACGGCACATGGGCGAAGAGCCGCTGGTGGGCCGCCTCGCGCAGGGCGAGGTAGAGCCGCACCTCGTCCTGGGCGATGCCGAGGTCCTTGCCGAACGCCTCCACGTTGGCCGGCAGCAGGGCGGCCTTGCCGGCCGGGCCGAGGGGCAGGCCGACGTCGGTCGAGCCGACGACCTCGCCCGCGAGCACCCCCACGGCCTGGCCGATCTGCTGGCCGAACATGGCTCCGCCCATCGACTTCATCATGCCGATCAGCGGGCCCGCCATGGCCTGCATCTCCTCCGGCAGGATGTCGCCCATGGCGCCGCCGACGCGCTCGGCCACCGGGTCGACGAGCTCCTTCCAGGCGGGCAGGGTGGCCTCCACCCACTCCGCGCGGCTCCACGCCACGGCGGACCCGGCGCCGGACGGCAGGGACGTCGCGTCGTCCAGCCACAGGTCGGCCAGGCGGACGGCCTCCTGGACTGCGGTGCGCTCGGCGGGGCCGACGCTGGTGTCCTTGGTGCCGTCGGCGGTGCCCTGGGCGACCGTCTGACGGGCGATCTGCTTGGCCATGTCCCAGTTCACCGGGCCGCCCTCGTACGAGAGCATCTGGCCCAGCTGCTGGAAGGCGGCGCCCAGGTCGGTGGGGTTCATGGAACCGAACATCGCGGCGAACGGATTGTCGGCACCGGGTCCGCCGGCGCCGGGGAAGCCGAAGCCGAACGGGTTGGCAGGCCCCTGACCACCACCGCTCTGCTGGTCCTTCTTCTTGCCCTCGTCGCCGTCGTCCGGCTCCTCCGGCGGAAGGCCGAATCCGAATGGGGTGTCACTCACGGGATTCCTCGGCTGATAGGGCCGTCGGCTCCACCGACGGCACGGCTGCCCGAACACCACCCAGCGTAGACACCGCGGCGCGTTCGGGCCTCGGTGCTCCGCCGACCGAAGGCCTGCGGCAGGATGGATGCCACCTGGTACGTACGCGTCACCCGCGTTCGTACTGAAGACAACCGCTGGAGACGCCCGGTGAGTTCCCCAGATCCGCAGGTTCGCGCAGCGCGAAACCACTCAACCAGCTCCGCCGTGCGCGGGCCCGTCGTCGCGGTCACCGGCGCCGCGTCCGGGGTAGGTGCGCTGCTCACCGAGCGGCTCGCCGCGTCCGACGAGGTCCGGCAGGTCATCGCCATCGACGAGCGGCGGGGCGAGTGCGCGGCCGCCCAGTGGCACATCCTGGACGTAAGGGACCCGGCGATCGCCGACAAGCTGCGCGGCGCGGACGTCGTGGTGCACCTCGCGGTCGACCTCGACCTGGGCGCGGACCCGGCGGCACGCAGCGCGTACAACGTGCGGGGCACGCAGACCGTTCTCACGGCGGCCGCCGCGGCCGGGGTGCACCGGGTCGTGCTGTGCACGTCCGCCATGGTCTACGGGGCGCTGCCCGACAACGAGCTGCCGCTCTCCGAGGACGCCGAGCTGCGGGCGACCGCGGAGGCCACCGGGGTGGGCGACCTGCTGGAGATCGAGCGCCTCGCACGCCGGGCGCCGCGCGCCCATCCGGGCCTCAATGTCACCGTCGTACGGCCCGCCGTCCTCGTCGGCGGAACGGACACCGCCCTGACCAGGTATTTCGAGTCGCCCCGGCTGCTGGTGGTGGCCGGGTCGCGGCCCGCCTGGCAGTTCTGCCACGTCGAGGACCTGTGCGGGGCGCTGGAGTACGCCGTCCTGGAGAAGGTCGACGGGGAACTGGCCGTGGGATGCGAGGGCTGGCTGGAGCAGGAGGAGGTCGAGGAGCTCAGCGGGATCCGCCGCATGGAGCTGCCGTCCGCGGTGGCCCTCGGGGCCGCGGCCCGACTGCACCGCATCGGGCTCACCCCGTCGCCGGCCGGGGACCTGGCGTACACGATGTACCCGTGGGTCGTCAGCGGGAGCCGGCTGCACGAGGCCGGGTGGCGGCCACAGTGGACGAACGAGGAAGTACTCGCCGAACTGCTGGAGGAGGTGTCCGGGCGGCACACCGTCGCCGGGCGCCGGCTGGGGCGGAAGGACGCGACGGCAGCGGGCGCCGCGGGCGCGACGGTCGCGCTGCTGGGTACGGCGGCGTTGGTGCGGCGGGCCCGGAAGGCTCGACGCAGACTGTGACGGCGCGCCCCGCCGGACGGTGGACGAGAGCGCGATCCGGCACGAAGGTGCCCACCCTGCAGGACACGAAGGTGCCCACCCTGCAGGACACGAAGGTGCCCACCCTGTAGGACGTGACAAGCACGCACGCGCGTGTGCCTGCTGATCCGACCATGTCGGGGCCGGGCCCAGTGGGGCACGATGGAGGTATGGCAGCGATGAACGATCACCCCGGTGAGCAGGGGGCCGAGGAGCCCATCAAGCTGATCGGCATCCGGGAGACCCCGCTCTCCGTGGACGAGGTCTTCCGGGCCGTCGGGGACGACGCCGCCGGGGGGACCGCGCTGTTCGTGGGGACGGTGCGGAACCACGACGGGGGAGCCGACGTCGACGAACTGGGCTATTCGTGTCACCCGACCGCCGAGGCGGAGATGCGGCGGATCGCGGAGAAGGTGGTCGCCGACCATCCGGTGCGGGCGCTCGCGGCCGTGCACCGGGTGGGCAGCCTGAAGGTGGGGGACCTCGCGGTGGTCGTCGCCGTGTCGTGCCCGCACCGCGGCGAGGCGTTCGAGGCGTGTCGCAAGCTCATCGACGATCTGAAGCACGAGGTGCCCATCTGGAAGCACCAGAAGTTCTCCGACGGGACCGAGGAGTGGGTCGGGGCCTGCTGAGCGTTCTCGCGGGAGCCTCGGAGGAACCCGTCAGAACTCCCGTCAGGAGCCCCGGGACACCCGGGTGGCGTGACCGGGATGAAACCATTCGCGTTCCGGTTGCGTAACCCGCCCCCCAGCGTGAGCGTTGACGGTGCGGACGGATAATCTGCTGATCAGTCAGTTGCGGTCGCGTGAATGGGGTTGGGAGGTCGGCATGGCGGCGCTCGCCTGGTTGCTGATTCCACTTGTGGCTGCGATCGGTGCCGGACTGTGGGGTGGCTGGGTCAGCCGGAACCGCAAGAGCATCGAGGACGGCACCGAGCTCGCCGGCTACACACGGTTCCGTGAGGCCATGGAGAGGTCCCACACCGGCGGTTGACGCCACCGCGCGCCCCGCCGCCCCGCCACCGCTCCCGCCGCCCCGATCCGCTCCCGTCGTCCCGGGACCGACGGCCCGCCCGGCGGCCCGGACGGCGGCCCGGACAGTGCACTTACAGGCATGTCCCGTACTGTCGTTCCATGCCACGCCGCACCGCGACGATGCTCGCCTCCACCCTGATGCTGATCGCGATCCTGTGCGCGGGAGTGCTCATTCCCGTGCCCTATTCGGAGATGTCGCCGGGGCCGACGGTGAACACGCTGGGGAAGCACGGCGGCGAGCCGGTACTGCAGATCTCGGGGCACAAGACGTATCCGACGACCGGTCACCTGAACATGACCACGGTCCGGGTCACGAGCGCCGACTACAAGATGAACCTCGTCGAGGCCGTCTACGGCTGGCTGACACACGACAACAAGGTCGTCCCCCACGACACGCTGTACCCGGACGGCAAGACGGAGGAGCAGTCCAGCCAGGAGAACGCCGAGGAGTTCAGCCAGTCCCAGGAGAGCGCCAAGGTCGCCGCCCTGAAGCAGCTGGACATCCCGGTGAAGTCCTGGGTGATCGTCTCCACCGTCGTCAAGGGCTCCCCGGCCGAGGGCAGGCTGCACGCCGGTGACGTGATCAAGTCCGTCGACGGCACGGCGATCAAGGCACCCGAGGACGTCGCGAAACAGGTCACCAAGCACAAACCGGGCGAGAACGTCGAGTTCGTCATCGTGCCCGCCAAGGCGCAGGCCGCCGCCGAGAAGAAGAACACCACGGCGACCGAGACCCGGAAGATCACGATCAGGACCGCCAAGTCCGACGACACGGGCGAGGAGCGGGCGATCGTCGGGATCTCCGCCGGGACCGACCACACGTTCCCGTTCACCATCGACATCAAGCTCGCCGACGTCGGCGGCCCCAGCGCCGGACTGATGTTCGCCCTCGGTATCTACGACAAGCTGACGCCGGGCAATCTCACCGGTGGCAAGTTCGTGGCCGGCACCGGCACGATCGACGACACCGGCAAGGTCGGCCCCATCGGCGGCATCGAGATGAAGACGGTCGGCGCGCGCGGCAAGGGCGCCCAGTACTTCCTGACGCCCGAGGACAACTGCGCCGCGGCCGCCAAGGACACCCCGGACGGGCTCACCCTGGTCAAGGTCGACACCATCGAGGACGCCCTCGGCGCCCTGAAGGACATCCGCTCCGGAAACACCTCCGCCCTGCCGAAGTGCACGACCAAGGGCTGACACCCTCGCCCCCGGCCGGCGGCGCCCCGGCCGAAGCCGACGCGCACGCGCGTGTGGGGGCGCCCCGTCACCAGGGGGCGCCCCCACCGCCGTACGGCATGATCAGTCCGCGAACGTCGCCGTGAGCGCCTCGGCCAGTCCCGGCACCAGCTCGGGGCCGGTGAGGACCTCCGTAGGGGAGTCCTTCTCGCGCAGGCGCAGCGCGGACTCACGGGAGCCGTCCCGCAGGACCGCCACCGTCATGCGGACCTCCTGGCGCTCCGGGTGGGAGGCGACCCACTCGGTGAGGCGGGCGCCGTCGAGGTGGTCCGGGACGGACGCCTCGACGGACGGCGGCAGCATCAGCCGCTCCACGGTCAGCGCGCAGCCGACCACCGCGTCGGGCCAGGCGATCGTGCCGAGGAACTCGTCCAGTGCCTTGCCGGTGGGGATCTCGTCCTGCTCGATCGGGGTGAGACCGCTGGTCTCGGACTCGTCCTCCAGACCGAGCTGGGACGCGAGCGCGGGCTCCTGGGCCTTGAGGCGCGCGGTGTCGACGAGGGCGAAGAGGCGAGCGGGCTGGTCCCAGCCGAGGCCCGAGGCGTACTCGTCGATCTCGAGTACGGCCCGGGTGAGCGGGTTCGCTGCCATGGGAGTGTTGGACATGGTCACAATCCTGCCTCGTTCGTTACCCGAAGCGGGAACCGAGTAAAGCGTGAGTAAGTTGCAATAGGTGAGGCTCCTACGACCAGGGGGCCCGCTGAAGGGTCCGTAGACGCGGTCCCGACATATCGACAGCGATTTTCGAGGTGCGCACCTTGGCTTTCCAGATGCCGGACCGCGGCGGAGGCCCGACGGGGCCGCGGATCAGAGTCGGCCGACCGTCCCGGCGTGTCCGGACCCTGCTCATGACGCTGGGCGTCCTTGCCGCGCTCGGCATGGCGTTCGTCATGTTCGCGGGGTTCTGGACGGACTGGCTCTGGTACCGGTCGGTGAACTACTCGTCCGTCTTCACGACCACGCTGTGGACGAAGATCGGGCTCTTCTTCGTCTTCGGACTGCTGATGGCGGCCGCGGTCGGCTTCAACATCTGGCTGGCCCACCGGCTGCGCCCGCCGCTGAGCGCCATGTCGATGGAGCAGCAGAGCCTCGACCGGTACCGCATGGGCATCGCGCCCTACAAGAAGTGGCTGCTCCTCGGGATCACCGCCCTGGTCGGTCTGATCGCCGGAGCCTCCGCCTCCGGGCAGTGGCGCACATGGCTGATGTGGGTCAACGGCGTGTCCTTCGGACAGAAGGACCCCCAGTTCAACCTGGACGTCTCCTTCTACGCGTTCGACCTGCCCTGGTACCGCTTCCTGCTCGGCTTCGGCTTCGCCGCCGCCGTGCTGTCGGTGATCGCCGCCGCGCTCACGCACTACCTGTACGGCGGCCTGCGGGTCACCTCCCCGGGCGCGCGCGCCACGGCCGCGGCCACCGGGCACCTGTCGGTGCTCCTCGGCATCTTCGTCGCCCTGAAGGCGATCGCGTACTGGCTCGACCGGTACGGCCTCGCGGTGAAGTCCAGCGACTTCAAGGCGACGGGCAACTGGACGGGTCTCAGGTACGTCGACGCCAACGCGTATCTGCCGGCCAAGACGATCCTGTTCTGCATCGCCGTCATCTGCGCCCTGCTCTTCTTCGCCACCATCTGGCGGCGCACCTGGCAGCTGCCCGTCATCGGCTTCGGCCTGATGGTGCTCTCCGCGATCCTCATCGGCGGGCTGTACCCGGCGATCGTGCAGAAGTTCCAGGTCCAGCCGAACGAGCAGGCCAAGGAAGCGCCGTACGTCGAGGAGAACCTCAAGGCGACCCGGCAGGCGTACGGGATCGACGGCACCACGGTCCAGGAGTACTCGGGCACGGGCGACACCACCGACAAGGCCAAGCTGCGCAAGGACGCCGACGGCGCCGCGAGCATCCGCCTGCTCGACCCGAACATCGTCTCGCCGACGTTCCAGCAGCTCCAGCAGATGAGGAACTACTACGCGTTCCCCACGAATCTGGACGTCGACCGGTACAGCGGTGAGAACGGCGCGGAGCAGGACACGGTCATCGGTCTGCGTGAGCTGAACCTGGCCGGTATCCCCAAGAACAACTGGATCAACGACCACTTCCGCTACACCCACGGCTACGGCGTCGTCGCCGCCAAGGGCACCGAGGCCACCTCCGGCGGCCGTCCGGTGTTCACGGAGTCCGACCTGCCGTCCAAGGGCACTCTGGGCGAGTACCAGCAGCGGATCTACTACGGCGAGAAGACCACCCAGTACTCCATCGTCGGCGGTCCCCAGAAGGAGATCGACTACTCCGACGACAGCGGTGAGAAGACCACCAGCTACAAGGGCGACAGCGGGGTCAACCTCTCCAATCCGATCAACCGGGCGGCGTACGCGGCGGCGTTCAGCGAGCCGCAGATCCTCTACTCCGGTGCCATCGGCGAGGGTTCGCGGATCCTGTACAACCGCACGCCCAAGGAGCGCGTCGAGGCGGTCGCCCCCTGGCTGACCATCGACGGCGACGCCTACCCGGCCGTCGTCGACGGGAAGATCCAGTGGATCGTCGACGCGTACACCACGACCAACGGCTACCCGTACGCCTCCCGCACCACCCTCGGCGACACGACGGCCGACTCGCTGACCGCCGACAACAGCCAGCGCGCGGTGGTGGCCCAGCAGAACCAGGTCAACTACATCCGCAACTCGGTGAAGGCGACCGTCGACGCGTACACCGGCGAGGTCAAGCTCTACCAGTGGGACACCCAGGACCCGGTCCTGAAGACCTGGATGAAGGCGTTCCCGGACACGGTGGAGCCCAAGACGGCGATCTCCAAGTCGCTGGAGGCCCATCTGCGGTACCCGCAGGACCTGTTCAAGGTCCAGCGTGAACTGCTCACCCGCTACCACGTGAAGGACGCGGAGACGTTCCTCAGCGGTAGCGAGGTGTGGCAGGTCCCGGACGACCCGACCAACACCTCCGGCAACGCGGTGCCGCCGTACTACCTGAGCATGAAGCTGCCGGGTCAGCAGGCGCAGGCGTTCTCCCTGACCACGACGCTCACACCGAACGGCCGGGACAACCTGAGCGCCTTCGTGTCGGTCAACGCCGAGGCGGGAACACCGGACTACGGCAAGATCACGGTCCTGAAACTGCCGACGAGCGAACCGATCGACGGTCCCAAACAGGTCCAGAGCCAGTTCAACTCCGAACAGGACATCGCCGAGACCATCAGCCTCCTCAAGAGAGGTGACTCACAGGTCGAGTACGGCAACCTCCTGACGGTCCCGCTCGACGGCGGACTGCTCTACGTGGAACCCGTCTATGTGCGAGGCGGCGGCCTCAAGTACCCGCTGCTGCGCAAGGTCCTCGTCACCTACGGCGGCAACACGGCCTTCGAGGACACCCTCGACGCCGCGCTCAACAAGGTGTTCGAGATGGAGGGTTCGACGCCCGAGCCGCCGAAGGACGACGGCGACGAGGGCACCGACGAGCCGCCGACGTCCGGCGACCCGACGGTCCAACAGGCCCTGCAGGACGCCCAGAAGGCGTTCGACGAGGGTCAGCAGGCCCTCAAGGACGGCGACTGGGAGGCGTACGGCCGCGCCCAGCAGGACCTCGAGGACGCGCTGAAGCGGGCCGAGGAGGCGCAGTCCAAGGCCGACGGTGCCGGCGGCGCCGGAGGCAGTGAGAACGGCGACAAGAACGCCGAGGGCGACAAGAGCGCCGAGGGCGACAAGAACGCCGACGAGGGCTCTGGGAGCGGGTGATTCCGAGCTCCGTCCCGCGCCGTGATACGGTTGCAGAGCAACGGCGCGGGGTGGAGCAGCTCGGTAGCTCGCTGGGCTCATAACCCAGAGGTCGCAGGTTCAAATCCTGTCCCCGCTACTGAAGTTGAAGGCCCGGATCCTCCAAAGGATCCGGGCCTTCGACGTGTTGTCCGGGGGATATGAGCTGATCTGTGTTTGACTTGTCGCTCTGTGGGCAAGTCGACAAAACGCTGTAGTGACCTCAATGGCTGCGGTATACGAGGTGTACCCAGGTTGCAGGTGGTGCGACGATGGACGTTATGGGGGACAAGGCAACTCTGTTGGAGACAGGGCGGTTTGCGCAGTCTGTCGATGTTGCGCCGTCTGCCGACCTCGTGCTGCCCGCGGAGTCCGAGCCGTCGGGGGAGTCGATCCTGACCACCGAACCCGAGATGACCATCGGCCGCCAGCGCTCGGCGGGCGACTCCGCGCCGGTCGCTGACCCTGACGAGGCGGGGGAAGCCGTCGAGGAGGCGCGTCAGCGGCTCGCCGCCGAAGCCGGTGACGCCGAGGCCATGAGCGTCCTCGGCGCCATGCTGCTGCGCCGTGGCGACCTCGACGGTGCCGAGCCGTATCTGCGGGCCGCGACCGCCGCCGGGGACCGTGCGGCCGCCAACAACCTGGGCGTTCTGCTCCATCAGCGGGGGTACCCCGACGAGGCCGCCGGATGGTGGCGGATCGCCGCCGTCGCCGGTTCCGCGGCCGCCGCCCACGCGCTCGGACGCCACCACCGCGAACGCGGCGACGAGCCGGCCGCCGAGTACTGGCTGCGCCAGTCCGCCGAACAGGGACACGCGCTCGGCGCGTACGCCCTCGCCGACCTGCTCGAACACCGCAGCGATGGCGCCTCCGAGAAGTGGATGCGCGTCGCCGCCGAGCGCGGGCACCGCGAGGCCGCGTACCGGCTCGCACGGGCCCTCGACCATCGTGCCGAGCGCGAGGAGCGCGCGGCCGTCCGCGAGGGGCGCAGGATCGCCCGCGCCGCACTGGAGATCGGCGGCGCGAGCCGCGAGGCCGTACGGGACCCGCGGGGCGTACGAGACGCACGGGGCGCCCGGGAGGCCGCAGGGGACGTCCGCGACGGCGGGCGCGAGGGTGGGCGCGAGGGTGGGCGCGACGGCCGGGGCGGCGCCGGACGCGAAGGACGGGACCGCGTACGAGACGGACGCTCCGCCGTCCGAGCGGGGGAGCCGGGGGCTGACAACGGTGTCGGACCCACCGCCGCCGAGGAGGCCGAGCAGTGGTACCGCCAGGCCGCCGCGCGTGGCCACCGGCGGGCCGCCCTGCACCTCGGCGCGATCCTGGAGCGGCGCGGTGAGCTCAAGGAGGCCGGGCGCTGGTACCTGACCTCCGCCAAGGACGGCGAGCCCCGGGCCGCCTGCGCGCTCGGGTTCCTGCTGCGGGACGCGGGCGACACCGAGAGCGCGGCCGTGTGGTGGCTGCGGGCCGCCCAGGACGGCGACGGCAACGCCGCGAACGCCCTGGGTGCCCTGCACGCCGAACGCGGCGAGACCCAGACCGCCGAGCGGTGGTACCGGGCCGCGATGGACGCCGGGGACGTCAACGGCGCGTACAACCTCGGGCTGCTCTGCGCCGAGCAGGGCCGGACCGCGCAGGCCGAGCAGTGGTACCGGCGGGCCGCCTACGCCGGGCACCGGGAGGCGGCGAACGCGCTGGCCATCCTGCTGCTCCAGGTCGGTGACACGGCCGGGGCCGAACCGTGGTTCTCCAAGGCCGCGGAGGCAGGCAGCGTGGACGCCGCGTTCAACCTCGGCATTCTGCACGCCGGACGGGGCGACGACGTGACCGCGCTCGTCTGGTACGAACGGGCGGCCGCCGCCGGGCACACCGAGGCAGCGCTCCAGGTCGCCATCGCGCGCCTGCGGGAGGGCGACGAGCGGGCTGCCGAGCGTCATCTGCGGTGTGCCGCCGGCGGGGGGAGCGCCGAGGCCGCGTACCGGCTCGCCGCCGTGCTCGACGCGCGCCGCCCGCCCGCGCCCGCGCATGAGCTGGGGGAGCCCGTGCGGGAGAAGAACGAGTGCGAGGAGTGGTACGAGAGGGCCGCGTCGCAGGGGCATCGGCGGGCGCAGGTGCGCGTCGGGATGCTGGCCGCGGGGCGGGGGGACGTCGTCGAGGCGGCGCGGTGGTACCGGCTCGCCGCCGAGGCCGGATCGCGCAACGGCGCGTTCAACCTGGGGCTGCTGCTGGCACGCGAGGGGAGCGAGCCGGAGGCCGCCGTGTGGTGGGCCCGGGCCGCGGACGCGGGGCACGGGCGGGCGGCGTTGCGGCTCGCCCTCGTCTACGCGCGTCGGGGTGAGCTGGTCGAGGGCAAGCGGTGGGCCGATCGGGCCGTGGCACTCGGACCTGCGGAAGTGACCGAGCGGGCGGCGCGCCTGCGGGACGCGCTGCGACAGGAACTGTCGGCGTAGGCCGACGGGCGGGTGCCTGGCAGTGGGTGCGGCGTGCCCGCGCGCGTCCGCCCGGCGGTCAAGCGATTTGCGCTGGTCGACGGGGCCACGTAAGGTTGCGTTTACCGACGCGGGGTGGAGCAGCTCGGTAGCTCGCTGGGCTCATAACCCAGAGGTCGCAGGTTCAAATCCTGTCCCCGCTACTCAAGGCCGAAGGCCCGGAACCGATCAGGTTCCGGGCCTTCGGTGTGTATGCCTCCGGTGTGTATGCCCCCTGTACGGCGAAGCCCCGGCGGGAGATCGACACCGTCGGCGAACCAGGCAGTTGTGTCAACGGGATCCGCGCGGGCATGAGGGAGCCTGTGTCGGCTTGCGCGGGCGGGAGGTTCGGGCATTGTTCGAGGGCTTTGAGACCAGGCGGGTTCAGGTCGATGGAGCATCGATTTTCCTGCGCCACGGTGGGGAAGGGCCGCCGGTGGTGCTGCTGCACGGCCACCCCCGGACATCTGCGACCTGGCATCGCGTCGCCCCGCTCCTCGTCCGACGCGGGTTCACCGTGGTCTGTCCCGATCTCCGGGGGTACGGCCGGTCCACCGGTCCGGCGCCCACCGCAGACCACGAGGGACACTCCAAGCGGGCCGTCGCCGGTGACGTGGTCGAGGTGATGCGCTTCCTCGGCCATGCCCGGTTCGCGCTCGCCGGGCACGACCGCGGAGGCGATGTCGCGCTGCGTCTTGCGCTCGACCATCCCGACGCGGTCTCGCGGGTGGCACTGATGGACTATCTGCCCCTCACCGAGCACCTGTCCCGCATCACGACCGAGTTCGCCACGCAGTGGTGGCACTGGTTCTTCTTCGCCCAGCCGGACATCCCCGAGCGGGTCATCAACGCCGATCCGGACAGCTGGTACCGCGGTGACCCCGAGAGCATGGGGCACGAGAACTACGACGAGTGGCGCGCGGCGACGAGAAACCCCGACGTGGTGCGGGCGATGCTGGAGGACTACCGGGCCGGTCTCACCGTCGACCGGCGGCACGAGGAGGAGGACCGTGCGGCCGGGCGACGGATCCAGTGCCCGGCGCTGGTCCTCTGGTCGCTCCGGGACGACCTCGAGGACCTGTACGGGGACCCGGTGCAGATCTGGCGGCAGTGGGCACCGGACGTACGCGGCCACGGCATCGACTCCGGGCATCACGTGGCCGAAGAGGCTCCGGAAGCGCTGGCGTCTTCCCTCGCGGACTTCTTCGCCGGACGACCCGAGTGAGACGGGTCCAGACCCTGATTGACCTGTCCACGCCAGGGGTTCCTGGGTGCGGCGGGCGGGCTACGCCGTCGCGCAGTTGGGGCAGACGCCTCGGTAGGTCACCTCGACGTCGGAGACGGTGAAGCCGAAGCGCTCCGAGGCCGGCAGGTCCGCCAGGGGGTTGCCGGTGGGGTGGACGTCGCGGATCGTGCCGCACTGCGCGCAGACCAGGTGGTGGTGAGGGCGGTGGGCGTTGGGGTCGTACCGCTTGGCGCGCTTGTCCGTCGCGACTTCGAGCACCTCGCCCAGGGAGACCAGCTCGCCCAGGGTGTTGTAAACGGTGGCCCGGGAGATCTCCGGCAGCTTGGCGACAGCGCGCGCGTGTACCTCGTCGGCCGTCAGATGGACGTGCTCGCCGTCGAGGACCTCGGCCACGACACGCCGCTGCGCGGTCATACGCCATCCGCGTCCGCGCAGCCGCTCCAGAAGGTCACTCATACAGGTCATCGTAACAGCAAAGGGGACAGATTCCGAACAGGTGTGAATTTGGAATAGGCATTGATTTGGACTTTGTCCAATGTAGGATCTTGTATGGGAAACAGGTGCTGACCTCGGTCGGAGAGCGGCGGACGGCACCGACCGGACCCCGGCAAGCGCCTGGAGGCCGCTGTCCAGGCCCTGTGCGGCCGTCCAGGGTTGGACCGCTTGCCGTCGGGACGGGCCGGGACTCCTTCGGGTCCCGGCCCGATCGAGGTCACGCCGGCGCGTGCTGCCGCGCCGGGGCCCAGCAGCGGATGATGTCGCGGACGGAGACGATGCCGACGGGCGCGGCCTCGTCGAGCACGATCAGATGCCGGAAGCCGCCGTGGGCCATGGCGCGGGCGGCCTCCTCCGGGGTCCAGGACGGCGCGGCGAACACGACGTCGTTGGTGGTGTGGGCGTGGGCACGCTCGATGTCCGGGCTCTGGCCCAGACCGACGGAGTTGAGGACGTCGCGTTCGGTGAGGATGCCGAGTCCGCCGGCGTCGGGGTCGAGGACCAGGGCCGCGCCCACCCGGCGTGCGGACATCAGGGCGGCGGCCTGGCGGAGGGTGTGGTCGGGGCCGATGGTGAGAACCACGGTGCTCATTGCGTCGCGGACGAGCATGGAGTGCGGTCACCTCCTGGGGAACCCGTGGCAGTCCGTCAGGGCGGCGCGTCCGCGCGCCTGTTGAGGGCTGCAGTTGAGGACTGCACAAGTTCACAAGTGGGGGGACTGTCAGCTTCGCAGGCAAAGAGAGGGTCAACAAGGGGGCGCGCGTGGTCAGTTCAGGGGCGCCCCGGGATCACTCCACAGCCGCTCGCGCAACGGTTCAGCGCCGCTGGTTCAGATACCCCAGCAGTTCGTCGTGGAGCAGGCCGTTCGAGGCCGCCGCGTTGCCGCTGTGCGGGCCGGGGCGGCCGTCGAGGCCGGTGAAGGAGCCGCCCGCCTCGGTGACGATGATCGCGTTGGCGGCCATGTCCCACAGGGACAGCTCGGGTTCGGCGCAGAGGTCGACCGAGCCCTCGGCCACCATCATGTACGGCCAGAAGTCGCCGTACGCGCGCGTGCGCCACACCTCGCGGGTCAGGTCCAGGAAGCCGTTCAGGCTGCCGCGGTCCTCCCAGCCGCTGAGGGAGGAGTACGCGAAGGACGCGTCCGCCAGCTTCGAGACACGGGAGACGTGCAGGCGGGAGGACGAGCTGAGGCTGCGGCCGGTGAAGGCGCCGTGCCCCTTGGCCGCCCACCAGCGGCGGCCCAGGGCCGGCGCGGAGACCACGCCGACGACGGGCTGGTAGCCACCCTCGCCCGCCTCCATCAGCGAGATCAGGGTGGCCCACACCGGCACGCCGCGGACGTAGTTCTTGGTGCCGTCGATCGGGTCGACGACCCAGCGGCGGGGCCCGGTGCCCTCGACGCCGTACTCCTCCCCGAGGATCGCGTCCCGGGGGCGGGAGCGCTGGAGATGGCCGCGGATGAGTTCCTCGGCGGCCTTGTCGGCCTCACTCACCGGGGTCATGTCGGGCTTCGTCTCCACCTTGAGGTCGAGGGCCTTGAAGCGGGACATGGTGCTCGCGTCGGCGGCGTCCGCGAGGACGTGGGCGAAGCGGAGGTCGTCGAGGTAGTCGGCCATGTGGCAGACGGTATCTGCCGAGGTCGGTGCGGGGCCACAGGGGGCCCGGGGTAGGGGCGCCCGGAGGGGACCGGGCGCCCCGGGTGGTGCGAAGGGCCGCTGTGCGGGTACCTGACGCCGACGTGATCCTCCGGGCGTTCCGCCGGCCCGCGCATGGTGGCCGAAGTGCGCCCGTAGGTGCTGTCGCGAACCCTTGACAGTGGGTTGATGCGCGTCAAATCTGAGGGCCAGAGCCGCCCGCTCGTATCAGGGAGGCGATGATGCCTGCAGCGCGGGAATCCTTGTTGGACGCCGCTTACACGGCGCTGGTGCGCCGCCCGTGGTCCACCGTGCGGATGGTGGACGTGGCGGCGGTGGCCGGAGTGTCACGCCAGACGCTGTACAACGAGTTCGGCAGCAAGGAAGGGCTCGCCCGGGCCCTGGTCCGCAGGGAGGCGGACGGCTACCTCGCGGGCGTCGAGCGGGCGTTGGCCACCCCCGTCGACCACCGGGAGCGGCTCGCCGCGACCGCCGAGTGGACCGTGGCGGCCTCCCGGAACAACCTGCTCGTACGGGCCATGCTCACCGGCTGCTGGAGCGAGCGCCTGCCGGCCCTCACGCTCTCGGCGGTGCCCTCGTCCTCCGTGGTGCCCGCGCAGCGCCGCGCCGACGGGCCGTTGCCCGCGCCCTCCGACTTCGTGGCGCTTGTCCGCGACCGGGCCGTGGCCGCGCTGGCGCCGCCCGGCACGGCCAAGTCGGACACGGTGGAGCTGGCACGCTCCTGTGAACTCGCCGTCCGCCTCGCCCTGTCCTGCGTCGCGGCGCCCCCGGGCGAGGGCGGAGTCACCGATCTGGTGCGGACCGCGCTGCCACGCCAGCTGAGCAGGTCCTAGCCGGCGCCCCGCTCCACGCCCGTCGGCTAGTGCGCCGACCCGGAGAGCTGGAGTCCGATGACGCCCGCGATGACCATGCTGATCGAGACGATCTTCAGGGTGGACACGACGTCGCCGAGGAAGATCATTCCGTAGATCGCCGTGCCGGCCGCGCCGATGCCCGTCCAGACCGCGTAGGCCGGGCCGACGTCGAGCTTCTTCAGGGAGAGGGTGAGCAGGCCGAAGCTGCCGAGGGCGAAGACGCAGAAGGCGATGGTGGGCCAGAGTCTGGTGAATCCGTGCGAGAGCTTCAGACAGACGGCGAAGCCGGTCTCGAGCAGACCCGCCACGACAACCAGCAGCCACGCCATGTCTCGTCCTCCCGTGTCCCCATGTTCCGTGACCGCTTCGTCCGATCCCGCCTGATCTCTTCAGGTCTCGTCCGGTCTGGATCAGACTCGGTGCGATTATGCACTTACCGGGTGGAGGGGGGCGCAAACAACGCGGAGGTCAGTCGCCTTCCCGTCGTTCGCGTGTCGAGAGCAGTCTGCGCAGGGAGTACAGCCGCGCCGGGTCCGCTTGCCCGTCGGCGACCCACTGGTCCAGCGCGCAGTCCTGCTCGTCGTGGCTGCACGCGCGCGGGCAGCCCTCGGTGCCCGCCTCCAGGTCGGGGAAGGCGTGGATGACCCGCGTGGGGTCGACGTGGGCGAGGCCGAAGGAGCGCACGCCGGGGGTGTCCACCACCCAGCCGCCGTCGGAGTCCGCGAGGGGAAGGGCCAGCGCCGAGGTCGTGGTGTGCCGACCGCGGCCCGTGACCGCGTTGACATGACCCGTCGTCCGGCGCCGGTCCTCGGGGACGAGCGCGTTGACGAGGGTCGTCTTGCCGACGCCGGAGTGACCCACGAACGCCGTGACCTTGCCGTCGAGGTGCGCGCGCACCCGGTCGGCCGCGGCGCCCTGCTCCAGCTCCTCGCGGCTCGTCACCACGAACGGGATGTCGAGGTCCCCGTACAGCTCCAGGAGCTTGTCGGGGGAGGCGAGGTCCGACTTGGTCAGCACGAGCAGGGGGTCGAGGCCGCCGTCGTACGCCGCGACCAGACAACGGTCGATCAGCCGGGGACGGGGCTCGGGGTCGGCGAGGGCGGTCACGATGGCGAGCTGGTCGGCGTTGGCGACGACGACGCGCTCGTACGGATCGTCGTCGTCGGCCGTGCGGCGCAGCACCGACGTGCGCTCGGCGATGCGGACGATACGGGCGAGGGTGTCCTTCTTGCCGGAGAGGTCTCCGACCAGGGCGACCGTGTCGCCGACGACCGCGGCCTTGCGGCCCAGTTCACGGGCCTTCATCGCGATCACGATCCGGTCCTCGACGAGGCAGGTCAGCCGGCCCCGGTCGACGGTGAGGACCATGCCGTCCGCGGCGTCCTCGTGCTTCGGGCGGATGTTCGTGCGGGGGCGGTTGCCCTTGCGGTTGGGACGGGTCCGGATGTCGTCCTCGTCGGTGTGCTTGCCGTAGCGGCGCATGATCGTCGTCCGCCCGTCAGTTCCCGAGCATCCCGGCCCACAGCTCGGGGAAGTCGGGCAGCGTCTTGGCCGTCGTCGCCACGTTCTCGATGCGGACGTCCTTCACCGCCAGTCCGATGATCGCGCCGGCGGTGGCCATGCGGTGGTCGTCGTAGGTGTGGAAGACACCGCCGTGCAGCGGACGCGGGCGGATGTGGAGGCCGTCGGCGGTCTCGGTGACGTCGCCGCCGAGTTCGTTGATCTCCTTGGTGAGCGCGGCCAGCCGGTCCGTCTCGTGGAGGCGGAGGTGGGCGACGCCGCGCAAGGTCGACGGGGAGTCGGCGAGGGCTGCCACCGCCGCGATGCCGGGGGTCAGCTCACCCACCTCGCCCAGGTCCACGTCGATGCCGTGGATGGCGCCGGAACCGGTGAAGACCAGCCCGTACTCGGTGAGTTCGCAGGAACCGCCCATCTCGGTGAAGATCTCACGGAGCTGGTCACCGGGCTGGGTGGTGCGCGCGGGCCAGTCGGGGACGACGACCTTGCCGCCGGTCACCAGGGCCGCCGCCAGGAACGGCTGGGCGTTGGACAGGTCCGGCTCGATCGTCAGGTCACGGCCGAGCAGTGCGCCCGGCGTGACCCGCCAGACGTTGGGCTCGCCGCCCGACTCGGGGGTGTCCACCTGGGCGCCGACCGAGCGCAGCATGTCGACGGTCATCCGGATGTGCGGCATGGAGGGCAGTGTCGAGCCGATGTGCCGGACCTCCACGCCCTGGTTGAAGCGGGGCGCGGACAGCAGGAGCGCGCTCACGAACTGCGAGGAGGACGAGGCGTCGATCTCCACGGGACCGCCGTCCAGGGCGCCGCTGCCGTGCACCGTCAGGGGCAGGGCGCCGCGGCCGTCGTCGTCGATCCGGGCGCCGAGCGCGCGCAGGCCGTCGATCACGCCGTTCAGGGGACGCTCGTAGGACCTCGGGTCGCCGTCGAAGCGGATGGGGCCGTCGGCGAGCGCCGCCACCGGGGGCAGGAAGCGCATCACCGTACCGGCGTTGCCGACGTCGACCGTGGCCGGGCCGCGCAGCCCGGCGGGCAGGACGCGCCACGCCTCGCCGGACACCGCGGAGCCGCTGGTGGCCGAGGAACTGGACGACACCGTCTCCTCGATGCCGACGCCCATCGCCCGCAGGGCGGCCGCCATCAGGAGGGTGTCACGGGAGCGGAGGGGGCGGCGCAGCCAGCCCGGCTCGCTGGCGAGGGCGGCCAGGACGAGGGCGCGGTTGGTGACGGACTTGGACCCGGGCACGTGGACCGTCGCGTCGACGGCTCCGCTCGCGTGCGGGGCGGGCCAAAGGGCGGGCTGTGCGTTCAGGGCCATGGGCCCACTTTAGTGGGGGTTCGGGCCGCCGGTCTCAGCCGGTTGACGTGCGTCGCCGGTCCCCGCGCGTCCGCCGTGGCCGATCGCGGCGCGCGTCGCACGGCGGTCACGACCGATCGTCACAGCAGGCCATCACAACAGGCGGTCACCGTCGGCCGTCACAGCCTCAGGAGCCACCTTCCGCCGCCCAGCAGCGCGCACACCGACACCACGTGGAACATCAGCAGCCACATGATCGCCGGTACGTGGGTCAGTCGGGAGAGCTGGTCCGCGTCGGAGTCGCCCGCTCCGCCGCGCCGGCGCTTGGCCTGGAGTTCGAAGGCGGGGCGCACACCGCCCAGGAGGAGGAACCAGACCACCGCGTACGCGAAGGCCGCCTGGACCTGGGGCCCGGTGAGCCAGGAGACGACGACGAAGGTGCCGCCGGTGACCAGGACCGTGAGGGCGCCGTACGCGTTCCGGATCATGATCAGCATGGCGACGAGGAGGATCGTGGCGAGCCACAGCAGCAGAGTGATGCGGCCGGATCCGAGGAGGGCGGCGCCGCCGAGACCGAGGAGCGGGGGAGCGGTGTAACCGGCCGCCGCGGTGAGGATCATGCCGAGGCCCGTGGGCTTGCCGCGGCTGACGGTGAGACCGCTGGTGTCGGAGTGGAGGCGTATGCCGGTCAGGGTGCGGCCCGTGAGCAGGGCGACCAGGCCATGGCCGCCCTCGTGAGCGATGGTGATGGCGTTGCGTGAGAGCCGCCAGACGCCGTGCGGGACGACCGCGGCGAGCGCGGCCACCGCGGTGGCGAGGACGACCCAGATGTCGGGGTCGGGCTGGGTGCCGAAGACCTCGTCCCACAGGCTGGCCAGCGAGGTGGCTGCGGTGCTTTCCATGGTCGGCGGTGGCTCCTCCGGGTCGCGTCGGATCTGGAAGTGTGGCACTAGATGAATGAGTCGGATGTCTTCAGTGGTCGTACGCGATCAGCGAGCGTTTGACTGTGGCTCCGGTGGTCCAGTTGTGCCAGATCGCCGTGGC